>CAZBNM010000004.1:22240-60392 GCA_964493495.1 uncultured Bacteroides sp.
TCCCCCCCGGCGACTCGTTCAAGGTTTACTGGAACAACAGCACCGCGCAGTGGGCAACTCCGACCATCCACTACTGGGGCGCAACGGCCAGCACCTGGCCCGGCGTAGCCATGACCAAGGTCGAAGGCAACATATGGGTTTATGAGGTGCCCGCCGGCACCACCGGCGTACTCTTCAACGCAGGCGACGGCGATGCAACCAAGACTTCCGATTTCGTGGCCGTGGCCGACCACGTATATACACAGAGCGGCGATCAGGGCGTCTACACCCCGGGCGGCAACGATGATCCTATCGTCAATCCCGGCACAGACTTCAACGTATACTGGGACAACAGCTCCGCACAGTGGGCCACTCCGACTATCCACTACTGGGGCAGCTCCGAAAGCAAATGGCCCGGCGTAGCCATGAGCAAGGTCGAGGGCAACATATGGGTATACAAAGTACCTGCAGGCACCACCGGCATCCTCTTCAACGCAGGCGACGGTGATGCAACCAAAACTCCCGACTTCGTGGCTGTGGCCAACCACGTCTACTCGCGCAGTGGCGACCAGGGCGAATACGGCGGCGGCAATGACGATCCCATCGTTGTACCCGGCAACGAGTTCATATATCTCATCGGTGAACCCGCCGGCGGCTGGAAGACCAACCTGGGCGAAAAGATGTTCGGCTCCAACGGCGTATACACCTACACCGGCGATCTCACGGGCGCAGAATATGTATACTTCGGCTTTGCAGTATCTCTCAGCGCCGGTCCGGCCGACTGGGAAACATTCAATGCCCAGCGCTACGGCTCGGCTCTCAACAGCGAGCTCCCCGAACCTGATGCGAACGGCAATACCATCGCCGACTACTACACCATCTCGGGTGCAGGCAGCTACACCATGGGCTTCCCCAACGGAACGTCGTGGCGCATCGCTCCCGGATCGTACACCTTTACGGTCGACACGAACGCGCTCACACTCAAGGTTCAGCCCGGCGCCTCGGGCATCGAGGACATTGAAGTCGAAACGGCAGAGCCCGTCTACTACAACCTGCAGGGCGTACGCGTAGAGAATCCTTCCAAGGGCCTCTACATCCGCGTTCAGGGCAAGCAGGCAACCAAGCTCTACATCCGCTGATATAAAGGCTGATCAAACATGCACGGGGCTGTCTGACGCTTGTCAGACAGCCCCGTACCCTTTCTCACTCGGCATAAAGGGAAATTATTTCTTCTTTTGGCTTAGGATCAGCTTGCCTTTTTCCGTCAAACCATATCGTTGGTTGGGAGAATGTGGATTCTCTGTATCCTCCAATTGAATGATTCCGAAATATTGTGCGGGCCGCAAGTAATTTTTTATGAAAGAACTTTTGGACTTAAAGCCCATTATTTCCCTTAGTTCCTTCGCAGAATACCAATTTTCGCCTATCACTCTGATTAAGGTCACTAAAGCAAGCGAAATATTATCAAACTGGTATTCAACTGGTGTCTGACTGGTGTTCAACCGGTGTTCGGCCTCTGGCCTGTTTACATTTCTGGGGCGAGCGAATGTTACCTTAACCATAAAGCCATTGTCTTTTATCTCGGGCTTAGGCAGTCCGGCTTTCTCACACTCCTTACTCATCATTGTCAAACCGCGACCCCAATGTTCTATCAAGCCTCCAATGAACATAACATTGGCAATATCAGGATTTGGCGGTAAGGATGTATTATCGTCATCTGCTTCCAGAAGCCGAGGAGATACGGTTGCCGGAAATCTCCCTGCATTCTCTATTTCGACACGATCGTCATAGATAGCAATGCCAATTGTGCTTGCTTCCTGTTGCCACGCGCGGTGACATAGGGCATTGACAACACCCTCGCGGAGCGCGTCGTAGGGAATTTCCAATGCATCCTCTCGTTCTATCCGGTTATGCGTTGTCCCTGTCAATGACAAGTGCTTGAAAAAGAAATCCATTGCCACCGAAGCCAAATCAAAGATGTTGCCGTATATCTGCTTGTTATCAACGAACTCCCTTTTATCGACACCTCTGAACCGCGCAAGTCGAAGAAGCGACTGAGGATAATCTGTCAAATCCTTACCAAACAAAATAGCAGCTGAATTTCTCACAGCCCCATTTTGTAAAAGTTTCAGACGACTAAGTATTTTCGAGGTGCTGTCATTCTTTGCTTCATCGCTTAATCTACCGCGACGGATACCTCCTTCCACAACCCTGTGTATTAAATCGTCATCAAGCGAAGCGATTGTAAGACTTAAGTTTACCTTGCGCTCCCACTTATAGGTTAATCCAGTTTGTTCCTCATATAATCGAAGGAAACATTCTCTCGGCATCACGGTAGTAACGCTATCGTGCCGCTGATACGGTTTGCCATCCCACATATATGGCTTGTGGCTATCCATGCCGTTTGTGCAAAAGACAATCAGATATTTTTCTGAATCATCCAGTTTTATATATTGCGGCTGAATGTCTAAAGCAGGGTCAAACCGTCGGAGTGCCTCTCCTATTTCGCGAGTAGTCTTATCAGAAATCTCTTGTCCTATTATCTTTCCTCTGTTATTGACTCCAAACACCACTATACCACCACGGCCATTTACCATGCCGCATAAAGTCTCCATCCCGCGGTTTAACTGCCCGGTACTCTCCTTGAACTCGACATCAACGCCCTCATTATTCGACGCAATGTTTCGTATGTAATCAATATCAATGCTCATATTTTAATTAAATGCTATTCTCTTCGGCCGGGGTAGGCTTCGAGGGCTTTGCGGAGGACTTGCATGGCGGCGCGGAGCTCGTCCTTCTCCAGCACATAGGCTATGCGCACCTGGTCGCGCCCAAGGCCCGGCGTGGAGTAAAAGCCCGAGGCAGGCGCCATGAAGACAGTCTGACCCTCATACTCAAAGTCTCGCAGACACCACTGGCAGAACTTGTCGGCATCGTCAACCGGCAATTTTGCCACCGTGTAGAACGCACCCATAGGGATGGGCGAATAGCAGCCCGGAATCTTGTTTATCTCGTCGATGAGCAGATTGCGGCGCTCCACATATTCGTTGTATGTGTCGAGCATATACTCGCGAGAGGCATCGATACTGGCCTCGGCCACGATCTGCCCCAGAAGGGGCGGGCTAAGACGCGCCTGACAGAACTTCATCACCGTCTTGCGCAGCTCCTTGTCCTTGGTAATCAGGGCACCGATTCGGATGCCGCACTCGTTGTAGCGCTTCGAGACGGAGTCGATGAGCACCACCTGCTCCTCGATCCCCGGCAGATGGAAGGCCGAGATATAGGGAGCACCGGTATAGCAGAACTCGCGATAGACCTCGTCGGAGAAGAGATAAAGATTGTATTTCTTGACCATGTCGCGGATCTGGAGCATCTCCTTCATCGTATAGAGATAACCCGTCGGGTTATTCGGGTTGCAGATAAGGATGCCCTTCGTGCGGGGCGTGATGAGCGCCTCGAACTTCTCCACAGGCGGCAGACGGAAGCCGTCATCGATACTCGAAGGCACCGTCACGATCTTCGCTCCGGCCGAGATTGCGAAAGCCATGTAGTTGGCATATGCGGGTTCGGGCACAATAATCTCATCGCCGGGATCAAGGCAGGCCATGAATGCGAACAGCACAGCCTCAGACCCGCCGCATGTGACGATTATATCCTCCGTGTCGACATCGATATTGAAACGGTGGTAATACTCCTTCAGCTTCTCGCGCAAAGACAGGAACCCGTCCGAAGGACTGTATTCGAGCACCTTGCGGTCCACATGGCGGAGGGCTTCGAATGCTTCGGGCGGTGTGGGGAGGTCGGGCTGTCCGATATTCAGACGATAGATTTTCGTGCCCCTGCGCATAGCCTCATCGGCCAGCGGCACGAGCCTCCGGATAGGAGAAGCGGGCATTTCCTGCCCGCGAAGGGATACAGTCGGCATAAGTGTGATGTATGAAATATTATTTGCGCGTGGCTCACGACGGCTTCACCGCCGAGGCCGGCCCAAAGGTCTTGAAATGCAAGTTGTTCATTTCCATGGCAGTGAGTTTCACTGCGCCGGAATATGTTTTATGTGGAATTTCTTTCATAACGCTCCGGATTTATGATTTATTATACACCTTCTCGAAAGCCGCGCTAAGTTTGTTTGTAGTCAGCACCACAAGCACATAGGCAGCCACCAGAATCACAGGCTGCATCCACAGCTGCCAATGCAGGTGAATGAGTCCGCCAAAGAGGTCGGTGATGAAGATGGCCCACAGGGTTGCCTGCACCAGCAGACAGAGTGTGCACCATGCGCCGGCGCGGAAGTGCTGATACCACACGCTCCAGAACGAGAAAGGCAGACAGAACAGATTCAGGAGCGCCACGGCCCAAACGGTCTCCGGCGCCAGGAGAATGGCAAGCGTGTTCACGGAAAAATATCCGAAGCCCACGGCGCTCCAGCTCACCACGCCACCAAGCTTGGAGGCATTGGTGGAGAGAACCGTATTGCAGCCCGTACGTTCGATAATCGAGCACACTCGGTCGGCACCGGCCGTGTGTATGCCCGAGCTCTTCTGCACGAGCATCACCGAAACATAGAGCCCGAAGATGTTCAGGGCAAGAAGCACGGCGCTTGCGGGATGCGCGAAGGTACCGCTATACCAACCCAGCCCTCCGAGCACCACAAGTGCGGCAATCCATATGCCCCAGGGCACAAGGCGGCGTATCATCTCCGAGAATCGGTGAGCGCGAAGATCTGGTTCCGACGAAGCGGCAGTCGGATAGGCTATAAGCGCCACTCCGGTCCATCGTTTCAGAAAAGTGGCCTTGTCCATTCGGGCTCCTGCGGGAGCGTCAGGACTCTTATATCTGACTCCTTCACCGTCCTTGCTCTCGACGACAGCAAAACAACCATCCAGCTGCACGAGCACCGGGGCCGGCAGCTCTGCATAGGCGGCAGCCTTGTCGTCGAAACGCATGCCTTCGGACTCGATTCCGTAGGTCTGCAAGAGCTTCGTGAGCCCGAACAGGCTCTTGAAAGTCATGCTCTCGAAGGCCTCACAGGAGTATGTCTCCGTGTGGGGCACTCCGAGTGCCGACAATAATGCTGTGAATAGCGAACGAGTCATAGTCTACAATGTGCTTACATTACAGACTGGATCTTCTGCAGGAGCACATTGCCGTCGATCTCGCCTTCATGACGCCAAACCTGCTGTCCTTTCTTGTAGAGGATAAAGGTGGGCGTGCCTTCTACCTTCTCGGCGTCGGCGGCTTCCTGATTGCGGTCCACATCAAGCTGAATCACCACAGCCGAGTCGCTGAGAATTTCCTTTACCTGATCGACAATCGGGGCCATAGCTCTGCAATGAGGGCACCACGTTGCATAAAATTCTACAAGCACCACATCGGCGCTGCGTATTGCCTGGTCATAAGTCTGTGACATATCTTTTTTTCCATCGTCCGGCGAGGTTATCCGGAGCGGTTCGCAGATAGAACGCCCGCGGCCGGATTTTTGTTTAACCGACCGCGGGACTAAGAGCTTTTCTTGTCAAACAAGCTCTTATGCACATTCAGCGCATGGGCGGACGGCCGCCGGGCCCTCCGGGGCCATGTCCTCCGGGACCCCCGGGACCTCCCCAACGGGGTGCATTGCGGTCGACCGGCTGACCACCCTTGCCGAAGGTATTGAACTTGTAAGTGAAGGAAACCATCACGTAGCGCGTGAGGGCGTTATAACGTGTATCCTCGAAATAGTTGCCTGTATCCTGCGTTCGGATATTGCTCACCTGTCCCAGGAGATCATAGCCCTTCACCGTCACGGTGGCGGACTTGTCGCGGAGGAACTGATATGAGATCGACGCGTTCCACATCCAGGTATTCTCGTTGTATCCGGCCTCATAGCCTGCTGTAGCGCGATAATCAAGATCGGTATTCAGCACGATACCCCAGGGTGTGTAATAAGTGGCATAGAGCGAGCCGCCGTAGCTGTGGGTGGTTCGGTCATTCTGCTGCGCCGTGGAATTGCGGCGCGAGGTCACGCGATAGGTCGGACGCAGCTCCACCTCGATATTTTCGGGACGCCACGCAATGCCGGGCATGAGTCCCACACCGAAACTACCGGCCGCATTGCGCAGCCCGTTGTTGAAGCCCACGCTGCGCGAATAGTCGAGAAAGAGATGATTGTTGAATGTGAAGGCCTTGTTGCGGAAGGGGAAGCTGACCATGTTCATTGCCCTCATGCTCCATACGCCGTTGACGTTCTCGTAGGTTGTCGTGCGGCCGCCCGTCTCATTGTCGTAGATGGTCCGCGAGGCAATCGAATTCTGCGTGTAGTTTGCGAACACCATGGCCATAATCGACCGCTGCACCTCCTGATTGAAGTCCTGGAAACGAAGGTTCACGTTGTGCGTGAAGCTCGGCTTCAGATCGGGGTTACCCTGCACGATGTTCAGGGGGTCGGAAACGTCCGCCACGGGCTGCATCTGCGACATCGAGGGCTGGGAGGACCGCCCGCGATAGAACGCATTGATCGAGCGTGTCTTGCTCATCTTGAAGCGCATGCGCAGATATGGCGCGAAGTTCCACACCCAGCGCTCAAGATTATTGGCCGAGTTGATAAGATCGATGCTGCGGCTCATCTGTGGCACCACCGACAGGCCCGCGTCTATGGTCTTTGATTTGTCGACATGCTTGAACCCGGCGCGGATATCCTGATTCATATAGTTGTTGCGGAATCGGTTGGAGAGCTCCGCGTTGAACACGGGGTCGCCCGCGGCATAGCCCGCGTACTCATCGTCCGTCTCTTCAAGCGGAAGGTCGTAGGTCATCTTGTCGGCGTTGTTCCAGCGATAGGCGAATCGATAGGCAAAGTTCAGGAAATTCCCTCGCGAAGCCTTCCCGATGGGTTCGGTCCATGTGAGACGCGCGTTCACGTTGGAAGTCCATGTGCGGTTCAGGGCCTGCTGTTCGTACTCGTCTATATCTCCGTCGAGCAGGAAAAACTTATTCCAGGAGTATGTATCCTCGTCCTCATGCACGTTGCTGTAGCGATATTGCGCCTGTACCGAGAAAGAGCGTCCCGGACGCGAGCGGAAATTGTGATTGTATATCAGGTTGCCCCCGAACTCATAGCTGCTGCCGTCGCTGCTGCTGCGGTTGACCGAGCGCGTCATCTCCGGCGAGCCTTCCAGCGAGGCGAAGGTCTGCGACTCGGCCAGCTTGCGCGAGTCGTTGTAGTTCAGCGAGAAACTGGGGCGGAAGTCAAAAGTATTCATCGAGTCGGGCTTCCACTGCACGCGGAAGTCGCCTCGCATGTTGTGTCCGCGGTCGCGAGCCTCCGATTTCGAGTCGGTGTGCTCAATATCCGATTCTGCCAGGTTGTAGCGGCGGTAGCTCTGCGTGCGTGTGTCGCGGTCGGTGTGCGAATACATCACATTGCCTCCCACGCGGAAAATTTCGCCGCGTCCCACATTGAAATTCACACCGGCGGCCTGCGCGGTTGTCAGACCGTTGTCGCCTCCGAAGCGACGGAAACGTCCTCCGGCACCGTCGGTGAATGTGGGTGCGTTGATGTTATTGGCCGAGCCGAGGAAAGTTATCTGGTTGTCATTCCAGAAGCGGTTCACATTGAAATTACCGTTATAGCGGCTCTGATCGCCGTATCCGTATCCGCCCTCGACATTCCCGAACCAACCGTTCTTCATGTTCTTCTTGACGGTAAGGTTGATTACGGTCTCCTCCTCGCCGTCGTCCACACCGGTCAGGCGTGCGAGATCGCTCTTGCGATCCACCACCTGGAGCTTCTCCACCATATTCACGGGCAGGTTGCGCGACGCAACCGTGGGGTCATCGCCGAAGAACTCCTTGCCGTCCACGAGGATCTTCGTCACTTCCTTGCCGTTGGATGTAATCTTGCCGTCGGAGCTCACCTCCACACCCGGCAGTCGCTTCAGCAGGTCCTCCACCACGGCGTTGGGCTGCGTCTTGTAGCTCTCGGCGGAAAATTCAATGGTGTCTTCCATGACCTTCACCGGAGTGCGGATACCGGTCACCACAGCCTCCTTAAGCGCTATGGCGTTCTCGCTCAGCCGTATGGGGTCGAGCGTCAGGTCGGCCTTCAGATTGATGTCGTGGGTCTGCGTGGCCATTCCCACATATGAAGTCTCCACGATATACCGCCCCTCGGGGAGGTCGGTAATGCGGAAGCGGCCGCGCGTGTTGGTGACAGCACCTTTCACGAGAGTGGAATCGGCATTAGCCTTCAGAACGCGCACGGATGCCTGAATGAGTGTCTCGCCTGTGGAGGCGTCAAGCACACTGCCACGGAGGGTATAGGCCCGCGCGGTAAACGGCAATAAAAAAAGAATTAAAAACAAGAGGGTTGCGGAAGCGCTGCGAAGTGCCTGCATTGGAGTGAGGAATAGATAGTGAATTATGGTTTAATCGATTGTGAGGCCTTTCAGATCAATATTTCTATTGTCCCTGCCGGCAATATTTGAGATTGTTTTCACTGCCGGAAGTTTAATCCGAAAAATATTTTTTCGCATCAATTAAACCTTTTTTAGCAAAATTTGTCTTATTTATACAGCCCTCTTAACCGGCTGAATGCACTGTTATCCCCCGCCCTCTTACAATGAACGACGATAAGAATCCCGAGATAAACACCAATTCCGCTGCCGGACAGAATCCGGCCACGTCCATACCCGCCTCCGCACCTAAAAAATCAGGCTGGCTCCCCTTGCTATCGCTTATCCTGGCCATAGCCGCTTGGGTTGCCTTAGGCTATACATCAGGCTATTACGCAATGTGCGTTGCAGCGGCAGCCATTATTGCCGGCATCATTGCCGTGCGCCGCAAGACAGGTGCGTGGCGCAACACGGCAATCACCTCCATCATCGCGGCCGCAGTGCTGATTGTGGTGGTCACGGCCTTCCTGATCGTTCTGAAGATAGGCTTGGCATAACCTGAAGGCAGCCTCTACGCCTCGCCGTTATATTCCCCGGGTGAGGTATGAAAGCGCTGACGGAAACACTTGGCGAAGTACGAGGGCGAATTGAAACCCGAACGGTACATCACTTCGCTCACCGTCAGATCCTTGGCTGCAAGCAGGGCAGCAGCATGGTCCAACCGCATGTTGCGGATATATTCCACGGGCGAGAGGTCCAGATATTTCTTTATGAGCCGATAAAGCTGCTTGGGCTGCAGCCCGGCCTGCTCGCACACAAAAGCCACGCTTAAGGAAGCCGACGCAAGATTTTCCTCTACGATTCCCGACACACGGGCCAGCATGCGCTCGGCCTCGGTCTCTTCGTTTTCAGGAGGCCGCGAAGCCGTTATCTCCTCTATGCGGGCGGCGCGGCGTATTTCGGCCTTGCGGCGCAAGACGCTCTCCACTCTCGCCACAAGCAGCGAGGGGTCGAACGGTTTGGTCATGAACAGGTCCACACCTGCGCTGATGCTGCGGCTTTCGAGGTCGGTGCTCGTCATGGCCGTCAGCAGAATCACGGATATGGAAGCTGTGGCCGGCGAGGATTTGAGCCGCCGCACCATCTCCAGCCCCGACATTAGGGGCATCTTCTCGTCCGTGATAATGAGGTCGGGGCGAAAGGCTCCGGCAAGTTCCAGCGCACTTGCGCCATCGGAGGCGAATACGCACTGGAAGCGCGGTTCAAGCAAGGTGCCGATAAAGGTGAGCACATCGTCATTGTCATCGGCCACGAGCACCCGCTGACGCGAAGGATCCGGCACGGGCATTTCAGCCCGCACACGGCGGGGCTTAGGCTCCAGCACGCCCGATGCGGTCTTTAGCGGCATACGCACAGTGAACACCGAGCCCTCGCCCACCGCGCTCTCCACGGCCACACTCCCTCCGTGGAGTTCCACGAAATGCTTCACGAGGAAAAGTCCGATCCCCGAGCCGTCGGAAAAGCCGGCGCCACGCGGGGTGCGGTATTTTCGCTCGAAGATGTGGGGGATCTGATCGGGCATAATCCCCATACCCCTGTCGGCCACGGACAGTATGAAATCCGGGCCCTCGGTGCTCAGCGTAATCGTTATGTCCGCCCGGCCGCGGGCGGAATATTTTATGGCGTTGGACAGCAGGTTGCTCACAATGGATTCGAACTTGCCCGGGTCCACATCCGCGATAATATCCTCCCCTTCGGGCACATTCACCGCGAAACTGCAATCGGGGTAGGCTGTCGCGCAGTTTGATCCGAGCTTTCGAACCAGCGAGGAAATATCCGTAGGCCGGGGGACGGCCGCACTGTCCGTGGCGGCATCAAGCGTACTGGCCTCCAGCGTATGCGACAGCAAGCGATTGAGCCGCAAGGCATTGTCGTATGCCGTGTCGATGGCCCGGTGCGTTTCTTCGCTTGAGGCCTCGCAGTTCTCCTTCAGGCGGCTCAGCGGTCCGATTATCATGGATAGCGGCGTGCGCAGATCGTGCGAAACATTCGTAAGGAAATTCAGACGCTCCTCGGCCTTCTCCAGGGCATTGCGCCGCTCCATGATCCGCAGATTGCGTATGTTGCGGCCACGGGCAATCAGGAAGGCCGTCAATCCGACCCCGAGTATCAACAATGCCCAGACAAGCTTGAAAGCGGTCGAGAAATACCATGGCGGCATTACCTCGAGCTCAACACTTTTCGCAGTGTCCGCATCATCGCCCAGCCTTAGCTCAAGCGTATGGCGTCCGGGAGCAAGGGCCGTAAGCACCACGCGATTGTCCTGCGGGGGCAGCAGCGTCCAGACTGTGTCGGGTGTACAGCGCCATGCGAAGCGCTCGAAATTTCCCGGTGTGAAATCGTAGGTGGCCAGCTCGAGGGAGACAGTGCCGGTGCCGTACGGCACCTTTACGGGCTGTGCATCCGGTTCTATGGCTTTGTCGCCCACCGATATGCCCACGACGCTTATCTCGCGCGGAAGCCGGCGCGAATTGAGCCTCAGCGGATCCACCCGCACCAGAGCATCCGTTGTGCCCAGTAGCACCCGACCGGTGAGCTCGTCATTATAGATAGACGTATAGGGGCGCGCCGGGAGCGGAAGCAGACGCACGCGTCCGCTTGTACGATCCACGCCATAGACCCCGTCGCCGGTTGCAATCCACAGTTCGCGGCCCACGGCCGACATGGCATAAAGGAGCCCGGAAGGACGGCGGCTGTCGCCTATGCGCACGGCTGCACCGGGAGTGCCGTCGGCGTCGAGACGGACCACACCACCGCCGTCAAAACCTACCCACACCCCCGGCCCGTCGGGATCGGGGGCAATGAGTGTAGGCCAGCCTCCGGTGGCTTCCACGATGTCGATTCGCTTGGCGCCTCCCGAATCCGAGGGGTCGATGCGCGTGACGAATCCCTCGCGGAACAGAAGCACCCACAAAGCGCCGCTGCGGTCGCGCACAATATTGTTGATCAGATTGCTCCCGAGCCAGCCGCTTTCGGCCGTATAGGACGTATCGGCCACACATACCCGGCCATCCTCCCCCGAAAGAGCTGTCATGGGCAGTCCGAAAACACCCCCCAGATAACCTCCTATCCACAAACGCGAGCCGGCGGAATCCTCGGCCAGGGCGTATGCCCAGTTGGCGTTATGCGTGTTGGCCGCGTCCACGACACGCAGGCGCCGGAAACGGCGCGTGCGCTCATCGTATACATTCAGACCTCCGTCTCCCGCTACAAGCACGCGCCCGTCGGAACTCTCCGTGATAGCGCGCACACGGTTGTGCGAAAGCGGATACTGAGGCGATGACTGCGCATGGCGGCATACGAGCGACGGGTCGGCGTCGGCCGTAAGCCCCGCAGGGGCAAGAATCAGGCCGTTATTGCCTCCGAGCCACAGCCGGCGTGCGCTATCGCGGAAAATCGAATAAATCGTCTGTCCCTCACCGGCGGCTGTTATGTCGGCCAAAGAGATTTCATTCACGGCAGATTCGCTCTCGGCTATGGATACCCCGGCACCCGTTCCGGCCCAGAGGTTCCCCCGGCTGTCCGTCATCAGTGTCCAGATGACATTATCGGCTATCGACGCCGGACGGCGGGAATCATGGCGGAAGCAAACGGACGAGCCGTTGCGGTCGATCACGTACAGCCCGTTGTCCGTACCGGCCGTGAGGAAGCGGCCGTTCATGGCAAGAGCCTTCACGGAATTACCCTCCATGGCTCGTATGGGACGCACAGAGCCCGACGCCGGGTCGTAGACCAGCAGTGCGCCCTCCATGCCTATATACATCTCGGCTGTCGACACGTCATCCGCAAGGGCATTCACAAAGCGGTTGCCCTGCAGGCCCCGGACCCCGTCAAGAGCCACACGTCTCACTTCGAGACTGCGGGGATCGAAGCTGCAGAGCCCGTCGTACGTTCCGGCATAGATTCGGCCGTCGGCATCGGATTCAAGCAGGGCATAGACCGCGTGATGCGGCAGTCCGGCACTCAGATTGTGCAGGCTCGCGTCAGCGGGATCGTAAAGATATAAACCGTTCAACGATCCAATCCACAGCCTTCCCATAGCATCGCTTATGACGGCCCTGATTTCATTGGGAAACTCTCCGGAGGCCACGTCCACGCTACGACTCACGGGGTCATAGCGGAAGAGCCCGTTGTTTGTTCCGAGCCACAGCGCACCGTCGGCTTCCTCGATTATAGCGTATATCTGTGCCTCGAAGGGCTGTCCGGCAGCATCCTTCACAGCATGCGCCCTGAAACCGTCGAATGAATACAATCCCCGGCCTGAGCCTATCCACACAGGGCCGGCAGCACTTGCACGGAGGGCATAGACTGCACCGGGAGGTGTGTCCACCGTATAATTGGCCCACGCAGTTGCGGAAAGGGAGGGGTTGACAGTCGAAGCCCCCCTCATGCCGGCAGCATAACAGAGCACTGCACACAGGATGGTGAGAATCTTTTTCATGGCAGGGGCAAAGATAAACTAAAAAATCGTACAACACAACAAATATCCTTAATTTCAACCACAAAACGGCCATTTGTCCGATTTGTTTCGATGATTGTCCGAAATATTCTTGCTCTTTATTCGATAGGTGTTTAACTTTGCACCGCCATGAATCTAACCGCATACCTGAAAACAGCCGTCTGCGCAATCGCGCTCCTGTGCGCGGCCGCAACGGCACATGCCGCCCGGACAAGCGCTTCCCCGACCATTGCCGGCGGAAGCTATTACGGCACGAATTACACCGTGCCTTTCGCCCATGCCTACCGCGCTCTGGGCGAACTGGGAGTGGACCGCCGCGAGGCTATCGACCGCGACACATATCATTTTGCACGTCTCGGGATGAATGCGTTTCGCCTGCATCTGTGGGATGTGGAACTCACGGACGCACATGGCAATCTGCTTGACAAGGACAACGAGCACCTCGAACTGCTCGACTATCTGATTGCCCGGCTCGAACAACGTGGAATCGCAATCGTACTCACCGCACAGACCAATTTCGGCAACGGCTATCCCGAGCGAAACACCGATCCCAACGGCGCATACTCCTACGACTACCCCAAATGCGAGGTCCACGATAATCCCGCGGCTCAAGCAGCACAGGCCAATTACCTCGATGCGCTTGTCCGACATGTCAACCCCTTCACCGGCAAGAGCTACGCGGAGGACCCCGACATCATAGCCATCGAGATCAACAATGAGCCCTGCCACAGCGGTACTCACGCCGAAATCACGGCCTACATAGACCGCATGGCCGAGACGCTCCGCGCTGCCGGATGGGACAAGGAAATTCTCTACAACGTGAGCCACAACCTGTGGCGTACGCAGGCATTCTACGACGCCATTATCGACGGGACGACGTATCAGTGGTATCCCACCGGTCTCGTACGCGGATCAGCGCGCAAAGGCAATTTCCTGCCCGTGCTGGACAGCTACAATATTCCCTTCGATTCCGTGCGGGGCTACTCGCGTCCATCGAAGGTGATATATGAGTACGACCCGGCCGACGTGCTCGATACATATCTCTATCCGGCGGCCGCCCGCACATTCCGCAAGGCCGGATTCGCATGGATCACGCAGTTTGCCTACGATCCGATAGACATGGCGCGGCACAACACGGAATACCAGACCCATTTCCTGAATCTGGCCTACACGCCGGGCAAGGCTATCGGAATGCTTATCGCCGCTGAAGCCACGCGACGTATCCCCGAGGGCAAGGACTTCGGAAAGTATCCCGCGGATACGGTGTTCGGCGACTTCCTCGTGAGCGCGCGACGCAACCTGGCGATGCTCAATGACGGCACCTCCTACTATCACACCAACACCACAGGCGACGCACCTAAAAACATCCGTAAACTGCGCCATATAGCCGGCGTGGGCTCATCGCCTCTAATAAGCACCGATGGCACGGGCGCCTACTTTCTGGATGCGCTCGGAAGCGGCAAAGGGCAAGTTTGGCGCCTTGAGATAATGCCCGACGTGCTTCTCACAGGCGACCCGTTCGCGCGGCCCTCGCTCAAGCGCAGCGTGGGCGAGACGCTCGATTGCGATGTCACGCTGGATGTCTCGGCGCTTCTTGGCAAGGATTTTGCATACTGCACACCCGGAGGCGCCGGCGAAGGACGCAGCACTGACGGGCGCCTGACGCTAAAGCCCGGTGTGTATCTGCTCGGTCCCGACGCCACGAAACTGAAAGAAATTGATCCTGAGGCCAATTTCGGCCCACGCGACAACATGCGCGTGGGCGAGTATGTGGCGCCCGCACACAAGGATTTCCGCGGAAGCCTCGTGCACGAAGCACCTGTGAGCGTCCCGGCCGGCGCGCCTCTGACCCTCACAGCCATCTGGGTCGGGAACTCCGCGCCCGACTCCATTGTGGTCTATCCCGCCGATGCAAACTTCTGGAACGATCACAACGCCCTTTACCGCATGGAAGCCGTCGGGAAACACACATTTTCCGTCACGATCGACGCCGAAGATGCTCTGAATGGTAAAAAAGACGGACGGTTTGCATACCGCATCGTGGCCTTCGACCGTGACGGAAATACCCTTACCTACCCAGGTAGGGCCGAAGGGACACCCCTCAGCTGGGACTATGGCGCAACGGACCAATCAGCAGCCGAAGCATTGTATTTCACGGACTTCATTCCGGAGGGACAGTCGCTCACCCTCCTCTCGGCCCGCGAAAACCTCGACGGATCGGAGCTCAGCACCATTCCGGAAGCCTGGCGCGGTGTGTCGTGGACGTATTCCGCACCGTCGGCCGATGCCGTGCCGGCGCTAAGGCTGGTCAAGGACGCAAATGCCGCGACAGACACGCTGGTCGTGAGCAAATATGTGGCATCCATGGTGGCAGCCCGAGGCTCAGCCGACATGAACGCCCGCAAACGTCTGGCGCTTAGATTTGGCGAGAACAAAGGCTCCGGGCATCTGAAGGTCGGGCTCGTGAATCGCGACGGTTTCACATACTCGGCAAATGTGAAGGTGCCCACGGGCGGTGGACTTGTCGAATTGCCTCTCGAAGCCTTCACCCTCGACGAGACCCTGCTCACGCCCGCCCCCTACCCGAGCTTCCTGAGCCACCGCTTTGTGCCTGACCCGACTACGGCGACGCCTTTGCGGCCGTCGGAAATAGAAACGGTGACACTGGTCCTGATCTCGCCACCAGGCGAAGAGGCTGCCTTGGAAGTCCGCAGCATGGAAATTCTCTGATAATAAAACGATAATCCTTAAATCCAAAACCAATCATAACCACATTGTATGACACAGAAAAGCCACAGTAAGCCACAGGCCGGTCTCAGCCACCGGTGCATGTCGGCGCTTCTGCTGATCGTGCTTGCAGCCATCGGCGGCTTGGGCGCCTCGGCCCAGAGTCAGGCGCGCAGCGTCAGCGGCACAGTGTACGACGAGCTGGGCGAGGCGCTTATCGGCGTGTCCGTCACGGCTGTCGGCGCGCAGACAGGCGTCACGACCGACATCGACGGCAATTACAGCATCAAAATCCCGTCCACCGTACGTCAGCTCGCCTTCTCGTACGTGGGCTACACCTCGCAGACGGTCGACGTTCCTGCATCGGGGCGTCTTGACGTGACTCTGCGGCCCTCCAGCGAGAGCCTCCAGGAAATGGTGGTAATCGGCTACGGCACACAGAAGAAAAACGACCTCACAGGTTCGGTTGCGGCCGTGAGCGAGAAGGACTTCAACAAGGGCGTGATATCCTCGCCCGAGGAACTGATCAACGGCAAGATCGCCGGCGTGCAGATCACCAACAGCGGCGGCTCGCCCAACAGCGGCTCCACTATCCGCGTCCGCGGCGGTGCGTCGCTCAACGCTTCGAACGATCCTCTGATCGTGCTCGACGGCGTGCCCATGGAAGTGGGCGGCGGCATCACCGGCTCCGGTAATTTCCTGTCGATGATCAATCCCAACGACATCGAAAGTATGACGGTGCTGAAAGATGCCTCCTCCACGGCCATCTACGGCTCGCGCGCATCGAACGGCGTTATCATCATCACCACCAAGAAGGGCGGTGGCGACAGGCCCAAGATTTCATTCCAGACCACCAACTCGCTTTCCAACGCCGCGCGCCACACTCCGATGCTCTCCACCGAGCAATTCCGCGAGGAAATACTGGCTACGGGCAATCCCGACTACATCGCAGCCCTCGGCACGGAGAACACCGACTGGAACGACGCCATCTTCCGCACCGGATTCGGCACGGACAACAACATCAGCATCGGCGGGCGCGCTACCAAGTGGCTGCCCTATCGCGTGAGTCTGGGAGCAATGTATCAGGAAGGTATCCTCAAGCAGGACAACGTGGCCCGCTACACGGCCAACCTCAACCTCACACCCTCGTTCTTCCAGGACAAGCTGCGCGTGAACCTATCGGGCAAGGGCTCATACAGCCATAACCGCTTCTCCAACTCCGGAGCAATCTGGAACGCACTGGCCTACGACCCCACACAGCCCATCTACGGCAACTTCGATTCTGACGGAAACCCCGTGCTATACACGGACGGCACACCCATCATGGGCGGCTTCCACGAAATAATCGACAAAAACGGCCATCCCGGTCAGGGCGCCATCGCCAATCCCCTGGGAATGATCGAGAACATGGACAATACGGCCAACGTTTACCGCTTCATCGGCAACGTTGACGTGGACTACCGTCTGCATCCGCTGCCCGAACTGCGTTTCCACGTCACCGGCGGCCTGGACTGGGCCAGCGGCAAGTCGAAATATTTCCTCCCCAAGAACTCCTTCTCGGGCTATAACGACGGCGGCCTGCAGAACGAACAGGGCCCGCAGAAGAACATCAACCGCCTGCTCACCGTCTACGCCAACTACAATAAGGAATTCGAGGCCATCAACTCCACGGTCGACGCCACCATAGGCTACGACTACCAGTATTGGAAGAGCTCCTGCCCGGCCTACGACTCATACAACGAGGCCGGCGAATACCGCTACACCACGGCAGCCTGGGATGAGCGCCACTCGCTGATCTCCTACTACGGCCGCCTGAACTACAGCTACGATTCGCGCTATCTGCTTACGGCCACCTTCCGTCGCGACGGGTCCTCTCGTTTCGCCAAGGCTAACCGCTGGGGTACCTTCCCGTCCGTGGCAGTGGCATGGCGCGTGGCCGGCGAAAAGTTCTGGGAGAGCATTAAACCCGTAATGAACGACCTCAAAATCCGTGTTAGCTACGGCGTCACCGGTCAACAGGACGGCATCAGCAACTACTCCTATATCCCAAACTACACCCTCGCACAACCCGGCGGCTACTACTGGTTCAACGGCCAGTGGATCCAGACTGCACGCCCGGACGCCTACAACAGCAATCTCAAATGGGAAACCACCAAGAGCTGGAACTTCGGCGCGGACCTGGCCTTCCTGAACAACCGCTTCACGGCATCCGTGGACTACTACACCCGCAAGACTCACGACCTGCTGGCCACCGTGCCCATCCCCGCCGGCATAAACTTCGCCAAGGAGATGCTGACCAACGTGGGCAACGTCGACTCCAAGGGCGTGGAAATAGCTCTTACGGGCCATCTGATCAGCACCCGCGACTGGCAGTGGGATGCCACCTTCAACGCCACATGGCAGGACAACAAAATCACGAACCTCTCCCTCAACCCCGAGAGCGAGGCTTCCGACACCTATGTAGGCTATGCCGAATCAACTCCCGTAATGGTCTACAAGACAGGCTATGCGCCTCATACTTTCTGGGTGTACAAGCAGATATATGACGAAAGCGGCAAGCCCGTCGAGGGCCTTTATGCCGATCTCAACGGCGACGGCACCGTCGACTCCAACGACCGCTACTACTATCACAACGCGCATCCCGACTGGATCCTGGGCTTCTCGACCTCGCTGCGCTGGAAGAAATGGACTCTTTCCACGGCCCTGCGCGCACAGCTCGGCAACTATCTCTACAACCAGATGAGCGCGAACATGGGCGCCTCCGAGTGCTTCTCGTGGTGCTCGGGCCAGGTGAACAACCTCTCCACCTCATATGCCGACACGCACTTCACCAAGAAGCGCTATGAGTCAGACTACTACGTAGAGAACGCATCCTTCCTGAAGATGGACAACCTGCAGCTAACCTACGACTTCGGCAAGCTCGGTCCGGTCGAAGGACTGCACGTATCGGCCATGGTCCAGAACGTGTTCACAATCACCAAGTACAAAGGCCTCGACCCTGAAAACGACTGGGGCATAGAGGGCAGCGCATATCCCCGCCCGCGCACCTACTCGATCACCATAGGCCTCAACTTCTAAACACCCGTCGCAAGCAATGAAACTCACAAAATACATCATATCCGCCGTCGTGGCTCTGGGCCTCGCGGGTGCATCCTGCACAAGCGATCTCGACCAGCAGCCGCAGATCGGCGTAACTTCCGGCGTGGTGTACTCCACCGTGGAAGGTTACGAATCCGTCCTGGCAAAAATCTACGGCTCCTATTCGCTGATCGGCCAGGGCAAAGCCGCCCAGGAAGACATTTCCTCCTATTCGGGCCACGACCTGATGCGCAACTACTTCAACCTTCAGGAAGGCACCACCGACGAGGCAGCCTTCCGCTGGCTCTCGGGCGACAATCTCTGGAACCTGCCCTTCATGAACTGGGACAGCTCGACGCCCTCGGTGTCGGATGTCTACTACCGGCTATATTACTCCATCGCGCTCTGCAACGAGTTCCTTCGCTACTGCGGCGACGACAAGCTGGGGAGCTTCAGCGAGAGCGACCGCGCCAAGCTGCGCTGCTACGCCCTCGAAGCACGCTTCATGCGAGCCCTCAGCTACAGCCTCGTGCTCGACCTTTTCCGCCAGGGCCCGTATGTCGACGAGAACACTTCCACCTCCGGCGTGATGCCCGAGGCTTTGGACGGCAAAGGGCTGTTCAGCTACATCGAAGGCGAACTGCTGGACATCCGCGACGGCCTGGAAGCCATGCCGCCCTACGGGCGTGCCGGAAAGGGCGCGGCCAATACGCTGCTTGCCCGTCTCTACCTCAACGCCGAGGTCTATACGGGCACAGCGCGCTGGGACGACTGCATCGCGGCCTGCAAGCAAGTCATGAGCCTCGGCTACAGCCTTGAAAGCGAATATCTCAAGCTCTTCAATGCCGACAACAATCTGCGCACCAATGAAATAATTCTTGCCTTCGCCAACGATGGCACCAACGCCACCACCTGGGGCGCAGGCACCTACCTCGTATGCGGCAGCATCGGCTCGGACAACTCGCAGAACGCCGCCGATTACGGCATATCCACCGGCTGGGGCAACTTCCGCGTACACGGCCAGTTCTACGAGCTCTTCAGCGACCCCGGCGACAAGCGCAACACCTTCTGGACCGACGGCCAGACGCAATACATCGACAACACCCTCGAAGACGGCACGCAGGGCTACCATGCCTGCAAGTTCACCAACCTCACCGATGCCGGCGAGGCCGCGAGCAACAGCGCTGCCGACGGCTGCAGCACGGATGTGCCCTTCTTCCGGCTGGCCGACGTGTATCTGATGGCCGCCGAAGCCACAATCCGTGGCGGTCAGGGCATGACCCGCCCCGAAGCCCTCGACCTGGTGAAGCTGGTCCGTCGCCGCGCATACGGCGACAACTCGGGCGATATCACGGACTCGCAGATGACACTTGACTTCATCATCGACGAACGCGGCCGCGAACTCTACTTCGAGTGCACACGCCGCACCGACCTTATCCGCTTCGGCCTGTACACAACCGACAAGTATCTCTGGAACTGGAAGGGAGGCACGGTCGACGGCCGAGCCGTGGCCGACCACTTCAACTGGTTCCCCATCCCGGCCTCCGAACTCTCCGCCAACTCCAATCTCAAAAACATGGGCTACTAAGCCCTGTCAATACCACGACAGCAATGAAAATCCAACGATATTTCTTAGCAAGCCTGCTTACGCTGGCCCTGGCCGCCTGCGACAAGGACGGCGAGATGCTCACCACCCCGGGCCCCGAAAGCGCCACCCCGGTGAGCTCCTCCAGGGAAATTGTGCTGAACGTCGACCACGCACAGGATCTGGCCCTGACCATCTACTGGGATGCCAACGGCGACATCACCCTCAGCAATCCGGCGGTGCAGCCTCCGGCCAACGCCGTGAGCAATACGCTTCAGTTCTCGGGCGACGCGGCCTTCGCCGACCCATATGAATTCCCGATCGAGAGCGGCGTATTCTTCGCCCAGTTCACACACAGCGAACTGAACAATATCAGCACGCGCATAGGCATCCAGGGCGGCACGACAGCGCCCATGTATCTTCGCGTGAAGAGCAGCATCGGCCCCAATACCGCACCGGTCTACAGCGAGCCGCTCGAATTCACGCTCACCACATACTACATCGACATGAGCACGGCCAAATATCTTGACGCAAGCAAGAACGATACGGGCCGCACACTCTATTCCCCCAACTCCGACGGCATATACACCGGCTTTATCGGCGCCGGCGCATGGGAGAACTGGTGGCTGCAGGAAGGCGACAACAGTGTCTGGGGCAACCTTGGCGTGGACGGCATGAGCTTCCACATCTCCACAGCCTCCGACAGCTGGAACTTCTGGTATCCCGGCACCTCGGGCTGCTACTACACCACGGTGGACACGCGACATGAGTGGTGGAGCGCCCTTCTGGTGGAGACACTCAAAGTGAGCGGCGACTTCTCCGGCGAGATGGTCTACAACCGCAAGTCGAATCTCTGGACGCTCGACATCGAGGTTCCGGCCGCAGGCAGCTACACCGTGACCATAAGCGGCGATGCCACACTCTACAACACCGACACCACGGCCGACGGCCCGGGTGTGAGCCAGACGGCCGGTTTCAGCGGCTCGGCTGATGCGCTCACTTTCGGCTCGCAGGGCGCAGGCGTCAGCGTCAGCCTGCCGGCCGGCGCCACCACCCTGACCCTCGACCTCAACAATCCCGCGGCCTGGACTCTCGCGGCCGGTTCGGACGTACCCGAGCCCGCGGTGCCCGCACTGCTCTACTTCTCGGGCCTGGTGACATGGGACGGCTTCGACGACACACTCGTGCTGACCGACGACTACGACAAGCGTTACGGCGGCGCCCACTACATCAACAGCCAGTGGGGCTACCGCGTCTACACCGAACCCGACTGGAGCGCAGCCTACAAAGCCACGGACGACTCCGACGCACTCAGCGGCACGCTGATCTTCGCCGACTCCGACGGCAACGTGCCCGCACCGGCCGCCGGCCTGTATGCCATGGACTTCAACATGGGAGCGCTCACCTACAGTCTCACTGAAATCAAGACCTTGAGCTGGGCGGGCGTGAACGACGACTGGAGCATGCGGCCGCTCACGCAGGACGCATCCGACCCCGAAATCTGGACCATCGAGTTCGAGAAAACGGGTGATACACCCTGGGGCACCAAACTCCTCATCAACGGCAGCTGGGACATCTTCTTCGGTGGCGGCGACACTCCGGGCACACTCTACCTGCGCACGGATTCCTCGAAGCAGGGCTTCGAAGGCGATAACGAGCTCACCGTGGGGAAAACCTACGTCATGACCGTGGATCTGGGCAAACAGACCTTCACCTTCACAGAAAAATAAGCACAAAAGACCGATATGAACAAGCGAAATATCTACGCTCTCGCACTTGCAGCCGCCGGCATCATCGCCGGGGGCTGCACCGAGGAGAGCCCCGTAACCGTCAAGGACCCTTCCGCGCCCGAACCCGTGGTGTACGAAAAGGAAAGCGGCTTCGCGCGCGGCGCCGACGTGAGCTGGGTGACGGAACTTGAAAAGAAAGGCGAGAAATTCTACACACCCGGCGATAATCCGCAGGAAAAGGAGCTCATGCAGCTGCTGCGCGAGGATTGCGGCGTCAATTCCATCCGCCTGCGCGTGTGGGTGAACCCCAGTGTGGGCTGGAACTCGGTGGACGACGTGGTGCTGAAGGCCCGGCGCGCCGAGGCCCTGGGCATGCGCACGATGATCGACTTCCACTTCTCCGACTCATGGGCCGACCCCGGAAAGCAGGTGATGCCTGAGGCATGGCAGGGTCTTGAACTCGACGAGGTGTGTCGCGAAGTCGACGCCCACGTCACGCAGGTGCTTACGGCTCTTAAAAACGCCGGCGTGACGCCCGAATGGGTACAGATCGGCAACGAAACCACCCCGGGCATGATGCTTCCCATGGGCTCTGTGGACAATCCCGCAGGACTGACGGCTCTGAACAATGCCGGCTACGATGCTGCCAAAGCCGTCTTCCCGGAAATAATCTGCATCGTGCATCTTGACAGCGGCGACAACGCCTGGCGCTACGACCGCATGTTCGACCTCCTGGAGGCCAATGGCGGCAAATACGACATGATAGGCATGTCGCTCTACCCCTGGTGGGCCGAGGAACAGGGAGCTGACGGGGGCTGGCGCAAGAATGCACAGGACTGCATAGCCAACGCCGAACGGCTCATCGCCAAGTACGGCAAGCCTGTAATGCTCTGCGAAATAGGCATGCCATACACGGAAGGCGAAGCCTGCCGCGACCTCATCGAGCTGATGATGACCGGACCCTTCAAAGGCATCTTCTACTGGGAGCCCGAAGCGCCCGGGGGCTATAACGACGGCTACAATCTCGGCTGCTTCGAGAACGGAGCTCCCACAGTGGCCCTCGACCCCTTCAAAAAGCGCTAAACCCATTTTAACAAAAGGCCACGACCCTTGCGTGGCCTTTTGTTGTTGAAAAATACGTATATTTGCATTCAGAACCCTAAAACAATACCATGTACAGACATATATTCCTGACGGCCCTGCTGGCTACTGCCACACTCGGCGCCGGAGCCCGCAACGAGCAGACCCTGCGCGAAGGCTGGCGATTTGCAAAAGGAGGCGCCGAAGCGCCGGCAGCCGCCTGGCAGACGGTGCGCGTGCCGCACGACTGGGCCATCTACGGCCCGTTCGACCGCGCCAACGACCTGCAGACCGTGGCCGTGGAGCAGAACGGCGAAACGGAAGAGACCGTAAAGACCGGGCGCACGGGCGGCCTGCCCTTCATCGGCAAAGGAGCCTACCGCCGCACCTTCCGCGTCGAGGACCCTGCGAAGGACGTGACCACCCTCGTGTTTGACGGCGCGATGAGCAATGCACGCGTTAGCGTGAACGGCCATGAAGTGGCCTTCTGGCCCTACGGCTACAACAGTTTCTACACCACGGTGCCTGACAGCGTGCTGCGTGCCGGCGACAACGAACTGCTTGTGGAACTTGAGAACTACGAGCGCGCCTCGCGCTGGTATCCCGGCGCGGGCCTCTACCGCAACGTTCATCAGATCACGACGGGCCGCGTGCATATTCCCGTGTGGGGCACATATGTGACGACGCCTACCGTCAAGGACGGCGAGGCCTCCGTGCGTCTGCGCATGCGCATCGCCGGCACTGAAAAGGGCGAGAAGATAGGCGTGCATACCGTGATCTACGATCCGGAAGGGCACGAAGTAGCCGACGACAGCTCCGTCTATACGGCCCACGGCCAGGAATTCTCGCAAAACTTCCTGATTCCCGATGCCTCGCTCTGGAGCCCCTCCCACCCTGCGCTCTACAAGGCCGTGACCAGCCTCTACGATGCCGATGGCACGGAACTCGACACGTACACCACGCGCTTCGGCGTGCGCACGCTCGACTACATTCCCGAGCGGGGCTTCTTCCTCAACGGCGAGCCCGTGAAATTCAAAGGCGTATGCAACCACCACGACCTCGGGCCGCTTGGCGCGGCCGTGAACCGTTCGGCCCTGCGCCATCAGATTCAGCTGCTGAAGGATATGGGCGCCAATGCCATCCGCACCTCCCACAACATGCCCGCACCCGAGCTCGTGGAGCTCTGCGACGAAATGGGCATGATGCTGATGGTGGAGCCTTTCGACGACTGGAGCTTCCGACCAAAGAGCCCCAACGGCTACGGCTCGGTGTTCAAGGACTGGGCACGCAAGGACGTGACCAATATGGTGGAGCATTACCGCAATTCGCCCTCGGTGGTGATGTGGAGCATAGGCAACGAGGTGCCCTCGCAGTGGGGCCCGGACGGCGTGGAGGAACTGACGATGCTTCAGGACCTGGTGCATAAGCTGGACCCCACACGCCCCGTGACCTGCGGCATGGACCAGATCGGTGCCGTGCTTGACAACGGTTTCGCAGCCGCGCTGGACATTCCCGGCTTCAACTATAAGCCCCAGTATTACGACGAGGCCTACCGCCGGCTGCCCCAGAAGCTTGTCTTAGGCTCCGAAACAGCCTCGACCGTGAGCTCGCGAGGCGTCTACCACTTCCCGGTGGAGTGGGCCGAGCACAACCAGCAGGAACATCCCGACCATCAGAGCAATTCCTACGACAACGAATCCTGCTTCTGGAGCAATACGCCCGACCTGGACTTCGCCATGGACGACGACCGCCAGTGGGTGATAGGTCAGTTCGTGTGGACGGGCTTCGACTATCTGGGCGAGCCTTCGCCCTACGACACGGACGCCTGGCCCAGCCATTCGAGCGTGTTCGGCATCATCGACCTGGCATCGCTGCCCAAGGACCGCTACTATCTCTACCGTTCGAAGTGGAACGAGAGCGACACCACCCTGCACATGCTGCCCCACTGGACCTGGCCGGGCCGCGAGGGAGAAATCACGCCGGTGTTCGTCTACACCAACTTCCCCAAGGCCGAGCTCTTCATCAACGGCCGCAGTCAGGGCATTCGCGAAAAGAACGACTCGACCCTGCAGAACCGCTATCGCCTGATGTGGAATGAAACCGTCTATGAGCCGGGCGAAGTGAAGGTCGTGGCCTATGACGCCCAGGGCCGTCCGGCTGCCGAAAAGAGCATGCGCACAGCCGGAAAGCCCGTACGCCTGAAGGTGACGCCGGTGCGCACGGAGGCCCGCGCCGACGGCGAGGATCTGATATACTTCACCATTACGGCGGAAGACAAGAACGGCACGCCTGTGCCCGTGGCGGACAACATGGTGGAATTCACCGTTGAAGGCGCCGGCAGCTTCGAGGCCACGGCCAACGGCGATCCTACGTGCGTACTGCCCTTCCAGGACCCGCGGATGAAGCTCTTCAGCGGAGCGGCCACGGCCATCGTCCGCCCCGCGAACACGCCCGGCACCGTCACTCTCCGCGCCCGCGCAAAAGGGCTCAGGGAAGGCCGCGCGAGCGTGCAGGTGAAATAACGCAACTATCAAAAGCAAAGAATAATACCCTCTGAAAACCATGGAACTGAAAGAAAAAATCTCCAAAGCCTTTGCAGAACGCTTCGGCGGCGAAGGCACCTTCTATGCCTCGGCCGGACGCATCAACCTCATCGGCGAGCATACCGACTATAACGGCGGCTTCGTATTCCCCGGCGCTATCGACAAGGTGATAATGGCTGAAATCCGCCCTAACGACAGCGAAAAGGTGTGCGTTTTCTCCATCGATATTGACGAATACGCCGAATTCGGACTCGGCGAGAACGACGCTCCCTCGCAGAGCTGGGCACGCTACATCTTCGGCGTGTGCCGCGAGATACAGAAGCGAGGCGGCAAGGTGGGAGGCTTCGACGCCGTCTTTGCCGGTAATGTGCCCTTAGGCGCAGGCCTCAGCTCCTCGGCCGCACTGGAGAGCTGCTTCGCCTTTGCGCTGAACGACCTCTTCAACGGGGGCGCCATCGACAAGTTCGAACTGGCCCGCATCGGACAGAGCACCGAGCACAACTATTGCGGTGTGAACTGCGGCATCATGGACCAGTTCGCCTCCGTATTCGGCCGGAAGGACCATCTGATGCGCCTGGACTGCCGTTCGCTCGAGCATGAATATTTCCCCTTCAAGCCCGAAGGCTACAAGCTGGTGCTTCTGGACTCGGTAGTGAAGCACGAATTGGCCGACTCGCCTTATAACAAGCGCCGCGAGTCGTGCGAGCGCGTGGCCGCACGCCTTGGCGTGGAAACTCTGCGCGATGCTACGATGGAGATGCTCGACGCCGCGAAAGCCGACCTCTCGGACGAGGATTACCGCCGCGCACGCTACGTGATCGGCGAGAAGCAGCGTGTGCTCGACGTGTGCGACGCCCTCACCGCCGGCGACTACGAAACTGTGGGCAAGCGCATGTACGAGACCCACGAAGGCCTTTCGAAGGACTATGAGGTGAGCTGCGAGGAACTTGACTTCCTCAACGATGTGGCGCGCGAATGCGGCGTAACGGGCTCGCGAATCATGGGAGGTGGCTTCGGCGGATGCACCATCAACCTGGTGAAGGACGAGCTGCTGGAACCCTTCGTGGAAAAAGCCCGCAAGGAGTTCGCAGCCCGCTATGGCCATGAGCCGAAAGTATATGAAGTTGTAATCAGCGACGGAGCACGCAAGCTATGAAACTGACACATTTTCAAACCCCGTCAGGCGAAGGCACGCTCGTGACGCTCACGAACGCCCGCGGCGCGGAAGTCACGCTCTCTACCCTCGGAGCAGGCATCGTGCGCGTGATCGTGCCGGACCGCGAAGGCCGTATGGCCGACGTGGTGCTGGGCTACGCCGATCCCGCCGACTATCTTGACGACGGCCCATGCGCGGGCAAGGTGCCGGGCCGCTATGCCAACCGCATTGCCCGCGGCCGCTTCGAGCTCGACGGCCGCGAGTACAGCCTGGCCGTAAACAACGGCCCGAATCATCTGCACGGAGGCCCCACGGGCTTCCAGAACCGGCTGTGGACGCTCGTGGAGCACGACGCGGACCACTGCATAATGCAATACGTCTCGGCCGACGGCGAGGAAGGCTATCCGGGACGCCTGACTGCCCGCGCCACCTACACCTGGACGGACGACTGCCGGCTGCGTCTGGATCTCGAGGCCGTGACGGATGCACCCACGGTGGTGAATCTGACCAATCACGCCTACTGGAATCTGGCCGGGCACAACGCAGGGTCGGCTCTGGACCATACGCTGGAGCTGCGTGCATCCCGGTGGCTCCCGACAGATGCGACACTCATCCCGCTGCCGGATGCTCCGGCGCCCGTGGACGGCACGCCCATGGACTTCCGCACGGCCAAGGCCATAGGGCGCGATATGGGCGCTGATTTCCCCGCGCTGAAGTATGGTAAGGGCTATGACAACTGCTGGGCTATCGACGGCTATGAGCCGGGAAAGCTGCAGACGGCTGCCGTGCTTCGCGATCCGAAATCAGGACGCCGCCTCGAGGTGCTGACCACACAGCCCGGCGTGCAGGTCTACACGGGCAACTGGCTCACGGGTGCTCCCGCGGGCAAAGACGGTGCTGTCTATGAAGACTACTGCGCCGTGGCCATCGAATGCCAGCACTATCCGGATGCGCCCAACCGTCCGGATTTCCCCTCGACGGAACTTCGCCCCGGCGAAACATTCCACGAGACCATCGAATTCCGCTTCTCGGCAGAATAAAAAAAGAGGGGACCTTCCCCTCTTTTTTATTCTCCGGTTGTCACTGTCCTCATCACAGATTCCGGAAAATCCACCAGGCCAGGACGGCAGCGAGGACGGCAACGATGGTGTACTCGTTTATGACTGCGCGATGAAGGCGCGGACGGCTCTTGCGCATCGCCTCCACAACTATGAAGAATAGGGCCGCGGGCACAGCAAAAAAGAGAAAGGGATTATAGCCCCATGCCCGGTCTATGTGCCCGTGCAGGAGGGCGTGGAGCGCACGCTGGGCTCCGCAGCCGGGGCAGTCCCAGCCTGTGAGCAGGCGGAACACACACTTGGGCGCCTGGGCAGCCGATGGGTCGTGCGAATAGTAGAAGAAGGCAATAAAGGCCACGGCTGCAACGGAAGCTGCAACCGTGGCCACAAGTTTATAGGATATGCTCTGCTTCAATCAGAAGATGGCGGACATCAGCATCACAGGCAGGAAGCCCAGTGCTATTGCTATCATGATGAGCCAGGCGGCAATCTCGCTTGCACGGCGGCTCTTGTCGAGCTTGCCCTTGTTGTAGTAGCTGGGGACGAATATGGAGCACACCAGGGCGGCGATGCTCAGAGGAGAGCAGCAGCACACGGTAAGGAACACGCTCCAGCCGATATAGGTGGGCGGACAGGGCTCCTCCGGACGGCCGTAGCGGGCCTTGACAGCAGCCATGGCCTGCGCACCGGTCTGTGCGGCGGGGGCCGGTGTCTCCACGGGGTGGATGGTTGCGGACCCGGATGCGGCAGGAGTCTTCTCGGCGACAGTCTGATCCGTTAGGGTATTCTCCTCGACCTTGCCAGTCTGATCCGCAGGGGTATTCTCCTCGACCGTGGCTTCATCCATCACGGCGCCCTCCGACAGATAGAAGTCGCGGTTGCCGTCGAGCATCGGCCCGAGGGCAGGCACGTCGCCGGCCTGGCGCCACTTGTCCATACCTTCGCACCATACGGGTGTCTGTGTGGTCACGTTCTTCTCGAAGAGCTCGAGAACGGTGAAGGGCCCTTTCTGGGCTCCGTCCTGATATATCCAGAATTTCATAATCATGCGGGGCATAGCCGCCCCGGGGCTTTAGAAGTGCTTGACTTCGCGACCGAGGATGTCGCTGAGCAGGTTGTTTGCAAGACGGCTCGCACCGATGCGGAAATACTCGTTGGAGAGCCATTCCTCTCCGAGGATTTCCTTGGCCAGAGTGTAGTATTTCACGGCCTCGTCGGTTGTGGCCACGCCGCCGGAACATTTGAAGCCTACGCGGCGGCCTGTCTTCTCGAAATACTCCTTGATGGCATGCATCATTACGTATGCGGCCTCGAGGCTTGCGCCGGGATACTCCTTGCCGGTGGAGGTCTTGAGGAAGTCTGCGCCGGAATAGAGCGCGAGAATGGATGCGGCCTTGATGTTTGCGGCGCTCTTCAGCGCGCCGGTTTCGAGAATGACCTTGAGGATACGTCCGTGGCAGGCATCCTTGAGCTCGGAGATCTCGTCGGATACGCTCTCGTAATCGCCGTCGAGGAAGTCGCCCACATTGAGCACGATATCGATTTCATCCGCACCGCCTTCTACGGCCAGAGCCGTCTCGGCCACCTTCACTTCCGGGAAGGTCTGCGACGAGGGGAAGCCGCCGCTGACGCAGGCCACGTCGACAGACGAAACCTCCAGCACGGCGCGAACCACCTGGGCGAAGTTGGGATACACGCAGATGGCGGCCACATTGGGAAGCTCGGGATATTCTTCCTCGAAGCGGTTCACGGCCTCGGTGAAGTCCGACACCGAAACGGGGGAATCGGTGGCTTTGAGCGTGGTGAGGTCTATGGTGTTGAAAAGGAATTTATACACGTCGGGGGTGCGGTTTTCCCCGGCGTGTTTTTCGATGATTTCCTTCACGGCATCGGCAATTCGGGCGTCGTCGGTTATCACGCGCGATGCTTCGATGGTGTCTTTGTACTTGTTGTCGCTCATAGTTCAGAATGGGGGGTATAGTTTTCAGTCTGTTGATTGTTCGGAGAGACGTGGATTGCAGCGATGGCGCGAGGCGTCGCGGGCCGTCTTCTTTTCGAGATTGCGGGCGAATGCCCCGGTGAGATCTATGCCGTGCTGATTGGCGATAGCCATTGTCACCCACATCAGGTCGGCAAGTTCGTCGGCGAGATCAAGCTGCTCGCCGGGCTTCGGGCTCTGCTCGCCATCGGTGCGGGCAATCACGCGGGCCACCTCGCCGCACTCCTCGGCCAGAATGGCCATATTGGTGAGTGGCGAGAAGTAACGCACGCCAATGGCGCGGATCCAACCGTCTACAGCCCTCTGGGCATCGGCAATGGTGAGCGGAGCATGATTATCCGGCATAAGCATAACGCACGCATCGTGGCGTGAGATTCACAAAGGTACAAAAAAATTTGCAAAACGAGCCAAAAAAAGAAAATATCGCCCTGCAGGGGCCGCTGTCAGCGACGGATGCCGGGGGTGGTGCCGGCGTTGCGGAAGCCGCCGCCGGTACGTCGGTTGCCACCACTATTGCTGTTGCGGTAGCCGGAGCCTCCGAAGGGATTGTAATTCTCCTGCTCGTTGTCGAATCCGTCGGCGTCGTCATCGCGCGGTTCCTGCTCGCCACGCTTGAGTTTCGGCTTGTTCTTCTTGATCGCACGCGGCTTCTGCGCATCGAGCGGCTCGGCGGCGATGTCCCAGCTCTGCTCCACGTCCCAGTTCTTTTTCAGGTCTATCTTCTTGGGGAAGTAGAAAGTCTCCTCGGGTTGTAGCTTCGTCTCGGGATTGCCGGGGTCCCAGCGTCCGTTGGCGTTCTCGTCGAGGAACAGCCGGGCATAATATGTGCCGGGAGCAAGGAATGTGAAGGTGGCGCTCCGCTCGCCTGCAGGCACGGTGCTGCGGTAGACGGGCTGATCGGAGCTCGAGAGAAGCTCCACCACCGCCGGCAGTCCGTCAAGGCCGTCGAGCCGGAATTCAAGCGTGGAATAATCGTCCTTGTTCTTGACGGAGAATTCGGAGGTCACGGCTTTGTTGTGCTCGCCGTAGACGCTTGTAATGGCCGCAGAGTCGACGCTGAAGCGGTAGCGTGCGCCCGGCTCCCAGCTGATGTCGAATACCCGTGAGAGCAGAGGACGCAGCGAATCGGGCCGCATGGTGCGTCCGTCGGTCACAGGCAGCCAGAGTGTGTCGCGCTGAATCTCGAGGCGCACGGCCGCGGAATCGATGCTTGCCGGAGGCTCGGACAGCTCGAACGCAAAGGGCATGTGCAGCTCCTGGACGCTCGACCCCGTGGGGCGGACACTCAGTGCGTCGTGCACGGGCGGAAGAGTATGCGCCTCGGACGGAGCCGGCTTTTTGGCCGCCCGGGGCTCGCGGAAAAAGAAGCGGAGGGTATCGGTGGTCCACACCATGTTGCGGGCCGAGTCCTCCTTCATGTAGCTTAGCGCCAGGCGCAGCGAGTCGGAGGCTATGACGGCCGGGTCGGTCACCCAGAAGTCGAGGGTGTCGCGTGTGGCGTTGGGATGCATCAGCGACCACGCAGGCCACTGGAGGCCCCGGAGGCTGTCGGGCACGCCGTCCACGATGGACAGACGCGCCAGAGAATCGGACGGAGCTGCGAAGTTGATGTTCAGTTTACGGCGCTCGGGGCGCTTGTAGTCCTTGACGTACTGGGCCGTGTAGCCCACGTTGAAACTCGACAGCAGAATATCGTCCGGGAGAAAGTGCACGCCACTGCGCACGGCCACGGAATCCTCGCCCGAGGAGGCATAGAGCGTGTCGCTGACAGCGATATCCTCCACCGAAGGCGAAACCGTGAAGGGATAGAAGGCCACGATCTCCGAGCGATCCCACATGTAGTCGCGGTTCACGTCATCGAGGGCATAGACACGATAATTGCCCGGGGCGAGACCGCGCACGGTGAACTGTCCATACTGGTTTGTGCGCGCTATGCGCTCGAACGGACGCGACATCAGCGCCGAGTCCACCGAGTCCGTCTCGCTGTGCACGCCCACGAGCATTCCCTGCTGCGGCTCGAGCGTCTGCGCGTCGAGCACGATGCCGCTGATGCGCAGCGAGTCGAGTGTGGGCCCCGTGGAAAAATCAAGAGCGAAGCCGTCGAGGATATTGCCCTCGTTCAGGTCCTTGATGGCATCGGCGAAGTCGATGGTGTATGTCGTGTTGGGGAGGAGCGTGTCGCGGAACTCGACCGTCATCCTGTGGCCGTTTGCACGTACTGTGGGCACGTTCTTGCTCGGAGGAGAGGACACCACCTTGTTGAAGGCATCCTCGAGCTGAATATTCTCGTTGAAAGTGACGGTCATGCGACGGGGCGACACGTCCACGGACCCCGGGGCCGGCGTACTGCTTACGAACACGGGCGGCGTCTCGTCGCGCGGACCGCCGTCGGGGCGTCCGATGCTTGCACAGGATGCCGCCACAAGAGCGAGCAGAAAATAGTACAGAAGCCGGCGCATCAATAAGAACGGGCAATCACAAAATCAAATAGTTCAAGCAGCAGCGCCTTCTCCTTCACGTCGGGCAGCGGAGCGAGAGCCGCGGCCGCACGCGAGCGCAGCTCCTCCATGGCCCGGAATGCATAGTCTATGCCGCCGCAATCGCGGGCAAGGGCCTGCAGGCTGCATATCTCATCGTCGGAGAGACTGTCGCGGCGCAGGAGTTCGAGAGCAGCGTCGCGCCCGGGAGTTGATTCCTCCAGAAGCACATGTATCAGCGGAAGCGACACCTTGCCCTCGCGCAGGTCGTTGCCCGTGGGCTTGCCCACCTGCTCGGAATCGTAGAAATCGAAAATATCGTCGCGCAACTGAAAACAGCGGCCGAACAGGAGCGCGAATTCCGTAAGCGCATCCGTGACAGCCGGGTCAGCGCCGACGGCCTGACAGCCCATGCGCGCACTGGCCACAAAAAGCGATGATGTCTTGTAATCAACCACCTTATAGTAGTTTTCCTCGCTCAGCACATGTTCGCGTGCGAAGAACAGCTGTTCTATCTCGCCCAGCGAAAGGCGACGCCCAAGATGGCAAAGAGTGTCGATAATCTCGATTTTGCCTGTGGCGATGGCGCGCTGCATGGCGGCCGTGGTGTAGAAATCGCCCACAAGCACCGCCACATGATTGTCCCACATGGCGTTGAGTGTGGGGCGTCCGCGCCGCATCCGCGAGTCGTCCACGATATCGTCGTGTATGAGCGAGGCATTATGCAGCAGCTCAACCGAGGCTGCGGCGTCCAGCACGCAGTCGTCGACTTGGCCACCGGCCAGACGGGCGCACAAAATCAGCACCAGCGGCCGGATCTGCTTGCCCTTGGAGCGCAGATTCTCCTCCACGACGCGGGTCATGAACTCCGAAGAGCTGCGCAGACACTCGTGGATGCGTTCGTTCAGGCGCGCCAGATCCCCGGCGCAGGAACTCTGTATATTTTCTAAAGGGCTCATGGGCAATTTGAGTGCAAAATTAGCAAAACTTTTGGATTTTATCAAAATATATCATACCTTTGCAGCAAGTTCCTTTGGAACATGCCATGACAATCCTTTTTTATACAATACAATACCTTAAATTCAAATCCTTTCAATGAAGAAAATTTTTACGCTTGCATTGGCAGCTGCTGCAGCTCTCGGAGCGCAGGCTGCTGATTTCGTCGTGTATGATAACGGCGAGCTCACCCCGGGACTCAATGTTTACGGCTGGTATGCTTCAGGCATGGACTTCACGGCCGACGCACCGGGCCTGACGGATGCCAAAGCCTATAAGTTCTTTGCCGACAACGGCGGCGCCGACGCCTCCATGGGCATTCACGTAAGCGGCGAAGACCTCAAGACCGGTCCTTTCCACTCGGCTACGCTCAACTTCAACTGGTATGCCGAAGGCACGGGCGAATACACCGTGCGTCTGACCGCCGAAACAGGAGCCGAACAGAACTACACCTTCACCGTCGATGCCGATAATGCCGGCAAGTGGAACGAAACCTCGCTCTCCATTGCGGAAACTTATCCCACCATCGCACAGCAGTGGGATGATTTCGTAGGCAAGGGTGCAGGATATATCTTCTCCATCATCGTCACCAAGGCCAGCGCCGATGCAGCCATCTACTTCAGCAAGATCTACTACTCCGATCTCGATGAGGAGTGGGTTGCACCCGAACTCCCCGAACTCCCCGTTCCCGCAGGTGTTCCCGTGCCCGGTTATGCCGCTGAAGACGTTGTGTCCGTATTCGGTCCTGCCTATACCCCCGCCTGCACATTCAACGTAGGCTCGTGGGGCCAGACCACCGTCTACAGCACCGTGGAAATCGCCGGAAGCACCGTTGCTCTCCTGAAGAACTTCAACTATCTCGGCTGGGAGCTCAACGGCACCATCGACGTATCCGGCTGCAAGTACATGTGTGTCGAATTCTTCCCCTGCGAGGAGACGGGCTTCGGCTTCACTCCTATCAGCGCAGGTCCCAAGGAAAAGACATGGATTGCTACCGACATCACCGTTGGCGAATGGAACTGCTACCAGATGGAACTCTCCTACTTCGATGTTGTTGACCTGTCCGCAGTATTCCAGATCAAATTCGATCAGGGCTCCAAGGGCGCACAGTGCTACCTCGGCAACGTTTACTTTGTCAAGGATTCAAGCGGCATCGAAAACGTAAGCGCCGCTGCCGAAGCTCCCGCACGCTACTTCCGTCTCGACGGTGTGGAAGTTGCCGGCCAGCTCCCCGCAGGCATCTACGTGAAGCTCCAGGGCGATAAGGCATCGAAGGTGTCCGTTCGCTAAGCCTCGCACAGACTAAACCCCGACAATAAAGCCGCCCGGAGTCCATTTTGGCCCGGGCGGTTTTTTACAGGTCGTTTTTTGGCCTAATTATTTGCACTATGCGGATATTTTGTATATCTTTGCCGGACATACCCGCGACGGGTACATGCGCCGGCTTCGGCCGGTTCCATATGCAAAGTAATGAATTTTAAATAATGGTCTCATCTGATGTGTTTGACTATTGTAACCATTCTCATTTTTTCACCTTAAACTCCATAAAAAACACCAACCAATTATAATCAAAAACCTTACAATGAAAAAAATCCTTACTTTCGCAGTCGCAGCAGCAGCCGCTCTTGCAGCTAATGCCGCCGACTACACCGTCTACAGCAATGGCGCTGTCGGTCCGGACCTCGCCGTCTATCCCTGGTATGCAGCAGGCATGGACTTCACCGCCGACGCCCCCGACGGCTCCGACTTCAAGACCTTCAAGTTCTTTGCCGACAACGCCGGCCCTGCTGCCTCCATGGGTATTCTCTGCTCCGATGGCATAACCATAGGCCCGCTTCATAGCGCCACTCTCAACGTGTCCTGGTATGCCGAAGGCTCAGCCACATACACCATCCGTCTCACCGGTGGAATGGAAGAGAACTATTCCTTTGCGGTCAATGCCGATAACGCCGGCTCATGGCAGGAATTGTCGATACCCGTGGCCACTGCCTATCCCGGTGTTGCCGCAGCCTGGGATGCCTATTGCAAAACCGGAGGCTATATATTCTCGATTATAGCCGATGCTGCAAGCGCCGATGCTGCAATCTACTTCAAAGACATTAAGTACACCAACCTCGACGAAAGCTGGGAGGCTCCCTACATCCCCGAACTTATCGTGCCCACGAGCGTCCCCGTGCCCGCAGTACCTGCCAAGGACGTAGTATCCGTGTTTGGCTCGGAATATCCTGCTGCCTGCACATTCGGCATCGGCGGATGGGGACAGAGCACACAGTATGAAGTCGTGACAATCGACGGCCGCCAGGCTGCCAAGCTTACCAACTTCAACTACCTCGGCTGGGAGCTCAACCCCAGTCTCGACCTCACCGGTTACGAGAAGATGCACGTCGACTTCTTCCCCTCCGAAGAGACTAATTTCGGCTTTACCGTCATCAGCCCGGGGGCTGAAAAAGCCTGGATCGCTCCCGAAGTGAAGCTGGGCGAATGGAACAGCTACGAGGTTGACCTCAGCTTCTGGAGCAACGTTGTTATGTCCAACATCTTCCAGCTCAAGTTCGACCAGGGCAACAACGGTGCGCAGTGCTACATCGGCAACGTATATTTCTACAAGGATACCCGCGTGATTCCCTCCATCGCTCTGGAAGCTACGGACATCACGGACCACTCCGCCGTGATCAAATACACCGTCACCCTCCCCGACCAGCTCGCCGGCGCTGACGTGAAAGTCTACATGGGCGAAGAAGAAGTGACCTCCGCCGACAACAGCTACACCATCGAAGGCCTCGAGGCTTATACCGACTACAGCTACGCCTTCAAGGCCGTGGCCACCCTCGACGGCAAGGAATACGCTTCCGACGAAACCTCCGTTAGCTTCAAGACCCTCCGCGCCGAAGGCACGGCTATCGTGAAGTACTTCATCACCAACGGCTTCCTCCTGAAGGCCTACAAGAGCGGCGAAGAATCATCCATGGCCCGCAAGCTCCCCATCTCCATCAAGGCCGAAATGGTATATAACGACGACAACACCCTCACCATAAGCTTCACGCCCAGCGGCGTCGACAAGATCGTAGGCTTCTCGCCCGAAGTAAACATCGGCGGCGAATGGAGCTCCTCCCTCGCAGGCAAGGATGTGAACGGCGTGTACACCTACACCTCCACCAAGACCTTCGAAAACGGCGAAAAGCCCGGCGACATGTTCTTCTGGATGGCATACGCAGGCGGCGTTGACCGCCTCGACATGGGCTACACCGTTGGCGAAGAAAGCAGCCCCGTCAACTACGGCGCTGTAGCCGGCGTGGAAATTTCCGCAGCCAAGACCGACGTTACCGCCGGCGAGGCCGTTCCCGTCGTGGCATACGCAGTCGATGCCGCAGGCAACTTCCTCCTCAATCAGGCTGTCGAGCTCGTGATTGTTGAAGGCACCGCCGAAATCAACGGTGAATACGTGACTCTCGCCGACCGTGGCGAAGCTACTGTCAAGGCCGTTTGCGGCGAATTCGAAAGCGCAGAGATCACCTTCAGCTGCCTCACCAGCGGCTCGGCCCGGAACATGGCTGCCGGCATCCTTGGTGTCGCTTCCGAATACGCTACAAACGACCCCAAACTGGCTACCGATGAAAACGAAGGCACGCAGCTCGAATTCAGCTGCGCCCAGACGGAGGAGCACAGCTTCGCGCTCGACCTCGGCTTCAATGTCGACATTGAAATGATCGAGCTCGTATGGGAAGGCGCAGCCGCAACGCACTACACCGTGAAGGTTGAAAGCGACGTCGACGATCACGCCGAAGCAGCCGCTCCCGCACGCGCCAAGGCCCTCACCAAGACCTACGAGGTGACCGACGGCACAGGCGGCGCAGGCACCACGCCCCGCAAGCAGTTCATCGAGTCGACACCCGTCCTCGGCCGCTACGTAACCCTCAACACCACCAAGGCATTCAACTCCGGCTGGGGCATCAAGCTGAAAGAGCTCCGCGTGATGGGCCAGAAGTCCATGACCCAGACCGGCATCGAGGCTATCAACGTCGACAGCGCCGCTCCCGCTCGCTACTTCCGTCTCGACGGCGTGGAAGTAAGCGGCCAGCTCCCCGCAGGCATCTACGTGAAGCTTCAGGGCAACAAAGCCTCCAAAGTGTTCGTTCGCTAAACATTCTCTGACACATACATCCCTAAATCCGCGGCTTTAATCGGGCCGCGGATTTTTTATGGCCGCCCCGGATTGTTTTTACCGCCTAAAAACCTTAACTTTGCAAGCGAAAAACCAACTCCAAACCTGACATCTCAAGATTATGAAAGTCATAAACCTCTCCGCGCATCCCTCGCTGGTGAGCCAGTACCTCTCGGAAATGCGCGACAACGACATGCAGAAGGACCCTCTCCGCTTCCGGCGCAACCTCGAGCGCCTGGGCGAGATCATGGCCTACGAACTTAGCCGCACGCTCGACTACCGCACCGTGCCCGTGCGCACGCCGCTGGGCGTCGACGCTCCCTGCGAGGTAATCGCCGACAAGCTCGTGCTCGCCACTATATTCCGGGCCGGCGTACCCTTCCATCAGGGCTTCCTGCGTTACTTCGACCGCGCCGAAAACGCATTCGTCAGCGCATACCGCAAGTACAAGGAAAAGGAAAACTTCGACGTGCTCATCGAATACCTCGCCTCGCCCCGGCTCGAGGGCAAGACGCTGGTGATCTGCGATCCTATGCTCGCCACCGGCGCGTCGATGGAGCTGAGCTATCGCGCCCTGCTCACAAAAGGCACCCCCGCAAAGCTCCACATCGCATCTGTCATCGCCTCGCAGAAGGCCGTCGATTACATGAACAGCGTGATGCCCGAAGACGCCACGCTGTGGGTTGGAGTC
>CAZBNM010000005.1:0-22524 GCA_964493495.1 uncultured Bacteroides sp.
GTTCCTCGACGATGATTTCCACGATTGCGGCGTGGAGCTGGTTTTCGTCGCGCATGGGAGCAGTGCAGCCTTCGAGATAGCTGACGTATGCATCGTCGTCGGCGACGATGAGCGTGCGCTCGAACTGGCCGGTGCCGGAGGCATTGATGCGGAAATATGTGCTCAGCTCCATAGGGCAGCGCACGCCTTTGGGGATGTAGACGAAGGAGCCGTCGGAGAATACGGCGGAGTTGAGGGCGGCGAAAAAGTTATCGCGATAGCTGACTACTTTGCCGAGATATTTGCGTACGAGGTCGGGGTACTGTTTTACGGCCTCGCTGAAGGAGCAGAAGATTATGCCGAGTTCGGCGAGCTTCTCGCGGTGTGTGGTCTTGACGCTTACGGAGTCCATGACGGCGTCGACGGCCATGCCCGAGAGGGCTTTCTGTTCTTCCAGAGGGATTCCCAGGCGGTTGAAGGTGTCGAGCAATGCCGGGTCTACTTCGTCGAGGCTTCCGGGTGCCTTTTTCTGTTTGGGAGCGGCGTAGTAGATTATGTCCTGATAGTCGATGGGAGGGATGTCGAGATGTGCCCATCGGGGCATTTCGAGAGTCTTCCAGTAGCGGTATGCATCGAGGCGGAACTGCAGGAGCCATTCGGGCTCGTCCTTTTTGCGCGAGATGAGGCGGACCACTTCCTCGGATAGCCCGTGTGGTATATAGTCGGTGGGAATGTCGGAGGTAAAACCGTATTTGTATTCTCCGCCGACGGGCGGTGTGTTATTGTTTTCGGCCATAGTGGGTTGTAGGTGTCGTGTGTTTATAACGGAAGATGGGGGCCGTATGTTTTCAGTTGAGTAAATTGAGGTGGCAAATGTAGCCTGTGAGCGCGGGAGCAAGCTCGAACACTGCTGTGCGGAGGGTGTTGGCGGTGAAGAGTTCGCGTCCGGCGGGCATTAGTGCGGCGTAGAGGTTCATGGCGAGGCTTATGGCCGTGAGCCATTCGAAGAGCGAGAATGCAGCCCCGAGAAAGCGGTCGACGGCAGCGAGGTGAATGGTGTGTACGGCTCCGCGTATGAGGCGTGCGGCCATGCGTACGCCGAAGTATGTGACTGTGAAGATGAGCGTGTAGCAGACGGTGAGTCCAAGGGTGCCGGAGTCGGCCGGAGCCCATCGCTCGCACACAGCGGGCCCCAGAAGCCGGGAGGCGAGTATGGCGATGATGATTCCTGCCAGAGCGCCGATCTGGGTGATCAGACCCTTTGAAAAACCACGCACCAGAGCGGCCAGGGCTATGATAATGATGATTATGTCTATTAGCTCCATATTGCTTTATACGGTATGGAATATTTTACTGCAAAAATAGTCAAAATTTCCAAATATACGAACTTAAACGTTGGGGCATCGTTTGAAAAGTATAAAAGGTGCTGACGGCACACTATGAATTCACACACTTTTCAACTACATCTTTCCTATGAAACCTATTCTTAATATACTTCTGACGCTGGCGGTTCTGTTAATGCCGCATACGCTCACGGCCCGTACGGAGGTTTCGAGCGATGATATGACAATACGCGATATTCCTTCAATGCCGGTGGACTTCACCGCTATCGAGGTGGAAGAATTCGAATATGACAATGTGAATGCGGCCACTGTCCATGACAGCATAATAGGCACGGATGAGGCTTATGAGTCGCTGTACAGGAAGCTGCGTCCGCGGGCTTCGATCTATGAGCTCCCCTACTCTCTGACTCGCAGCGAAAAGAACTGGAAGCGTCTGTGGACGAATACGGCGGTGCTGGGCGGCGCATACATCTCGACTCTGGTGGTGCTGGAATGTCTGCCGGAGGATGCGACGAGCTGGAACCGTGCGGCCATACGCAATACGCCCTGGTACAAGCGCTGGTACAACCATGTGATCAAGGAAGGTCCTACGCCCGACTGCGATAACCCGATGTTCAATTATATTCTGCATCCATACGCGGGCGCGGTGTATTTCATGGCAGCGCGTTCGAACGGCTTCAATTATTTCCAGAGTCTGCTTTACTCGGCCTGCATCTCCACGATAGGCTGGGAGTTCGGCATCGAGGCTACGATGGAGCGGCCGTCGATTCAGGATATATTCATCACGCCGCTGATAGGCAGCGTGTTCGGGGAATGCTTCTACATACTGAAGCGCGAAATCGTGAGCCACGACTACCGTCTGCTGGGTTCGAAGGTAGTGGGCAATATCGTAGCTTTCCTTATCGATCCGGTGAACGAGGTTGTCGGTCTCTTTGCAGGCAACGAGGCGCGTCGGCTGCATCTGGGGCGGAAGGCTCCGAAGCTGGAAAGCTCGTTCGCACCTATGGTGTTCCCGACGGGTCAGGCGGGCTTCACGTTCAGCTGCACGTTCTGATGCGTGCGGTCAGTTGAAACGGTAGGTGATAAAAGCTGTGGCGCTTTCGGGGGGATTAGCGTCGGAACGCGTGAAAGTTCGGCGGCGGATTTCGGCTTTGCAGGCTTCGGCAAGGGCTGCGTTAGTGGCTGCCGGTGCCTGTCCGCCTATCACTTCTACGGCCGTGACCTGTCCTCGTGAGTTGATTGTGGCTTTGAGTTCGATTGTGCCTGTGACGGTTGAAGGGACTTTTGCGTATGAAGGCATGCGCCATCCGCCGTTTACGCGGCCGGAGCCTGTGCCGTTCTGTTGCGCGTCGGCGCTTCCTGAGGGGCGTCCGGCATTTCCGGGAGTCTGTCCGTTGTTTTTTGTGTTGTTCTGTCCCTTTGTGTTTGCGAAGGCATTGCGCAGGTCGGCGCTGGCCTTGCGGCGGGCTTCTTCCTCTTCCTTTTGTTTTTTGGAGTCTTCGACGGGGCCTGCGGGCTTGGTTTTAGGCTCTTGTGGCGTTGACTTTACGGGGGAGGGTCGGGTAGATGTCTTGGGAGGGATGGCTTCGCCTGCGGCGCCGCTGTTGCGGGTGTCGGGGCCTGTGGCCGGTGCAGGGGTGGCCTGATTGTTTTCCGGCACGGGATTCAGGGCCGGGGATGCTGTTTCGGCGGGGAGTTCGGTGGGCTCGGGTGTGTAGAGCTCGGCGAATTCTTCGGGCTCCTGAATGAGTGCGGTAGTGGGGCGCGGGGGCACGGGGAGCGTGCGGCGATCGAAGCGAAGGGCTGTGAGCATGAGGATTACGACTGCAATCGCGGCTGCGAAGACAGTGGCACAGAGAGCGAATATGCGGTCGCGGTTCATCATTCGGCCTTTTTGGGTGATGCCGGCTTTGTGGCGAGGACCATCTTATAGGCGTTGTCGGCGCCGATGTTGAGCACTTCGACAACTTTGCCGTAAGGAACTTCGGAGTCGGCGTAGACGGCTATGGCGCCTATTGAGTCGGGGTTGGCTGCGGCGCCGGAGAGTGCGCCCAGAAGGTTGTTGTCGGGCACGGCTACGGGCTCGCCGTCGGCGAAGCTGATGTAGTATGAGCCGTCGGCGTCGATGAATACGCGGGTCGAGGGCTTGACGGGGGTCTGCTGCGAGCTTTCGGGGAGGTCTATTTCCAGGGCTGTCGGGAAGACGAAGGCGGATGTGACCATGAAGAATACGAGCAGGAGAAACACTACATCGGTCATCGAAGCCATGGAGAACTCCGAGAGCATGTTGTTGGGACGTTTGAGTGCCATGTGGGGTGGGGCGGGGATTAGGCCACGGGCTCGTTGAGCAGATCCATGAATTCCATGGTGGCTGCTTCGAGGCGGTTCATGATTTTATTCACGCGGGCCACAAGGAAGTTGTATGCGAAAAGTGCGAGCACGCCTACGATGAGGCCGGCTACGGTTGTGACAAGCGCGGAGTATATGCCTCCGGCGAAGGAGTCGATGGTGGCCGATGAGCCGGACTGCGCGATTGCGTAGAAGGCCTGTACCATGCCTATTACCGTTCCGAGGAAGCCGAGCATGGGCGCGCCGGCGGCTGTGGTAGCCAGCCAGGGGAGGCCTTTGGAGAGATTGGATACTTCGAGGTTGCCGGTATTTTCGATTGCGACGAGGACGTCGTTCATGGGGCGGCCTATGCGGGAGATGCCTTTGGCGATGAGGCGTGCCTGGGGAGTGGCGGTCTGCTTGCAGAGGTTTTGAGCGCTTTCAAGCTCGCCTTCGTGGATGTAGCCCTTGATGCGCTTCATGAAGGAGCTGTCGGAGCGTCCGGCGCGGGTGAGCACGATGCAGCGTTCCACGAAGATATAGATGCACACGAGAAGCAGGAGCGCCAGGGGCACCATGGTCCATCCACCCTGGAGACAGAGGTCCCAGAGGCTAAGGGATGTGATGGGGGCGGCTGTTTCGGCGGCCTCTTCCGCTATGATCTGCACGGTATCGGCGGGGAGTATTTCGGCGGGAAGTTCTGTGGCGATGGTGTCGTTGACTGCCGCTGCGAGGGTGTCGGCGCCGGGAATCTGGAGGAAAAGCATTTTTGGATGGGGTGGGGGATTGGGGTAGGTGATTTTACTTGAGGCAGTCGATGTAGCGGCGGACGGTGTCCTGCATGCCGTAGACAAGTGCGTCGCAGATCAGCGCGTGGCCGATGCTGACTTCGTTGAGGTAGGGGATGCTCTCGTGGAAGAAGCGCAGGTTGTGAAGGCTGAGATCGTGACCGGCGTTTATGCCGAGACCCAGTTTGCGTGCGGCCTTGGCAGCCTCCACAAAGGGTGCGACTGCGGCTTCGGGACCGGCGTCGTATGCATCGGCATATGGCTTTGTGTAGAGTTCGACGCGGTCGGCTCCTGTGCGTGCTGCGGCAGCGATCTGCTTGGGATCGGGGTCTACGAATATGGATGAGCGTATGCCGGCATCCTTCAGCGTGTCGACAATGCCTGTGAGGAATTCGAGATTGGCCTCGACGTTCCAGCCGTGGTTTGAAGTGAGTGCGTCGGGGGCGTCAGGCACGAGTGTGACCTGCGTGGGACGGGTCTTGAGGACGAGGTCCATGAATTCCGGGGCCGGATAGCCTTCGATATTGAATTCGGTGCGCAGCAGCGGACGCAGTTCGAAGACGTCGCTGCGGCGAATGTGGCGTTCATCGGGGCGTGGATGCACCGTAATGCCTCGGACTCCGAAGGACTCGATGGCCAGGGCCCAGTCCTTTACGGAAGGGTTGTTTTCTCCGCGTGCGTTGCGCAAAGTAGCAATTTTATTGATGTTTACGCTTAGATTGGTCATTAATAAGTTGTGTATGACGGAAAAAAGTCGTATATTTGTATTTGCAACTGCAAAAGTACGTAAATAAATCAACTTAAACAACGAAACACACAAAGGAAATGACACTCCGTGAGCTAAAATTCGAGGAAGGCGGCGCGCTGTATCCGGCACACCCTGACAGCTCGCGTCTGCTGGTGGGGTGTCGGAGGACGGACTACAGCGCATCGCGCATATCGACGGCCGTCGAGGATTGCGACGCGCATGTGCTGAACCTCAACATCACCTCGCTTGGCGAGAACTTTTCCGGGGCGGAGGGCAGCGATATATTGATTGTGGATCTGCGTGTGGACCATCGGTCGCCGGCGGCGATAAGCCGCTCGCTCGAGCGTTATGGATACAATGTGCTCATGACCAACGGGACGGACGATGATGATCCGGGGGACGACTCCCTGCGCCAAAGGATAAACGAGCTACTAAGATACATAGACACATGAGGATAGCCATATACGGAAGCCGTCGGCAGCACGACAGCCTTGGGGAGGTGAGTGCGTTCCTGAAGGATGCGCGGCAGCGCGGTATCGACCTTGTCATCCATCGCAAGCTTTTCAAGCATCTTCGCGAGGAGATGCCGGCTTTCATGAGCGGCATAGAATGTCGTGTGGCCGATGAGCTCGCAGACATACCGGTGGATTATGCCGTGAGCCTTGGGGGCGACGGTACTTTCCTGCGCACGGCTGCATGGGTAGGATCGCGTATGATTCCGATAATAGGCGTCAATACCGGGCATCTGGGCTATTTGGCGGCGCTTGATATAGCCGATCTGCCCCTGTTGCCCGAGGTGCTGGGCAAGGCTTCCGAGACATTACGCATAGAGCGTCGCAGCCTTATCGAGGTCGAGTGCGAGGCCGTGCGCGACAAAGGTCTCTGGCCTTACGCTCTCAATGAGGTGGCCGTGATGAAGGAGGAATCGGCTTCGATGATCGTGGCCGAGACTTGGATCGGGGATGAATCGCTGGCGGAATATCGCGCCGACGGTCTTATCGTGTGCACGCCCACGGGCAGCACGGCCTACAATCTGAGTGTGGGCGGTCCTTTGGTCGATCCGGAACTCGACGTGCACGTAATATCTCCGATAGCCTGCCATTCGCTGGCGATGCGTCCGCTGGTTGTGGGGAGCGGCCTGCCGTTGCGCATCATGCCCGGGGGTAGGGCGCCCTTCGTGCGTCTGGCGATCGACGGACGTTCCGTGCCTGTGGCGAACGGTGAGGAAATCGTGCTGCGGCGTGCACCCTTCCCCACCCTTGTGGCCCAGCTGCGCTCGCGCACCTTCACGGATACGCTGCGCCACAAACTTCACTGGGCCGATGAGGCGTGAGCTACGCGCTATCAGCGTAGCATGAATTTGCGGCCTTCGCAGATGTAGATACCCGGTGCGAGCTCAGAGATGGTGTTCATCCCTGGTGTTAGCTCGAATGAATAGCTGCGGCCGTCGAGAGAATGGATGCGGAGTGTGCAGGCTTCGGGAGTTTCAGCAATGAGCGACCGGCCGTTCGCGCGCAGGCTGATGCCTGACTCAGCACCCGGTAGGGTCAGCCCCGATGAAATGGCTTCGCGCGGCCCTTTGAAGTCGTAGACATACTCGTTTTTGAAATCGAGATCGGCCGTCTGGGCGGAGCCGTTGTTGAATATGATGTTCGACGGAGCGATTTTATGGGTGAAATTTATCTCCCAGGCTGTCTGTCCGTTGTAGACAATCTCCTGCATGGCCGTTCCGGGCCAGGTGCCCAGCTGGGTCACCCCCATGGCCCAGGTGAAGGCGTTGACGCGTGTCCAGGGCTTGCTGCTGTCCTGAAAGATCACATGGAAAGCCTGTTCGCCGGGATCGGAGGGCGTATAGGGCTTGTCGGAGGATTTGAGCATGAAATGTAGCGGACGGTCCACGCGTGCGGCCCAGTATAATTCGTTGTGCGAGGCGCCGTTGTCGGTAAAGGTCATGAGATTATCCTTCTCCTCGGTGTAGCCTTTGGAGCGCACCAGAGCACGCACCTGTTCCTCCCATTTGTCATAAGAAGAGTCGAGATCGACGGTTCCGCGGTCGAGGTAAAGGCGGTGTGTGTCCGGATCGGGGAGCGCGTCGGTCAGGTAGGCAATCATGGCCGTGGGGAAGATGGTACTGTTGTAGTCGAAGTTGCCGATCCAGTGCGTGGAAAGGCAGGCAGCACCCCCGAAAACCTCCGGATACTCGCAGAGGGCATAGATAGAGGCGAGCCCACCCATGCTCGAGCCCATGATGAATGTGTTTGCGGCATCGTCGAGCGTGCGGAATGCGGCGTCGACAGCGGGTTTCAGGGTATTGGCTATGAAGGACATATACTCATCACCGTAAAATTTGTTGCCGACGAGCGACCACATGCCGGATGCTGTGCGGTCGGTATCGGAGATATAGTCCGTGACTGCTTTCTCGGGAATGTAGTCGCAGGAGCGCAGGGTCTCGCGGTTGTGGATTCCGACAACGATGGGGGTGTGGATATAGTCGCCTTCCATGAGTTTCGCCACTGCCAGATCTATCTCCCATGCCACGCCTCCGAAGGAGATCGAAGGGTCGAAAAGATTCTGGCCGTCATGCATATACACAACGGGATAACGGTCGTCGGCGCGGCTTTCGTAATTGTCGGGGAGCCAGATGTCGACGGTGAAGTTAGCGTTCAGTTCCGGGCTCTTGACGTGGTAGTGCCTGATTACGCCGGGGGAGCTCACGGGGATATAGCCGGTGCTAATTTCCGTCATCGGGCCGGCAGCGGCTGCCTCCGGAGCAGCAGCTGTGGCTCCGGAGGCTATGAGTGCGATGAAACAGAGTTTCTTGAGGTTCATGATTCTATGTTGTAAAGTGCTAATGTTCAGCGGATGATGTGTTTGGTTGCCTTTCCGGAGCGGTCGACCAGAATGTAGATACCGGGAGCGGGCACGGTTCCGGCCGGAAGTGCGAGGCCCTGGAGAGTGTAGATGCGCACGGGTGTGCGGTCGGCACATACATCCTCGATGCCGGAAATATCAAGATCGGTGAGGAGCAGTTTCTTGGCCTTGAGGTCCACTTCCATGCGTGCGTGAGCTACATCGCGGGAGAGGGTCATGTTCTTGCCGCTTTTGATCAGTGTGTAGGGAACGCCGGGCTCAACGGGCGTGACGTTGTCGCCTCCATAGTTGATGTCGAGGAACTTAGCATCGGCGATCTTGAATGCGCCGGTCAGGTTGTCGATATCGATGGTGTAGATGCCGTCTTCGCGCTGGGTGAATTCCATGTCGGTTTTCCAGGTGTTCATGTCGCCGCGGAAGTAGACGTGTACCTCTTCCTGCACGGGTTCGTGCTGCGTACCTTCGACGAGGAGAGTCTGCTCCACGGGGTCGAACGTGAGCTTAGCATCGGTGATTTCGCCGTAGACGGATATGTTGTGGCCTCCGCTTCCGGATACCATCTGGTAGGGCACACCGGCTTTGAGGAGCGTGACACCGTTGCCTCCGAAAACGGCTGTCGACCAGTCGGCGGATGCAATCTTTATCTGGTCGCGGAGAGAAGCGATCTCAAGAGTATATGTGCCGTCGTCCTGCGGCATGAGCATTTGGTCGGTGCCCCAGGTGTTGAATGTCCCGCGGAGGAAGAGCTCGACATTTTCGGGAGCGGCATCGGGAATCTTGCCCCATTGCTGTCCGAGCCAGCGGGTCTTGTTGCCAAGCATGTAGGTTATTTTTCTGACGCAGGCGTCAATATCTTCATTGCCGTATCCGGGCCAGCGCTCGAAGTCGCGGGCTGCTCCGGCTTTGATGCGTTCGGCCTGGACGGCGATGAACTCATCGAGACCATCATAACCGTTGTCGCAGAAGTCGGACCACACTTCCTTCACCTTGTTGAGGAAGTCAGGGAATTTGTACATTTCCTCGATCCATACGAGTGAGTAGCCGGCATCCTGCCAGATGAATTTGCCGCTGCCGCGCATGAAGGAGCTGCCAAAATCCCATACGGGGCCGAACATCCATTTTTGGTCTTCGCCGCGGTCGCGGTGCAGGAAACAGCTGCCGTGGAAAGCCTCGTAGTTGTCCATGAGCTCATGTACGATATAGAAGCGTGCCAGACGGTCGAGGTCGACGAGGTCGGCCCACTGGGCTGTGCTTTTATCCGTGGCATAAATTGCACGGTCGATGGTCTCCATCTGGTTTTTGAGCCATGCGGCCTGCTCGGTGGATAGGCTCAGGGGAGTCTTGTGGGAGATGGTTACGCTCCCGCCGCTTTTGCTTATGAATTTGATATGGGGGTCATCGTCGTAGTTATCGATCTCCACGAGCCAGCCGCCTGTTAGGTCGGTATTGTCGTTATCGGCCTGTTGGTAGACGTTCACGCGGTCGGGATCAACGCGGACAAGTTCCGTGCAGAAGTAGAGTCCGCGGTATTCGCCGTTGAGATAGAGTTCGACGGGCGCGTGCGAGGGTGTCCAGTCGATGCCCATGCGTCGCGCCAGCTCGAATCCGAGGGTATTGCGCATGAAGCCGAGATTGTCGTCGGCATGGGCGTGGAGCCCGAAGTAGTCGCTGGTCTTGAGCCCGGCCATCGAAACGGGTTGGTCGAGCAGCAGACGGTAGGGTTTTTTATCATATCCGACCCATGTCCAGTTGCCGCGTCCACGGAGCTGCAGGGGCAGGGGTGCGGTTTCGGAGGCGATGTCCTCCACGCCTTCCGTGCCGTTGGACTTCAGGTAGTATTTGGCTCCGATGTATTCTTCGCGTGTGATGTCGGCGTCGGGATCATCGGTGGTGATGTAAATTGCCGGGAGCGGGGCTCCGGTCTGTGCTGTGGCTGTGAAGGCTGCAAGGAAGGAGAGAACCGCTGCAGCAAACATGCATAGTGTGTAGCTTTTTTTCATGGCGCTTTGCGTTGTTTAGATTGGTAATGCAAAGATATGCACATTACAGATAGAAGGTTTTGCGTATTAAGAGGGGAAGTAAATCTTACATAGATATAAACGCTTGAAATACTGATATATTGTGTAAGGATCTGAAATGAGTGAAGTAGGTATGTGTGAAGGGTATGTCAGATGTTTCAGGCGGTGTGTAAGCAGATTTCACGCTGAAAATCGTCCATTGAGCAGGCCAGCATTGCGCGTATGGACGAGCGGTAATTGTAGACGGTCTGCTGGCTGTACTGAAGCATGGCGGAAATTTCAGATGCGGAGGAGTGCCCGAATTTCATAAGGGCCATTATGCGCTGTTCGGGCGTGAGCGAGTCGGGATGAAGGACTGCAAAGGGCTCGCGCATGTATCGGTTGATTTCTTCGATGAAGTCGGGAAACATGGAGAGGAATGTGGAGTCGAAAAGCTCGTAGAAGAGTTTTGTGTCGGTGTTGTCGACGTTATCGCTCTTGAGCCTGTCCTGTACGCGTGTGTATTGTCCGGCAGCCATCATGCGCAGTAGTTCGCGACGATAGTTGCGGTTGTTTGCGATGCTGGAGGCATGGAGCTGCAGGAGGCCTTCGATGTGGGTGACCTTTGTTTGGTCAGCCTCGGCCAGAAGCTTGTTGCGCAGGGATAGTTCGCTGTTGGACTCGGCCAGCAGGGCTTTTATACGCGATATGCGCCGCAGCTGCGACCACAAAAGGGCCATGGCCACACACATGAGCAGGCCGAAAGCGGCTGCTATGGCGGCGTTGCGTTGGACGCGTTGACGCTCGCTGCCCTCGTATGCGCGATATGCGCCGTCGATGATGGGCATGAACTCCATTATTTCGTTGGTGCGTATGGCGGTGTGCGAGAAGGATGCATCCTCGAACGCGCATTTGATGTAATTGAAGGCTCGCAGAATGTCGCCTTTGTCGTATAGGATGCGCGCCAGGCGGATGAGAGAGATGTACTCTTTCTTTCCATCCTGCAGATCGAGAACGGACGCATGGCCTATTGCGTGGATGGCATCGCTGTCGCGTCCGCTGTCGAGATACATGAGTCCGAGGCCGTACTGGAACGCGGCGTTGTCGCGGACTTCCGGGCTTGCGTGTGCCTGCTCGAGCAGTTCGATGGCGCGTGCCGTCATTCCTGCGTCCTTCATGCGTGTGGCCGTGAGGTATGTGTGTCCCAGGGTATTGGGCTCCATAAGGGCGATGACGGAGTCGCGGAAGGCTTGGGCGCGCGTGCGGGCCACGGCGCGTTCGGCGCCCAGAGGTGCTGTCTGTGCCATCGCGTCATATGCCCCGAAATAAGTTGAGTAGACTTTCTCGCGTAGCTGCGAACCGAAGGCGCCGACGGGCAGAGTGTCGAGCGTTGCAATGGCGCGGTGGTATTCGCCGCTGTTCATGAGGCTTTGCGCGAGCGTTACAGTGGCTTCCGTTATCCGTTGCGGGTTGCCTGTGCGCCTTGCTGTTTCGAGTCGTCTGGAGGCGACATTCAGGGCGGAATCGAGTCGAAAACCGGCGTAGGCATAGTATAGCATGCCGAGGGATTGGTATAGATCCGAGTCGCTCAGGGCTGTGGAAGTGGCATATCGGGCCTCGGTGATACGATCGTTTCGCTGTTGCTCGAATTCCGCGCGTTTGGCAATGGTGCTGTCTATCCGGCTTAGCATTTCCTCGGTGGCGTCCGGAAAAATGGCTTTTTCCCGGGTGCAGGAGACGGTGGAGAGAAGAGCAAGGAGGACAACCGGAAGTATGACGGCCAGGCGGACGCGGAATCGGCGGGAGCCGGCGACATGTATTGTTGAGACTCTCATCGGGAGAGGCCGGAAAGAGTTTTGCGCAGGGCCGGTGTGGATTTCACCTTTTCGGCACGTGTGAGGTATTGCCGGGCCTTGGCCGTATCGCCTTCCTCGAGCCAGTAAGTGCCGAGAAGGACGAGTGTATCGAAGTGGTCGGGATTCTTTTCGAGGATGCGTCCGTAGGTTTCCAGGGCTTCCTGCTCTTTGCCCTGAGCCATGCAGCTGGCAGCCAGCAGCGTAAGGTAGTCGGGATCATCGGGGAGCCCGGCAAGGAGTGTGCGTGCATAGCGTTCGGTGGCCGGGGCGTCGTTGCGGAAGGAATAGTAGTGCAGCAATGCTGTATCGACAGGTCGCGCCATCCAGGGGAGGCGTCGGCGGGTGCGTTCCAGCACGTCGGGCACAACTTCCGGCACGCCGGCGGCGAATGCCTCGGTGCTTAGCAGCGAGAAGAGGTCGGCGGGCGGAAGTTCGGCGTTGAGGGCTTCCTGAATAGCGTCGACAGAGGATATTGTGTCGCCAATGAGTTCGGAAGCGACGACGCGTCTTGCATAAGCCTCGGAGAGACCGGGCTCGCGGTCGCAATATACGCCGTAGAGGGCCGTGGCGCTGGCCCATTCGCGGTTGGCATAGGCGCGGCGTGCTTTTTCGAGGACGGGATTGGTTTCGGCTGAAACAGAAAGGGATATGACAGCCAGGAGAAGGGTGAGGAGTGTCTTTTTCATGAAGGGTAGGGAGTCCGGAGTATTAATACTTGAATGAGCTGCCGCCAAGGAATTCGCGCAGGATGCTTGTAGAAGGAACACTCTGTGGCGCGACGGGCAGGAAATAGCTCAGGAATTTGCGCAGGCGGTATGCTTCGGCGAATTCGGGCACATCCTCGGGGACGGTGCGCAGGAGATTGTCTGCATAGTCCTTGATTATGGCGAGTTCGAATATGAGGGATGAATTAAACATAGCGTCGGCATTTTCCTGATAGGGGAAAATCCATTTTTCCTCGCCCCTCCGCACGCTTGGCCAGCGCCGGATTGTCTCTTCGGCCGATAATCCGCGGTATTTTGCATCACGCACGATACGTCGCAGAAGGCGAGTATCGGTTGTGGGCACCCAGTTGTGGAAGTCGATGGAAAGTGTGGTGAGGGCCGAGACATAGAGGCGGTATTTCATCTCCTCCGGAATCCGGCCTGTGAGCTCGGGATTGAGGCCGTGTATGCCTTCGATCAGAAGGATGGCTCCTTCTTCGAGCCTGATCGAGTTGCCGCGGTATTCGCGCTGTCCGGTTTCGAAGTTGTAAGTGGGGAGTTTCACTTCTTCGCCGGAGAGAACATGCTCGAGGTCGGAGTTGAACTGTTCGAGGTCGAGTGCGTATAGGCTTTCGTAGTCGTAATCGCCGTCGCTGTCGCGGGGGGTGCGGTGGCGGTCGACGAAGTAATCGTCCAGCGAAATCATCTTTGGCTTCAGCAGACGCGTCATAAGCTGGATCGCGAGGCGCTTGGTGCTGGTGGTCTTTCCGGAGGAGGAGGGTCCGGAAATGAGCACGATGCGCGCTCCTCCGGCTGCATATCTGGCGGCGATGTCGTCGGCTATGTGCGAGAGTGATTTTTCATGCAGGGCCTCGGCAACGTTTATTATGTCGGATGTGCGTCCGTCGAGCACAACTTTGTTCAGGCCGCCTACGGTTTCCACGCCCGTGATGCGGTTGAAGCGCAGATAGTCTGTGAATGCTTCATACATCTTGTCCTGCGGGATGGGTGTCGCGGGCATGTCGGGCGCCTCGGGATTGAAGCTCAGCAGCAGGAATCCTTCGCGATATGGTATGAAGTCGAATCCACGGATGATGCCCGTGTGTGTGGCAAGTGTGCCGTAATAGCTGTCGCTTATGCCGTCGAGGGTGTAGAAGGTGGTGTATAGTGTGCGGGTGGTGCGCAGGAGTGCGACTTTTGCGTCGAGTCCCTGGTTTTCGAAGACGGGGAGAACGTCGGCGGTGAGTTTTTCCTGACGTTCGAAGGGAAGATCCGCGCGGATGATTTCCTTCATTGCCTCGCGGATGCGTGCGGCGTTGCGCTCGCTGGGTTCGAGGCCGGATATGCGGCAATAGTGCCCGTGGGCAATCGAGTGCTCAATGCGCAGGGAGCTTGATGCGGACACTTCCCAAAGCGCTCGATAAAGAATCATACACAGGGAGCGGAGATAGACCCGCGAGCCCGAGGGAGAGGTGATGTCGAGGAACTCGACCATGCGTGGCTGGTAGAGCTCGTATTCGAGGCTTTCGGTCTTGTTGTTTACCCGTGCGCAGATGGGTTCGAAGGGCAGTTCGTCGCGGAGTTCGGCAGCGAGCCTTCGCAGAGTGGTGCCGCCTTCCACGGTGATGTATCTGTCGAGGTTCCGGCAAAATATTTTCATGGGGAATGTTTAATGGGTGAGAGGGGAGTTAGGGTTCTGCTTGTCTGTCGGGTGTGAGTTGTATATTTCGAGCATGGCATCGACGAAGGCGGGGTAGGGGTACCGCTCGCTTACGCGCTTCCGGCCTTCTTCGCCCATGCGCCGCCCCAGCGTGGGATTGTCGATTATCCTCAGCATGGCATCAGCGAGCTCTTCTGGGCTGTCGGGGCTGAAAAGCAGCCCGTCCGATCCGGGCCTGACGAAGGCTTCAATCGCTCCGCCTTCACGGGCGGCGAGCACCGGGATTCCCTGGCTCATCATTCTGATGGCCGTGATGGCTGAAGCTTCAGGTGTGCGCGAAGGTATTATTCCCGCATCTGCATCGCGGAGGAGGGGATAGATGTCGTCGCCCTGTCCTTTCCAGTCAATTTTATGGTCGACGCCCAGTGCGCGGGCTCGACGTACCGCCGGCATGACTATCCGGGAATTGCCGCTGCCGACAATGGTGTAGCGCGCGCGTCCGGGGCGTTTTGCTTCGACTGCTCCGATGGCTTCCACGAATACATCGAAGCCTTTTTCGGGCACGAGACGGCCTGTATATATGAAATTCAAGGTTGAATCGGGAGCTCGTTCGGCTCGTTCGGCGCAAGGCGGCACATCGGCTGCTGCGTCCAGTGTGTACAGTTGTTCCGCTTTCAAGAATCCGTCCGGGAGTGTGGACAGGAAGGCCCGGCGCGCATGCTCGCTTGGGAAAATGAGGGCGTCGAGGCGGCGGAGGGTATTGCGTTCCACGCGGCTTTTCTTGCGTGGGGCGCCTTCGCGCACGGAGAGTACGACTTTCACGTCTGAGGTGTCGCCCTTCATGAGATGGCGCGCACGCTCAGCCGTGAGGGCATCGCCGAGTGTATGAGTGTGGATGACCATAGGCGAGCCGATTCGGTCGAGGATGCGGCTCAGGATGGTAGGCGAGATGAAGTCGAGCGCACCGCGCAGGGGCAGATAGCCGGCGGCGAGTCCGGCCCGGCGGAATGGAGGCTCGAGTTCGGTGTGTCCTTTGCGCAGGATTGTAGCTGTGCTGTGGCCACGTTGCTCGATGGCACGTCCGAGCTCGAGAGCAAAGCGTATGGCTCCGCTCCGGTAGGGGTCGGATATGATCTGGATTAGATTCATTCCTTGGTGATGATGCGACGAGCGTCGGAGTATGCGGCCAAAGTAGCCGAGTAGCGTACGCGTGCAATGCCGTGGCCTACGCGGCCGTCAAGCACGGCGCCCTGCCGTAGATGGCATGCTATGAAGGCTCCCACGGCCTTGAGCCGGGGGGTGAACATTCCGATGCTGTTTTTACGTGCGGCCAGAACACGGGCACGGATTGCGGCGTGTCGGAGCTCCTTGCCACGGAGTTCGTCGAGATTGTCGCAACGGTAGTGATGGATGCATCCGGGGAGCGGGGCCGGCACGACGGAGTCGCTGTGATTGACGCGTTCGCCTACATCGCGCAGATCCCATGTGGCATAACGCTTGTCGAAGAGACGTACTTCAAGATGAGGGCCAAAGCCGCTGTGATAGACCGGACGGCCGCAGACATAGCTCACCATGCGTAGCGCATACATGCGGTGGCGTGCGAGCGTGCCGCTGCGTTTGAGGTCTATGATGGCTTCGCGGAGGTCTTCGGAGAGTACCTCGTCGGCATCGATGGAGAGGATATAGCGGTGGGAGGTCAGCCCTGTGGCAAACTGCCGCTGCGAACCGAAACCCGAGAAGGGGCGGCGCACGACGCGGCATCCGTAGCGTTCGCAGATTTCGACGGTGGCATCGGTGGAATTGGAGTCGACGACTACAATTTCATCGGCCACTCCAAGCAGAGAGTTAAGGCAGCGCTCGATGTTGCGTTGCTCGTTATATGTGATTACGGTGGCGGTGATGCTGGTCATGTCCTGTAGTGGGGTAGGGGAGTACAAAAGTACCAATTTTTCCTCGATTTTACGTGCAGCAGGCCGAAAAAAATCAAATTCGCGATTCTCGCGGGCCCTCAAACGAGGTAAGCGTTTGGGAATTAAGGCTGTATTGGTAGATTTTCGAGTCGTTTCGCGAGCTCGGATAAATTTTTTTGTCCGCGTGCGGTAAGTTTTGGGAAAAATTCGTTATTTTTGTGCACAAGCATTTCGAAGATGAAATCCGTAATTGAATGGACGTGCTCGGGGGTGGAACTTCCGAGTCTTGACTATGCCCGTCTTAAAGAATGGATAATGCGGGTGGCTGCGTCGCACGATCGTGTGGTGGGCGAATTGGCTTATATCTTCTGCAGTGACGAGAAGATTCTGGAGGTGAACCGCCGCTTTCTGTCGCACGACTATTACACGGATATCATCAGCTTTGACGACAGCTGCGGCCGGATCATACGCGGCGATATGTTCATTTCGCTCGATACGGTGCACAGCAATGCCGGGGAGTTGGGTGTGGCATACGGGCGGGAACTGCTGCGCGTGATAATCCACGGGGTGCTGCACTATTGCGGCATAAACGATAAAGGGCCCGGTGAACGCGAGATTATGGAGGCTGCCGAAGATGCAGCTCTGGCGTTGTATGATGAGCTTGGCTAAGAGGAGGGGTTGTCAGGATGTGAAATTGATAAAATGACATATTGGCGAATTGACATACTGACGATTTGATTAAGTGAAAAATATCAGATAATCAATAAGATATGGATTTTGAATTTGATGTGATTGTTGTGGGTGCAGGACATGCGGGCTGTGAGGCAGCCCACGCATCGGCGCGTCTGGGGGCGCGTACCTTGCTTGTGACCATGGACCTCAACAAGATTGCTCAGATGAGCTGCAATCCTGCTATAGGGGGAATAGCCAAGGGGCAGATCGTGCGGGAAATCGATGCGCTGGGGGGTATGACGGGTATCATCACGGATCGCACGGCTATTCAGTTCCGGATGCTCAACCGTTCGAAGGGTCCGGCTATGTGGAGTCCCCGTGCGCAGAGCGATCGCATGCGTTTCTCGGCTCTCTGGCGCGAGGTGCTCGAGAATACGCCCGGTCTTTCGATGTGGCAGGGCAATGTCGACAGGCTCATGTTTAATGAGGAAGGTCGGATTACCGGAGTGCATACGCATGAAGGCGCGGAGTTCAAGTGTCGCGCCGTGGTGCTGACCAACGGCACTTTCCTGAACGGCCTTATGCACATCGGACGGCAGCAATTCGAAGGCGGCCGCATATCCGAACCGGCAGCTCACGGTATCACGGAACAGTTGCGTGCACTCGGTTTCCGCTCCGACAGGATGAAGACCGGTACGCCTATGCGCCTTGACGGGCGTACCATCGACTTTTCGAAGACAGTGGCGCAGGAAGGCGAGAATGACTTTCATCATTTCTCCTATCTCCCCGATGTGCGGCGTGTGCTGCCGCAGCGTGCCTGTCATATCGTATATACCAATCCGGAGACGTGCGATATTTTGCGACGCGGCCTTCCGGACTCGCCTCTATATAACGGACAGATCACAAGCATCGGACCTCGCTACTGCCCGTCTATTGAGACCAAGATAGTGACCTTCGCCGACAAGACTGAGCATCAGCTTTTTCTAGAGCCGGAGGGTGCGGAGACGAACGAATACTACGTGAACGGGTTCTCGTCGTCCATGCCGATGAATATCCAGATCGAGGCTATTTCCACGATTCCCGCTTTGCGTGATGTACAGCTCTTGCGTGCGGGCTATGCTATCGAATATGATTTCTTCGATCCGACGCAGCTGCATCATACGCTTGAGACCAAGCTTGTGCCCAGGCTGTATTTCGCCGGGCAGATCAACGGCACTACGGGATATGAGGAGGCTGCCGGGCAGGGCCTGGTGGCGGGCGTGAATGCGGCAGCGAAGGTGCTTGGAAAGCCGGAGTTTACCTTAGGACGCGATGAGGCTTACATTGGCGTGCTTATCGATGACCTCGTCACCAAGGGCGTGGACGAGCCTTACCGTATGTTTACGTCCAGGGCGGAATACAGAATTCTGCTGCGCCAGGACGATGCGGACATGCGCCTCACACCGCGAGGACACGCCGTGGGTCTGGCCACGGACGAACGCTACGAACTGATGCTGGAGAAGCGCCGCCTCCGCGACGGTCTGATAGAGCTTGCGCGTACGCTGACCGTATCGCCCGCACAAGTAAGCCGCCTTCTTGAGGAGGCCGGGTCGTCGCCCCTGCAGCAAGGTGTGAAACTTGCATCGCTGATTCAGCGTCCCCAGCTTACGGTGGGGATGCTTGCGGAGTGCGTCCCTGCATTGAAGGAGTACATCGCATCCCTGCCTGCTGATCGCCGCGAGGAGATTGTGGAGGCTGCCGAGATTCTGATAAAGTACGAGGGATACATTGTCCGGGAGCAGATGATCGCCGATAAGCTCCGGCGGCTTGAGGATGTGCAGATCCCCGTTGATACGGATTTTGAGCGGTTGCATAACATTAGCACCGAGGGACGGCAGAAACTTACCCGCATCCGGCCTCGCACGATCGGGCAGGCTTCGCGTATTCCCGGTATCTCTCCCAGTGATGTGAATATACTTCTTGTGCTGATGGGACGATGATATATTTGTTCCACGTGAAACAATGAAGCCATAACTTAGACGAAAATCAATAAATTACAAAATATGACAACTCCTATGGAATACATCAAATCAAAAATCCGCGATGTCGAGGACTTTCCCTCTAAGGGCATCCTGTTCAAGGATCTGACCACAGCGTTCAAGGATCCCCGTGCACTTCACATCATCGGCTGGGATCTGTCGCAGCTCTACCGCGACAAGGGTGTGACCAAGGTGGTGGGCATCGAGAGCCGCGGCTTTATCGGCGGATCGATTCTGGCGTTTGAGCTCGGTGCGGGCTTCGTGCCGGCGCGTAAGCCCGGCAAGCTTCCCGCCGATACCGTGCGCATGGAATATGCCAAAGAGTACGGCACGGACACTATCGAGATGCACCGCGATGCCATCGGGCCGGATGATGTGGTGGTGCTTCATGACGACGTGCTTGCAACCGGTGGCACAATGGCTGCTGCATATGCCCTGGTCAAGAGCATGAACCCCAAGAAAATCTATATCAACTTCATTATCGAGCTTACTGCTCTCAACGGCCGTGCGGCACTTCCCGCCGACTGCGAAGTGACCTCGCTCATCAAATACTGATCGATTTCCGGCCGCGTGGCAAAGCATAAGAAATCAGAAGCCCTGGAGGAGAAGATCTCCTTCCTTCCCGATACCCCCGGCGTGTACATGTACTTCGACGCCGAGGGTACGGTGATTTATGTGGGTAAGGCCAAGAACCTGAAAAGGAGGGTTTCGAGCTACTTCAACCGCACTCACGACTCGCTGCGCACCAATCTTCTGGTGCGCGCGATTGCCGACATGAAGTATATCGTGGTGCCCACGGAGCAGGATGCCCTGAACCTTGAGAATTCCATGATCAAGGAGTATCAGCCCCGCTATAATGTGCTTCTGAAGGACGATAAGTCGTACCCGTGGATCGTAGTGACAAACGAACTCTATCCCCGGGTGTTTCTCACGCGGCAGCATATCAAGGACGGCTCGAAATACTACGGGCCATACACCAATACCGGAGTGGCGCGCACGGTGCTCGATCTCATTTCCGAGCTCTATCCGATCCGCACGTGCCGCTTGCCCATTACTCCCGAATATCTCGCCAAGGAAAAGGGACGCCTCTGTCTGCAATACCACATCAAGCGCTGCAAGGGCTGTTGCACAGGCGAGATTTCCCCCGAGGAATATGGCCGCTATATCGATCGGGTGAAGCAGATTCTGCGCGGCGAAACGCAGGAGCTGATGGCCTATCTACGCGACGAGATGGTGCGCCTCGCCTCCGAGCTGCGTTTCGAGGAGGCACAGGAGCTCAAGGAGAGCTACCGCCTTCTGGAGAATTATTCGTCGAAGAGTGTGATCGTGAGTCAGACGGTGCATGATGTGGATGTCTTCGGAATTGACGACGACGGCTCCCAGGATGTGTATATCAATTATATGCACGTGCGTCGTGGAGCCGTGGTGCGCAGTGTCACGCTTCGCTATCGTCGTCGCCTCGATGAAACGGCTCCCGAGCTGCTGGCCTATGCGCTGGATGAAATCAAGACCTCGCTCGATGTGAAGTACGACGAAGTCATCGTGGCCACGGCGCCCGAGGTCGAGATGCCTGAGGTGAGCTTCACCATACCGCGGCGCGGCGACAAGGCCAAGCTGCTGGACGTGTCGCAGCGAAATGCGCGCCAGGCTCGTGTAGACGACCTCAAACATATGGCCAAGCACAATCCGGAAGAACGCACGGAGCGTCTCCTGGAGCGTATGAAGGCCGATTTCCGCCTCTCCGAACTGCCCCGCCACATCGAGTGCTTCGACAATTCTAATATCCAGGGCACGAATCCCGTGGCGTCGTGCGTCGTGTTCAAGGACGGGCGTCCTTCCAAGAAGGATTACAGGCACTTCAATATCAAGACCGTTGTTGGCGCCAACGACTTCGCCTCGATGAAAGAGGTTTTGACGCGGCGATATTCGCGCCTCATGACCGAGGGCGAGTCTCTCCCGCAGCTGATTGTTGTGGACGGAGGCAAGGGGCAGCTGTCATCGGCCGTCGAAGCGCTGGAGGAAATGGGTCTGCGTGGGACTATTGCTGTCGTTGGCATTGCCAAGAGGCTTGAAGAGATATACTTCCCCGGTGATTCGATTCCGCTATATATCGACAAGAATTCAGAGACTCTGAAGGTGGTGCAGCATCTGCGTGACGAGGCTCACCGCTTCGGTATCACCCACCATCGCAACCGCCGAAGCAAGGGGCAGATCACATCCAGGCTCGAGGAGATTGATGGTATAGGCGCCAAGACATCGCAGGCACTTCTCACTCACTTCAAGAGCTTCAAGCGCGTGTCGGAGGCCAATACTGAAGAACTGGCGGAGATTATCGGTCCGGCTAAGGCTTCCATTGTCTATAATGCTTTGCACGCTCCGGAGGGCGAGGAGGGAGACTCGGAATGAGACTGGTGATACAGCGTTCGCTCGGCGCTACGCTCAGTATAGATGGCCGGCTCTACAGCCGCGCCTCCGCAGGGCTTATGATTCTCGTGGGGGTAGAGACGGGCGATACGCGCGCCGATGCCGAATGGCTCGCCGACAAGGCGCTGGGCTTGCGCATATTCGCCGACGAGGCCGGAGTGATGAACCGTTCGGTGCTTGAGACCGGCGGAGAAGTCATGGCCGTAAGTCAGTTTACGCTTACTGCTTCCACGCGCAAAGGCCGTCGGCCGAGCTATATTCGCGCAGCCGGCCCAGAGGAAGCACGTCCGCTTTACGATTATTTCTGTGAACTTCTCGACCGCGCGCTGCCGGTGCCGTGCGCGCGGGGTTGCTTTGGCGCCGACATGCAGATTTCGTTCACTAACGACGGCCCGGTGACGATTATTATTGATTCCAGGCTCAGAGAGTGAAATTCCGGCTCTAATTGGTTTAACATTTTTGTCAGGTTAAGTATATGATTATCAGAGCTTTGTTTATTTGTTAAGCCGCTGAGAATCGCGAATTTGCAATTTATCCGTCCGTCCGGGCGTAAAAATGACGCTCTCGCGGACTTCCGGCTAAGGGTTTCGTTTGCAGAAGTTGCGGGGATTTCGTATCTTTGCGCAAAAGGGCGCGCGCCGGAAAGGGCCGCTTCCTTCTCTCTATTTTTTATGGAACAATATATAGTATCGGCGCGTAAGTACAGGCCCTCGACCTTTGCCACGGTCGTCGGCCAGCAGGCACTTACGGAAACGCTGAAGAATGCTATTGCCACCAACAAGCTGGCTCATGCATATCTTTTCTGCGGATCGCGTGGTGTGGGCAAGACCTCGTGTGCGCGTATTTTCGCCAAGACCATAAACTGCGAGCACCCCACACCCGACGGCGAGGCGTGCAACGAGTGCGACTCATGCCGGCAGTTCAACGAGAACCGCTCGCTCAACATCATCGAGCTCGACGCTGCCTCCAACAATGGCGTGGACGACATCCGCACGCTTATCGATCAGGTGATGGTGCCTCCCACGCAGGGGCGTTACCGTGTGTTTATCATCGACGAGGTGCACATGCTCTCCTCGGCCGCGTTCAACGCTTTCCTGAAGACTTTGGAGGAGCCGCCTTCCCACGCGATTTTCATCCTGGCCACGACTGAGAAGCACAAGATTATCCCCACGATTCTCTCGCGCTGTCAGATCTACGACTTCAACCGCATAACCATTGCCGACATG
>CAZBNM010000005.1:22534-56131 GCA_964493495.1 uncultured Bacteroides sp.
AGGCCGACGGCGCCATGCGCGACGCGCTGTCGATATTCGACCAGGTGCTGGCGTCGAGCCGCGGCAACATCACATATGCGTCGACCATCGCCAACCTCAACGTACTCGATAACAGCTATTACGAACGTCTTGTCGATGCGTTCCTCAAGCAGGATGTATCCGCCGCGCTTCTGATCTACAAGGAAGTGCGCGACAAGGGCTTCGACTCGCTGTTCTTCATTAACGGCCTGGCGCAGTATCTCCGCGACCTCATGGTTGCTTCCGACCCGTCGACCATCGTGCTTCTCGACGCGGCCGACGAGGTGAAGACTGCCATGGCCGCGCGTGCGCGGGAACTCAAGCCCGATTTCTTATATCGGGCCATGGATCTGTGCAACGATGCCGACTTCACCTACCGCACGGCATCCAACAAGCAACTGCTCATCGAACTGACACTGATCAAACTGTGCCAACGATTGAGCCCCTCGACCAAGCGTAGCGGACACGTCGGGGGGCATCTGAAGCCTCTGCCCGCACCTGATGCCGATCCCTTCGGCTTCGGGGCTCCGGAGGCGTCCGCACCCAAAACAGCCGCGCCGGCAGCCAACAGGGAGCAGCCTGCCGCAAGCGCGCCCACAGCGCCCCGGGAACCGGTGAATTTGCCGCCTCCCGTGCGCCACAGAAGCCGCGCGGCCGCCGTGCAGATAAATGTCCCGGCCGCCGAACCACAGCCGCAATACGGCTCTCCAAATGAGACGGCGCCGACTCAGACACCGGGCGCTGGGAACGCTCCCGCATCGCAGGCGCCTGTCATGACCGCGCAATACAGCGAGGCCGCCTTCCGCGACGCCTGGAGCAGATTCATCGAGTCGCATGCCTCGGCCAGGATTCTCACGAGCGCCATGTCCACCGCAAAGCTCGAGAAGGGCTCCGGCGAGCAGTGGCTCGTGTCGGTCGACGGCGAGCTGGCGGCTCAGGCGATCCGCGACGGCATGCCCGAAGTTCTCGAGTATCTGCAGACGGTGCTCGCTAATTCTTCCGTGGCCCTGACGCTGAATGTGAACGGAGGAGAGGAATCGCCACAGATGTGGACGGACAGTCAGGTGCTCAGCCATTGGCTTGAGACACAGCCCGAGGTGGCGGAAGTGATTGAGAAATATAAACTCCGACTGATATGAACAACGCAGGAAGCGGTATTTTTGAGAAGCGTCCCGGACGCGTGGTGGTGAAGGTGGGCAGCAATGTGCTCACGCGGCCCGACGGCTCCCTGGACGTGACCCGTATGAGCGCTATCGTCGATCAGCTCGCGGCGCTCCATACGGCCGGAATTGAGATTGTGCTGATTTCTTCCGGGGCCGTTGCCAGCGGCCGCGGCGAGTTCAGGCGCCGTGGTGTGGCCCCAGGAGAACTCGACCATGTCTCGGCCCGGCAGCTCTTCAGTGCCGTTGGACAGGCCCGCCTCATCAACCGCTATTACGAGTTCTTCCGCGATCATTCCATCATCTGCGGACAGATTCTTGCCACGAAGGAAAACCTCGCCACGCGCCGCCATTATCTCAATCAGAAACACTGCATGGGCGTGATGCTCGGCGCGGGGATTATTCCCGTTGTGAACGAGAACGACACCGTGTCCGTGACCGAGCTGATGTTCACCGATAACGACGAACTCTCCGGCCTCATAGCCTCGATGATGGATGCCGATGCATTGATTATTCTAAGCAATATCGACGGCCTTTATACCTGTGATCCGTCGCTCCCCGAGGCGCGCCTTATCGCGCGTATCGCGCGCGGCGAGGATGCCACTGCGGGCATCAGCGACCGCCGTTCGTCGCTCGGCCGTGGTGGAATGTCCACAAAATATCGCATCGCAAGCCGGGTCGCCGATGAAGGCATCGCTGTGGTGATTGCCAACGGCACCCGCGAACATATTCTCACCGACCTTCTGGGACTCACGCCGGGCCAGGCGCCGTGCACGCTGTTCGAGCCCGCGCCGCGCGAGCCCTCGAGCCTCAAGCGCTGGATTGCCCATGGTGAGAGCTTTGCCAAAGGGTCCGTTACGGTGAATCAGGGAGCCGCCGAAGCTTTGCTGCGCGGAGGTGCCAGCCTGCTGCCCGTGGGCGTGACGGATGTTGAGGGCTCTTTTGAGGCCGGCGATATCATCACCGTGATGACCGAGGACGGCCGCGTGATTGCCTGCGGACGTGCGGCCATCGGAGCGCCGGCTGCCGTCAGGGCTCTGGGACGCAAGCGCAACGGCTCGCCCCTGATCCATGCCGACTATCTCTATGTCTACGACAACGGCGAGTGAACCCTCGGCGTTCTACGATTGTTTTCATTTTATATTGCTTATCGCGTCCGTGTGGACGCCATATACGTTTCTTACTATGACTCACGACAATCACACCACATCGCATGTATATGATTTTGTAAATTCGCGCCTTGCGTCCGAGAAGCTCGCCGAGCTATCCGATACCGCAAACGCCGCCACGCTCATAGCCGTGGCCGATGCTGTGGAGAGCCGCGCCGATGAACTCCTTGAAGCCAATGCCGCGGATCTGCGGCGTATGGATGCGACAGATCCAAAATACGACCGCCTGCTGCTTACGCCCGAACGCATCGCGTCCATTGCCGGAGGCATGCGCGCCGTGGCCGCTCTGCCGTCGCCCGTGGGCGTGGAGCTTGAGCGTCGCCAGCGACCCAACGGCATGCTCATCCGCAAGGTCACGGCACCTTTCGGTGTGATCGGCGTCATATATGAAGCCCGTCCGAATGTCAGCTTCGATGTCTTTGCGCTCTGTTTCCGTGCCGGCTCAGCCGTAGTGCTCAAGGGTGGCCATCAGGCCTCCGACACCAATGCCAAGGCCGTGGAGATAATCCGTGACGTCCTGGTAGCCCGCGGCCTGGATCCCGAGGTCGTGCACCTTATGCCCGACGGACACGAAGCCACGGCGGCCATGCTCGAAGCGCGTGGATACATCGACCTCATCATACCGCGCGGTGGCCGCGGACTCATAGATTTCGTACGCGAAAATTCGCGCGTCCCCGTCATTGAGACCGGCGCCGGAGTATGCCATACTTACTTCCACTCTTCGGGCGACATCGCCACGGGGTCGTCCATCATCCTCAACGCCAAGACGCGGCGCGTGAGCGTGTGCAATGCGCTCGACACTCTCGTGATCGACCGCAGCCGTCTGGACGTTCTGGCAGCCCTCTGCTATGCCCTTGCGGAGAAGAAAGTGGAGATATATGCCGATGAAGAAGCCTATGCGGCCCTCGAGGGTGCATATCCCTATCTGCGCAAGGCCACCGAGGAGGACTTCGGACGCGAGTGGCTCGATTACAAGATGAGCATCCGCACGGTAGGCAATCTCGACGAGGCAATCGACTTCATTAACGCTCACGGCTCGCGTCACAGCGAGTGCATCGTGGCGGAAAACAAGGAGGCTGTGGAGGAATTTCAGCGTCGTGTGGACGCCGCATGTGTCTACGCCAATGTTTCAACCGCCTTTACCGATGGCGGCGAATTCGGGCTCGGTGCCGAGATCGGTATTTCCACGCAGAAGCTCCATGCCCGCGGACCCATGGGACTTGCCGAGATTGTCACCTACAAGTATCTCATCAGCGGGGCCGGACAGATACGTCCCGGATCCACGCCGGCCCCTCAAAGCGCACGGATAAGAAAAAATTCAGAGAAATAATTGAAATATCAAAAAAAGTTTGTAACTTTGCACCTGCATTCGGCCATCGAATAGCCAACTCGGGGTGTAGCACAGTTGGCAGCGCGCCACGTTCGGGACGTGGAGGTCGGAAGTTCGAGTCTTCTCACCCCGACTGTAAATAATTGGGAATCATGAATTCATGATTCCCAATTATTTGTTTGTGTAGGATGGGAAAAGGAGGCAGGGATGTGATGGTTAACGGGCTTTAACAGTGTGGGGCGGGGTTTTGGCGCGGGTTCGGGGTATTTTTGCGGGACGAAACGGAATCCATTAACCTATTCTGTACTTCCCTATGGCTGTAGTTCAACTTTATCAAGCAGATACCTCGACACTTCTTTCCCTCTTGTTTGCTGACGGAGGCGTCCGGGCCGGCTTTCCCTGTCCCGCCCAGGACACGATGTTATCCTCGCTCGACCTTAACCGTACATTGGTAAAACACCCTACCGCAACATTTTATGCCAGGGTTGTAGGCGACTCGATGTGCGATGAAGGCATCACCGAGGGCGACCTGCTGATCGTAGACCGCTCCCTGCAGGCCGAGCACGGCGATCTCGCGATATGCGCTCTCGACGGAGAATTTACACTCAAGCGAATATGCGTGAAAAAATACGGGAGAATATTTCTTATGCCCTCGAATCCCAGGTACATGCCGATAGAAGTGTCCCGCGAAAATGATTTTGAGGTCTGGGGCGTGGTGATATATACCATAAAGGCCAATCGCCGAAACCAACCCCGGACCTCGAAATGGTAGAGCTCGGCGGGAGGGGCAAGATCCTCTCCCGCCGTGCTCTTTCGCCACCATAGCTTTACTTCTCGGCCAGGGTGTAGTCGCCGGCATTGTCGGTGACTGCTTTCTGGAGTTCGGCAAGGGGAAGGGGCTCGGATGCGAATTCAATGATTGCTTCGGCAGGCTCGAGGCTCACGCTGGCCTTGACGCCGGGGATGTTGTTGAGCGCACGTTCCACGTGGCCGCGGCAGTGCTGACACATCATGCCGCTTACGGTGTAGGTCCTGGTCATAATCTTGGGTTTGGGAATTTGTATTTCTTTAAGTTTCTTTCGTTTGAGCAGCAGGGAGTTGGTGACGACGCTCACGCTTGAGAAGGCCATGGCCGCGCCCGCGATCATGGGATTGAGCAGGAAGCCGAAGGCCGGATAGAGCACTCCGGCGGCGATAGGCACGCCGATAAGGTTGTAGATGAAGGCCCAGAAGAGATTCTGACGCACTGTACGCATGGTGAGACACGACAGCTCCAGCGCTACGGGAATCTTGGCCAGATCGGCTCCCACGATGGTCATTCCGGCCACTTCCATGGCTATGTCAGAGCCTGTGCCCATGGCGATCGACAGATCGGCGGCTGCCAGCGCAGCCGAGTCGTTGATGCCGTCGCCAACCATGGCCACGACGCGGCCCTCGGCGCGTAAGCGCTCTACCAGTGCCGCTTTGTCCGGGGGGAGTGCGCCGGCTTCGACATGGCCGATACCGGCCTCTGCGGCCACGAGCGAGGCTGCCGCGGCATTGTCGCCCGTGAGCATCCATACTTCGATTCCCATGGCCTTCAGCATGGCAATGCTCTCCACGGCTGTGGGCCGGACTGTGTCCGCAAGGGCCAGAACGGCCAGAACACCCGTAGCATTCCCAAATGCCACTACAGTACAACCCTTGGCCTCCATGCCGGATGCGGCGGCGGTCAAGGAGGGCTCGGGACGTAGCCCCATGGATTCCACGAGCCGCAGGCTGCCGGCAAAATACAGGCTGCCGTCGGGCAGCTGTCCGCGCACGCCCATGCCGGCCATGGCCTCCGTGCTTGCAAAGCTGTGGTCAAAGGCCGGATACATCTCGGCCACGGCATCGCCAAGCGGATGTCCGGAAGCTTTTTCGAGAGCTCCGAGGAGAGAGCGATTGTGCGGTGTGTCGGCGCCGGGCGCCCACACGGCCTTCACCACACGGGGCTTTCCGGCCGTGATGGTGCCGGTCTTGTCCAGCAAGATCGTATTTACTTTCCGGGCTGTCTCAAGGCTGTCGGCATCCTTGACGAGAATGCCGTACGAGGCGGCGCGTCCGATGCCCACCATGAGTGCGGTAGGCGTGGCCAGTCCGAGTGCGCAGGGGCAGGCGATAATCAGCACCGTCACTGCGGCCAGCAGGCCGTGCACAAGCCCGGCGTGGCCGTCGAATATGATCCAGCACACAAAAGCGAGCACGGCGATGCCGATAATCACCGGCGCGAATACGGCCGCGATACGGTCCACCAGCCGTTGGACCGGCGGCTTTGAGCCCTGAGCAGTCTCGACCATGCGGATTATGCGCGAGAGCAGTGTATCGGCCCCCACGCTTACGGCGCGGTAGGTGAAGGACCCCGTGCCATTGACCGTGCCGGCGTAAACCTTTGTGCCGGGAGTCTTGTCCACGGGCATTGGCTCGCCGCTGAGCATGCTTTCGTCCACAAAAGACGTGCCGGATTCGACGATGCCGTCGGTGGCAATCCGCTCGCCGGCTCGTACGCGCAGCAGATTCCCGGGCCGGATTTCGGTTATTTCGCATGTTCGTTCGGTTCCGTCGGGGAGCACTTCCGTCACCGTATGTGGCTGCAGGCCCATTAGCTTGCGGATGGCCGTTGAGGTATTTCGCTTGGCCCGTGCCTCGAGGGTGCGGCCCAACAGGATGAAGGCGATGATGACGCCCGCAGCCTCGAAATAGACGTGCGGTTCGATGCCACGCGAGGTCCAGAAGCCGGGCCAAAGGAGCGTGAACACGCTGAATGCCCATGCGATGCCGGTGGAGAGCGCCACGAGCGTGTCCATATTGGACGACCGGTGGCGCAACTGCCGCCAGGCGCCCGTGAAAAAACCGCGGCCGAATCCGAACAACACCACCGAGGATGCCGCGAGCGAGAACCATTGCGCCCACTTGTCGTGCATCCACGTCATGCCCACGACTACCAGCGGGAGACAGAACACCCAGGCCCACACCGTGCGTCGTCGCATGGCGCGATAAGTCTTTTCGGCTGCATCCTCAGCCATGGCTGCTGCGTCTTCGCCCAGAATGAGGTCGTAGCCGGCAGCGCGGACAGCGTCGCGCACCTTCTCGGGAGCTGTGTCGGGAGAAAGTTCGAAGCTGGCCTTGGCCGAGGCGTAGTTGACGGCGGAATTGCTCACGCCTTCGACGCCGGCGATAGCTTTCTCGACCCTGGCGGCACAGGCCGCGCAGCTCATGCCGCTCACAGGCACGGTATATTTCTTTGATTCTTTCATTGGCAATCGGGACATAGCCCCTTGATGACATAATTGGCCGATACGGCGCTGAAACCTTGCGGGAGAGCAACATGCGGAATGGACTCATGCTCGAGGCAGAAGGTGCGTCCGCAGGCTGTGCAATGGAAGTGAGGATGCAGATCCTCGTCGCTGTCGCTTCCCGGATGGTGGCAGAGTTCATATTTCACAGAGCCAGACCCGTCGTCCACGCTGTGCACCAGTCCCTTGGCGCTGAAGAGCACCAGAGTGCGCGTGATGGAAGAACGGTCCACCGTTTCCAGCGCCCGCTCCAGCTCGAGGGACGACACGGGCCGTCCGGCCCGCTCGATTTCCCGCACGACAAGCACGCGCACCGGCGATGGCCGCATCCCCGCACGCTTGAGAATGTCTTCTATATCCATACTGCAAATTTAGCGTTTTTTTCCGGGACGTATGGCAAGAATGGTGAAAAAGACGGTGAGCAGCGTGATGCCCGTGTCGGCAAATACTGCGGCCCAAAGTGTGGCCAGTCCCATGGCTCCCAAAACCATGACCACTAATTTCACGGCGATGGCGCAGGTCACAGTGGTCGTGACCGTGCGCTTGACCGTGCGCGAGAGCTCGAATCCGGCTACAAGTGGTTCGAGCGTTGGCGTAGTCATCACGGCATCAGCTGTTTCCATAGCAAGATCAGTGCCCCCATCGCCTATAGCCACGCCCACCGAAGCGGCAGCCAGCGAGGGAGCATCGTTTATGCCGTCGCCCACAAATACGGTGCCGGTTCCGGCATCGGTTGCTGCATGAACGATCTCCTCCTTGTTGCCCGGAAGCAGTTCCCAGCGGGCTGAATCGGCTCCAACTGTCTCTGCGACGGATTCGACAGCCTCGCGGCGGTCGCCCGACAGGATGCTGATATTGCGCACTCCGAGCCGGCGCAGGCGTCCGAGCATCCGGCGTGCGCCGTCCTTGAGTGTATCACCGAGGTAGATTGCACCCAGATAGCGCCCGTCGAGCGCCACACACACCTCGGACCCCCGGGTTGTCTCCCTCACCACGGTTATTCCACGGGATTCCAGAAGTTTACGCGAGCCCACAAGCAGCACGCGACCCTCGAAGCCGGCTTCTACCCCGTGGCTCACCGTGTGCACGTCCGCCACGGCCGGCAGCTCCGGACCTGCTGCGTCGACTATCGCACGTGCAAGAGGGTGAGAGCTTCCGGAATCGGCCGCTGCTGCCAATCCCAGCACCTGCGAGGGCGTGTGGCCTGAGGTCGGCTGGACCTCGATGACGCTGAAACGGCCGGTGGTGAGTGTGCCCGTCTTGTCAAGAAACACTGTTGTACAGCGTCTGAGCGCGTCCAGAGCCGAGCTGCTTTTGAACAGGATTCCGCGGGCCGAAGCCACGCCGATGGCCTGGAAATAGCTCAGCGGCACACCTACAACCAGAGCGCAGGGGCAGGAGCACACCAGCAGCACAAGCGAGCGCTCGAGCCATACCCGCCAAGGGAAAGGCTGCCCTGCAGCGAGCGACACAATCAGAGGGCACAGGAAGAGCAGGGCGGCGGCGATGAAGACGGCCGGCGTGTACCAGCGTGTGATGCGTCGCAAGAGGGTTTCGGATTTGGATTTTCGGGCAGCTGCATTCTCGATCATGGCCATGATGCGGCTCATGGAGCTGTCCTCGTAAGGGCGCGTGACTCGGATGCGCGCCTCGCGGTCGACGGGTATGGAGCCTGCGGCGACCTCGCCGGCGGGCATGACGCTCACGGGCAGGCTCTCGCCCGTGAAAGCCGAGGTGTCGAAATCCATCGCCCCGGAGCCAAGCAGCGCGCCGTCGAGCGCCACCCTCTCGCCGGGCTTCACCAGGAGAATCTCCCCCGGACGCACGCTTTCCGGCTCGACATTGCCGCGTCCTTCCACGCGGGCCATGCGCGGGATGTTTCGCAGGAGCGCACGTATGCGTCTGCGGGAACGCTCTCCGGCCACATCCTCCAGTTTTTCACCGAAAGAATAGAAAAGCAGTATGGCCACGCCCTCGGGATACTCGCCCAGGACAAAAGCGCCCACTGCGGCCATAACCATCAGTGTGAATTCATTGAAGACATCGCCGTGGCGCCATTCCGCGATGGTTTCGCGCAGGACGGGGAGTCCTACCGGCAATATGGCCAGGACAAATATCACGAGCCCGAGTGGCCCGCTGGCGGGGAACAGGTTGGTGAGCAGAAACCCGAGCAGCAGCCCGCAGCCCGAGATGATTTCGGCTATAAATTTCCTGGCGGCGGAGCGGCGGTGAGTCCCGTGGTGTCCGTGCCCGCAGTCATGTTTGCAATCGCACATAAAACAGTTTATTTCCTTTCCACCACAAATTTACGGCAAAACAAGCGCACATTGTGTGCGGAAAGCGGGTGCCTCTCCGCCGGGCTCATGAGAACTGACCGGAATGGAGGCGCAAGAGACGGAATTGCAGAAAAAAAGAGCTTAAATCCTTGTTTTTAGAATTTTTTTGGCTCGAAGGCATGGAATTTCGCGAAAAATGTGTTATCTTTGCAAACTTAATTTGGATTATAGCTTCCGTTTTGATTATCACACTTCGATTATTCAAATGACAGACATGAAAAAAATATTACTTCTCTCTCTTGCAGCCGCAGCCGCTCTCGGCGCGTCGGCCCAGTCGAAGCTGGACCTTTCCGCTGCATCGCTTGCCGCACGCGTCATGGGCGCACAGGTGCAGAGCCGCAGCGGCGAGCGGACTCTCCCCGCGCCCATCAACCTTGAGGATAAGGTCAGCGTAATCGTAACGCTTTCTCCGGGCGAGGACGTGGCTTCTCTCGAGGCCCGCGGCTATGAGGTTATCGCCTCGCGTGATGACATGGCGATCGTGCGCATGTCGGCACCCGAAATGGTTGAAGCAGCGGAAATGCCCGCAGTGCGCGCCATCTCGCTGAGCTACGATGCGCGTCCCCTGCTTTTCTCGGCCAAGAATAATACCCACGCAACGGAAGTGCTCCAGGGCTCGGCCGAAATCGGCGGCAAGTCGTACGACGGCACGGGGATTATCGTGGGCCTGATGGACTCGGGTCTGGATCCCAACCATCCCAATTTCCTGGATGCCGACGGCAATTCGCGTGCATCCCGCGTGTTCGTGATCACGGGCAGCAACAGCGCCGTGAGCACCTACGACACGCCCTCGAAAATCGCTAACTTCACCACCGACCCCACGGGCGACACCCACGGTACGCACGTGTTAGGTTGCATGGCCGGCAGCTTCGGCAGCCACGGCGAGAAATTCACGAAGGTTGCCTTCTTCAACAACCGCACCGGCGGTAACCAGATCAGCTCCAACCGCTGGACAGCTGATACGGACTATCGCGGACCGGCCTGCGGCTCGGATATAGCCATTGCCTGCGGCACGACCGAGGGCCAGAACATCCTGGTAGCTGCAGAAAAGATCTACAGCTATGCCAAGAGTCAGGGGAAGCCTGCCGTGATGAACATCTCGCTGGGCCATAACTACGGTCCCCACGACGGCACGGACGCCAATTCGCGCTATCTTTCGAGCGTTGCGAACGACATGATCATCTGTGTGTCGGCCGGTAACGAGGGTGATGAAAACGTGTCGCTTCACAAGGATTTCACGGCTGCATCGACTCAGGTGAAGACCTTCCCCGCACCCTCGGCCACAACTTCGGGCATGGTGGACATCTGGGGCTCGGACGCAACCATATATAAGGTTACGCTCCAGCTCTATAACAAGACCACGGGCCAGGTTGACTGGACCTACACCCTTGACCAGAACCTGAATTCGACGGACGATCAGTCGACGATGAAGGTTATCACCGGTTCGTACTACACCCGTCCGGAGTACATTCACAACGATGTCTTCGATGTGGCATACGGCAAGCAGGGTGCGGTGTTCTTCACGTCGAAGATCGATCCGGGCAACAACCGCTACAACGTGCATATCTCCTTCCAGCCCAACGGCGGCAGCAGCAACTACCGTCCCGGCATTATTGTCGAGGGCACCAACGGCAAGAGCGTGGATATGTTCACCTCGGGCAGCCTCCTGTTCAATTCCTTTGACGTCGCAGGCTACACGACCGGTTCGCCCGAGAACTCCATCAACGGTATCGCCACGGCCAAGGGAGTGATTGCAGTAGGCGCCTACACGTCCTCCAACACCTTCCCCACCTTCTCGGGCAAGGCCACTTACAGCGCATACAATAACAACGACATCACGGACTTCTCGTCGTACGGCACAAGCTTCGACGGCCGCCAGCTGCCTCATGTGGCCGGTCCCGGTCTGAGTATTATATCGTCGCTCAGTTCCTACTACACGGACAAGCTTGATCCGGCAAAGGCTGCGGAAATCGTGCAGGGTTCGGGTCTGGTGACGAAGACGATCAACAAGAAAGACCGCAACTATTACTGGGCTCAGATGTCGGGTACGTCGATGGCATCTCCTTTCGTGGCCGGTGTAATCGCAACATGGCTTCAGGCAGATCCGACGCTTACATCGACTGATGTGCTGAAGGTCATCAACGCTACGGCTGTCAAGGACGAATACTACCGCGCAGCTCCTCACCGCTTCGGCGCAGGTCGCATAGACGCGCTTGCAGGCCTGAAGATGGTTCTTGATCCGGCCGGTGTGGCAGATGTCGTGGTGGATGCTTCGGACTTCGTGGTAAGCCCTGCAGGGCGCCGTGCGTTTGAAGTATTCGCAGCCGGTGCTGACGCCATCCGCGTGGAGCTCTACAACCTCAGCGGCAGCCTTGCAGCTACGGCAACTTCGAACGGCGACACGGCCGTGCTGGATGCCGAGAGCGCAACTCCGGGTGTGTATGTGCTTCGCAGCACAGCCGACAACGGCCGCGTGGACTCGCGCAAGGTTGTGATCCGCTAAAGTATGACATACTGACAAAATTACATTTTGACAATTTGACAAGAATGTCAGATTGTCAAAGTGACAAATTGATAAAAAGCGTCCTTCCGGAGCTACCGGGGGGACGCTTTTTATTTTTGCGGTTTGTGGGATTTTGATTACTTTTGCAACAAAATAGATTTTTGAAAAAACTGACGTTTGAGATATGACAACTGCACCCGCATTCGAAATGGTCGCCAAGACCTTTCAGGGGCTTGAAGACGTACTGGCCGAGGAGTTGCGCGGCATAGGCGCGAAGAATGTAGAGCCGGGGCGCCGGATGGTGAGCTTCGAGGGAACGCTCGAGACCCTCTACCGCGCGAATCTATGCTGCCGTACGGCACTGCGCATACTTAAGCCGTTCTACAAGTTCGAGGCATCGACTCCTGATGAACTTTACGAGCACATCAAGGCCTATGACTGGAGCACGCTTCTGGATCAGGAGAAGACCTTCAGCATAGACACGGTGGCCTTCGGCGATGAGTTCACGCATACGCGCTTCGCCACATACCGCGTTAAGGACGGAATCGTGGACTGGTTCCGCGACCATTACGGTCCTGACAGCCGCCCGCGCGTGCGTCTTGAGAACGCAGACATCATACTGAACGTGCATATTCACGGCCGGGACGTGACTGTGTCGCTTGACTCCTCGGGCGAGAGTCTGCACAAGCGCGGTTACCGCCTCGGGGGCCAGACGGAGGCGCCCATAAACGAGGTGCTCGCCGCGGGTATCATCCTCAAGAGCGGCTATCGCGGAGAAACGGCTTTCGTGGACCCTATGTGCGGATCCGGTACTTTCCTGGTAGAGGCGGCCCTGATTGCCGCGAATATATTCCCGGGCGTTTTCCGCCAGCACTATGCTTTCGAGACTTGGCCCGACTTTGACAAGGAACTGTTCGAAACCCTCTACAACGATGACAGCGGGGAGCGCACGCCGGCCTTCCCGATCGTAGGCGCCGACATATCGCCTAAGGCTGTGGAGATAAGCCGTGAGAATCTCAAGGGCGCAGGTGTAGGCCGCTATGTGACCGTGGAGGTGAAGCCTATCAGCAAATGGGAGGAAGCGGATGTGCCCCGTCCGGGCGGCGTACTTGTTACGAATCCGCCTTACGGCCAGCGCATCTCGGCTCCGGATATGGAGGCATTGTACCGCACGATCGGCACCAAGCTGAAGCATGTTTTCACGGGCTATCACGCATGGATCATCGGCTATAAGGACGAGTATTTCCACGAGATAGGTCTGGCACCGTCGCAGAAGGAGGCTGTGAATAACGGCGGTCTTGACTGCGAGTTGCGGGAGTATGTGATATTCGAAGGCACCAAACGCGACTTCAGGGCTGCGGGGGGCAGAATCAAGGACGAGAAGCCCGAGCGACCGGTCCGGAAAACATCCGAGCGTGAGCGTAAACCTTCCGAGCGCGAGCGCAAGCCTTTCGACAAGGAGCGTCGAAGCTTCGATAAGGAAAAGAAACCGTTCAGCCGCGAGCGGAAGCCTTTCGATAAAGATCGGAAGCCATTCGAGAAGGATCGCAGACCGTTCGGGAAGGATCGGAAACCGTTCGACAAACAGCGCAAGCCTTTCGACAAGGATCGCGAACCGCGGCACTTCGGGCGGCGCGATGCAAGCGAGCCGGCACTCCGAGGACGCCTTCGGCTTGAAAGTTTCGGGCGCGGCCCCTCGATCTCGCCGGACAAGGAGGAGCGCGCAAGCTTCCGGCCGGCCATGGGCTGGCGCAAGAAAAGCGGCGATAAAGCCCCGGAAACGGCCTCTGAAGATTAAATAGAAATTCCACGATATAATCATTAATACCCACAGCGATGAATATACTTCTGCTCGGCAGTGGCGGACGCGAAGCCGCCTTAGCATGGAAAATCAGTCAAAGTCCGCTTTGCAAACAGCTCTATATAGCGCCCGGCAACGGGGGAACAGGAGCCTTCGGCACCAATATCGCCGCGTCGCCCCTGGATTTTGAGGCTATCGGCAAGATTATTTCAGAGAAGGCTATTGACATGGTTGTTGTTGGCAACGAGGACCCTCTGGTTGCAGGTATCGTTGATCACTTCCGTGCGCTTGATGCAACGAAGCCTCTGTGGGTGGGACCGTCGCAGGCCGGTGCAATGCTCGAGGCGAGCAAGGACCACGCCAAACGGTTCATGGCTCGCCACGGAATCCCCACGGCCGCCTACCGCACTTTTACTCCCGAAACGATCGAGGAAGGCTATGCTTTCCTGGAAACGCTGCAGCCGCCTTATGTGCTTAAGGCCGATGGGCTTGCCGCAGGGAAGGGCGTGATCATCCCCGAAACGCTGGAGGAAGCGCGGAAGACTTTGGCCGAGATGTTGGGCGGAAAGTTCGGCAAGGCCAGTGCAAGCGTCGTGATAGAACAGTTCCTCAAGGGCATAGAGTGTAGCGTATTCGCGCTCACGGATGGCCATGGAGGTTATCGCCTCCTGCCGGTTGCCAAGGACTATAAGCGCATAGGAGAAGGCGATACGGGCCTCAATACGGGCGGCATGGGCGCTGTGAGCCCTGTGGTGTTTGCTGACGCCGAGTTCATGAAGAAGGTGGAGGAGCGCATCGTGCGCCCGACCGTCGAGGGCCTGCTTAAGGACGGTACGGACTACCGCGGTTTTATATTCTTCGGCCTGATCAACGTGGACGGCGACCCGATGGTGATAGAATACAACGTGCGCATGGGCGACCCGGAAACGGAGGTTGTGATGCTCCGCGTTGCGTCGGACCTTGTTGAGCTGATGGCCGCTGCCGCCCGCGGCTCTCTGGGCACGCTCCCGCTGGAGATTGACCCGCGCGCGGCCGCCACGGTCATGGCTGTTAGCGGAGGCTACCCCGAGGCCTATGAGACGGGAAAGAAAATCGATGGCGTGCCTGCGGCCAACGACACTACGGTGGTGTTCCATGCGGGCACTCGTCTCGACGGCCCAGTTCTTCTTACTTCGGGCGGACGTGTGCTTGCTGTGAGCTCCTACGGCGCTACTCCGCGCGAGGCTCTGGCGGCCTCTTATGCCACTCTGGACACGATACGTTTCGACGGGATGTATTTCCGTCGCGATATAGGGCGCGACCTTCAGGCGCTGGCCGACAAGCAGAACTAAGGCTGGCTACACACCGACACACCCGCAGTGAAATACGCCGATCTCACCCGCTACATACACTCCAAGGGCTTTGCCGTGCTGATGCTCGCGCTGGCCTTCGGCGGGTTGCTGACGGCGCATTTCCTGCATGAAAGTCCGGCCGTGTCAGGCGACCGCGGTTTTGTGCTTCCGTCAGCAGGCGAATGGCTTTCGCCGGGTTGGCTCGATTTCTGGCTTGCGGTGGCGTGCAATTGCCTGCTTGTGCTTGCCGCGGCGCTGACCTCGCGTTTCTTCAACGTGCTTCGCTCGCAGACGGCCTTGCCGATGGCCCTGTTCGCGGCTTTCCAGCTGGCTACTCCGGGTCTAAGCGGGCAGGTCTATACGGGTATGCTTCTGGGCGTGACCGTGGCCTGGAGCATGATGCTGCTTTTCAGCTGCTATCGTTCGGCCATGCGCACGCGGCGCGTGTTCCTGATATTCCTGGCGCTGAGTGCGGGCTGCGCCACGCAATACTGTTTTGCAGTGTACATTCCCATCTTCCTGGTGGGCTGCGGACAGATGCGCATATTCAACGGACGTACGGTGACGGCCGCACTTCTGGGCCTTATAACTCCGTGGTGGATAATGTTTGCGCTCGGGCTGATCAATCCCGATGAACTCCGGATGCCGGAGTTCGTGAATATATTCCGCGAGCTAAGGTCGACGACTGCGGGACTTCTGCTTGTGACCGTGGGTCTGACGGCTCTGCTGACGGTGAGTTCGTTTGTGATGAACGTGATGAAGACGATAGCCTACAACGCGCGTGCACGCGCCTACAGCGGGGCGATAGCTACGGTGTCGCTGGCGACTCTGATCGGTATGGTTGTGGACTACCGCAATATCATCCTCTACATTCCCCTGCTGAACTACTGCGCGGCTTTTGAGGTTGCGGGATATTTCAGTTCGCATCGCGGCGAGCGTACGGGTCTGGGTCCGCTTATAATCGTTGCCTCCTATCTAATCCTCTTCCTATGCCAAATCCTTTTCTGAATATCATTGTAGAGGCAAACGTGCCCTACCTCCGGGGAGTACTTGAACAATATGCGTCGAATGTGCGCTACCTACCTGCGGAGGAAATCACGCCCAAGGCGGTTGAAAACTGCGACGCACTGATCGTGCGTACACGCACACGCTGCGACGAGGCTCTGCTGGGCCGCTCGCGCTGCCGGCTAATCGCCACGGCAACGATAGGCACGGACCATATCGACACGGATTGGTGTGCCTCGCGCGGAATCGTGGTTGTGAACGCGCCGGGCTGTAACGCACCTGCCGTGGCGCAGTATGTGTTCGCATCGCTGATGCGTGTGATATGCAAGCCGATAGGGGCCCACACGATAGGCATAATCGGCGTGGGGCATGTGGGGAGCATCGTGGAGCGCTGGGCGCGTGCGCTTGACATGCGCGTGCTCCGTTATGACCCTCCGCGTCAGGCAGCCGAGGGAGGCGAGGACTGGTCGACACTCGAGGAAATAGCTCGCGAGGCTGACGTCATCACCTTCCACACACCCCTTACGCGCGAAGGCGAGCATGCGACATACCATATGGCCGACGAGGCTTTCTTCAGCAAGCTGCGGCGCGCACCGATACTCATCAACAGTGCGCGGGGGGCAGTTGTGGATACACCGGCGCTTGTGAAAGCACTTGACGAGGGGCTTGTGGGCCAGGCTATTATCGACTGCTGGGAAAATGAGCCGGATATTTCGCGAGATCTGCTGTCGCGTGCGGCGATAGCCACACCTCACATCGCGGGCTATTCGGCTGCGGGGAAGGTGCGCGCCTCGCAGGAAGTGGCCGATGCGGTGACCACGCTTTTCTACCTTCCGCGCGTGCATCTCAACGAGCCTCAGCCGCCGGCCTGCGCACGGGTGGTGACGGCTACGGGCGTGGCCGAGAGCTACGACCCGGAGGCGGATACGGCCGCGCTCCGGGCCAATCCCGAGAAATTTGAAGAATTAAGAAACACATATCCTCTCCGGACGGAGGCTCCGGAAGGGAAAATCGACTGAGCGATATGGATTCCCGATACAGCAGATTCCGTCGGGCAGCGCTGCTGCTGCCTATCCTCCTGGTCCTTTTGTGCCCGCGGGCGGCCGAGGCGCAGATCCTGACTACACACGATTTCGAGCCGATGACCGCGGACAGTGTGCTCCGGGACTTCTCGAATCAGCCCTACTTCGGTCTGTACAAGGATAATTATTTCATCTTCGGTCCCTCGATAGGTCCGAAGGCTACGAAACAGAACACGAACATCAAGTTTCAGATCTCGATAGCCCAGCGTCTGACGCGATCGACGCTTCCGTGGGGAACGTATCTGTATCTTTTCTACTCGCAGAAGTGCTTCTGGAACGTGCTTCAGGAATCTATGCCGATGACGGACCTGAATTTCAATCCGGGCATAGGACTCACGAAGCCTCTGTTTGTGAAGAACCGCTACATAGGCAAGCTTTCGCTGATAATCGAGCATGAGAGCAACGGGCGCGACGGCGACGAGAGCCGCTCATGGAACAAGGTTTCGCTGGCTGCCAATATTATCGTAACGCCGAATCTGATGGTGCATGGGAAGGCGTGGATTCCGATCGTGGACAGCGGGAACAACCGCGACCTGCTCAGATATACGGGGCTTTTCCAGACGGGATTTCAGGTGATGAGCAATGACCGGCGATTTGTGGGAGGAGTGACGGTGATGAAGCGTCAGGGCTGGAATCTGAACATGAACACGACTGTAGAGTTTGCCTGGCGCATTCTTCGCGGCGACAATCAGTATTTCTTCGTGCAGTACTATAACGGCTACGGGGAGGGCCTTCTGGACTACAAGCAATTCCACTCGCAGCTGCGTGCGGGCATCTGCATCAAACCCAAACTCTTCAGCGAATATTAGGCGGGAAAGTTTTGCAGAATTTCCAATTAATTATCTATCTTTGCAACATGGAAACCAAATACAGCAAAATCCTGCTGAAGCTCAGCGGCGAATCGCTGATGGGCGCGCAGGGCTACGGCATAGATACAGAACGACTTGACATGTACGCTTCGCAGATCGCTAAACTGGCGATGGCGGGCGTTAAGGTGGCCATCGTGATAGGTGGCGGGAATATTTTCCGCGGTCTCTCCGGGGCGGCCAAGGGCTTTGACCGGGTGAAGGGCGACCAGATGGGTATGCTTGCCACTGTGATTAATTCGCTTGCACTGAGCTCGGCTCTCGAGAACGCGGGTCAGCGCGCGTCGGTGCTCACTTCCATCGGTATGTTCCCTGTGGGCGAGCAGTATTCCACGGATCGCGCCAATGCGCTGCTGGAGGCCGGAAGCGTGGTTATAATCGCCGGGGGAACGGGTAATCCGTTCTTCACGACCGACACGGCCTCGGCACTCCGCGCCGTGGAGCTGCGTACGGAGGTGATGCTCAAGGGCACGCGTGTGGACGGCATCTACACTGCGGATCCCGAAAAGGACCCCACGGCTACGAAATTCGACAAAATCACATACGACGAAATCTACAGTCGCGGCCTGCGCATCATGGACCTGACGGCCACGACCCTCTGCAAGGAGAACGGCATGAAGATCGTGGTCTTCGACATGGACACACCCGGAAACCTGCTGAAAGTCGTGTCCGGCGAAGATATAGGCACGCTGGTCTACTGATTCTTTCCCAAGCCAATACAAACCCTCTAACCCCCTAAAACACACTATGAGCGAAGTCAGCAACTATATCAATCCCGCGGAAGAAAAGATGGAAATGGCCGTGGAATATCTGGACGAGACACTGGCACGCATCCGCGCGGGCAAGGCCAACGCCAAGATTCTGGAAGGCATCCGTGTGGACTATTACGGGTCTGCCGCCCCGATCTCGAATGTAGCGAATGTGTCCGTGCCTGATGCACGCACCATCGCCATCACACCCTGGGAGAAAAGCATGTTCAAGGAAATCGAGAAGGCTATCATCAATTCGGAGCTGGGCATCATGCCCGAAAACAACGGCGAGGTGATCCGTCTGTCGATTCCGCCGCTGACCGAGGACCGGCGCAAGGCGCTTGTGAAGCAGTGCAAGGCTGAGGCCGAGAATGCCAAGGTGAGCGTGCGCAATGCTCGCCGCGAGGCCATCGACGGGCTTAAGAAGGCCGTGAAGAACGGCATGCCTGAAGATGTGGAGAAGGATGCCGAGGCAAGCGTTCAGAAGCTTCACGACAAGTATCTCAAGCGCATCGACGATATCTTCGCCGCCAAGGAGAAGGAAATCCTCACGGTGTAAACTCCGGGCGTCCACCCCACGCGGGCACGACCGCGCCGCAGCAAGCCACGGCCACGCCTCAACGCGAGGAGCGTCAATATTCTCCCGTAATCCGATTCTGCGATGGAAAGAAAATACGATTATCTGGTCATAGGGTCCGGTATAGCCGGAATGAGCTTTGCGCTGAAAGTGGCTGGCACGGGCCGTGTGGCACTTGTGTGCAAGACAACTCTCGACGAGGCCAACACCGCTCTGGCGCAGGGCGGCGTGGCTTCCGTGACGAATCTCGAAGTGGATGATTTCGACAAACATATCCACGATACAATGGTTGCGGGCGACTGGCTCAGCGATCCGGCGGCGGTGGAGAAGGTAGTGAAGGGCGCTCCGGAACAGATCCGTCAGCTTCTGGAATGGGGCGTGGACTTCGACAAGCGCGAGGACGGGAGCTTCGACCTGCACCGCGAGGGCGGCCACAGCGAGTTCCGCATCCTTCATCACGCCGACAATACGGGCTTTGAGATTCAGGAGAGTCTCATCGAGGCTGTGCGGAAGAATCCGCACATCGACGTGTTCGAAAATCATTTCGCAATAGAAATCATCACGCAGCATCACTTGGGCAAGCGTGTTACGCGCCGAACCAAGGATATCCGCTGCTACGGGGCCTATGTGCTTGATATGGCCACGGGGACGGTGGATACGTTTCTGTCGAAGGTCACCATCATGGCCACGGGGGGCTGCGGAGCCGTGTACCAGACAACGACCAATCCTCTTGTGGCTACGGGCGACGGCATCGCGATGGTGTACCGCGCCGAGGGCACGGTGAAGGACATGGAGTTCATCCAGTTCCATCCTACGGCGCTCTACCATCCGGGCGACCGCCCCTCCTTCCTGATCACGGAAGCCATGCGCGGCTATGGCGCCGTGCTGCGCAATCTGCGCGGGGAGGAATTCATGCACAAGTACGACCCTCGGCTATCGCTGGCTCCGCGCGACATCGTGGCGCGCGCCATCGACTCGGAAATGAAGCTCAACGGCGACGACCACGTGTATCTCGACGTGACGCACAAGGACCCGGAGGAGACGCGCCGCCATTTCCCCAATATCTACCGCAAATGCCTGGAGCTGGGCATCGACATTACGCGCGACTATATCCCGGTGGCTCCGGCGGCCCACTATCTCTGCGGCGGCATCGCTGTGGACGGCAACGGGGAGTCGAGCATACGGCATCTCTACGCTCTGGGCGAATGCTCGTGCACGGGACTGCACGGCGGCAACCGCCTGGCCTCGAACTCGCTTATCGAGGCTGTGGTCTACGCCGATGCTGCTGCGCGCCACGCCCGCGAGGAGGTGAAATACGTGAGCCTGCGCGATGATGTTCCGGCCTGGAATGATGAGGGGACCCGCTCGCCGGAGGAGATGGTGCTGATAACGCAGAGCGCCCGCGAAGTGGGCCAGATCATGGGCACGTACGTTGGCATCGTGCGTTCGGATCTGCGTCTCGACCGGGCATGGAACCGCCTTGACATCCTCTATGAGGAGACGGAGGACCTCTTCAAGCGCTCGAAGGTATCGCGCGAGATATGCGAGCTGCGCAATATCATCAACGTGGGCTATCTGATAATGCGCCAGGCCAAGGAGCGCAAGGAGTCGCGCGGACTGCACTACACGCTCGACTATCCGCCCGCAGCGAAGGAGCAGGGCCTATGAGTGTGGTGCGCTGTCTTACGTTGCTTGTTGTGCTGTTGCTGTCGCTGAGTGCGTCGGCAACTCCGAGTGCGGCCCGCGCGGTCAAGAAAAAGCGCGCGGAGGCTACGGAGGCGCGCGTGATGACCTCGGACACGCCTATCGATGCGATAGAAGAATACAAGCCGCAGTATATCCGCGGCTTCAACTGGCGTTTCGACGAGAACGGCGATTCGATAATCCATTTCTACCTGCGCGAACTGACGGTGTACCCGCCCATGAAGTTCAAGAACAAGAAGCAGGAGCAGGAATACTGGCGCACGGTGCGCGACGTGAAGCTGACACTCCCCTATGCGAAGCTGATAGCGGAGACGCTGATCGAAACTTACGAATATCTGGAGACCTTCCCCACGCAGAAGGAGCGGGAGGCTTATCTCAAGCAGATGGAGGGGGCTTTATACAAGCAGTACAAGCCCATTCTGCGGCGCTTTTCCAAGCGACAGGCGCGTGTGCTGGTGAAGCTTGTGCAACGGGAGACACACCAAAGCTCCTACGATATCGTGAAGGCTTTTCTCGGGGCTTTCCGCGCGGGGTTCTGGCAAGGCTTCGGCAAGCTGTTCGGCGTGAGCCTGAAGAGCGATTTCCGCCCCGATAAGGACGAGCAGGATGCCACGCTGGAGCGTATAGCGCGCATGGTGGAGCAGGGCACGATCTAAGGCTGCACAGACACGTATGCGGCATCTGAAGGAATACACGGCATATCTGCTGCTGGAGCGGGGGCTTGCGGAGAATACGCGCGAGGCTTATCTGGCTGATCTGGCCAAACTTCACGACTGGCTGGAGAGCCAAGGCATGGAGGAAACGGAGGCTACGCCGGAGGTGCTTCGGGGCTTTCTTGAGGAGCTTTTCGAACTGGGCATAGCCGCAACGTCGACGGCGCGCATTCTGGCCGGCGTACGGTCGTTCTACGGCTGGCTTGAGCTGGAGGGATACGTGAGCTCGAATCCGGCCTTGCAGCTTGATACGCCCCGAGGCACGCGACGTCTGCCTTCGGTGCTTTCGCTTGAGGAAATCGAGGGGATGATCGAGGCCTGCAACGCGCTGGCGCCTCCGCTTGATGTGCGCAACCGCGCGATTATCGAGATGCTCTATGGGTCGGGGCTGCGCGTAAGCGAGCTGTGCAATCTCTCGCTGGAGCGGGTGCATCCGGAGGAGGGCATCGTGCTTGTGGAGGGAAAGGGGTCGAAGGAGCGGCTTGTGCCCTTGAGCGCTACTGCGCGGCGCGCGCTTGCGGACTATATGCCGGAGCGCATGCAGGCTGAGGCAAAGCCGGGGGAAGAAGGTATAGTATTTCTCAATTCGCGTGGACGGCGTCTGTCGCGGGTGATGGTGTTCTATATCGTGCGCGACCTTGCTGCGGCTGCGGGAGTGGAAAAAACGGTATCGCCCCACACGCTGCGCCATTCCTTTGCGACGCATCTTCTGGAGGGTGGGGCCAATCTGCGGGCCATTCAGCAGATGCTGGGCCATGAGTCGATAGCTACGACGGAAATCTACCTGCATCTGGATACTACGCAGCTGCGTGAGGAGATTTTGATGCATCATCCGCGCAATATTCGGCATAACTGAGGCGGGAAAGAAAAAAAATTCGTAACTTTGCGGCGACAAGAAATATTTTAGGGGTGCGACGGCAGTGGCCGTAGTCCGGAGGGACACGGCGCCGAAGCTGAGATCATACCCTTTGAACCTGATCCGGGTAATACCGGCGTAGAGAAAAAAGTATGAAGAGAAAACTGTTCTTCGCCGTGGCAGCGGCGGCTTGTGTGCCGTCTGTCCACGCCGTCGGGGCCGAAACGGCCGCCGACTCGTCTGTAATCCGTCTGCAGGATGTGGAAGTACTGGCCAACCGCGCCACAGCCACGACACCTGTGGCATTCACTAACGTTACGAAATCGGAGCTCGACCGTGCGAACGACGGCCGCGACATGCCCTATCTCCTGGGGATGACACCCTCGCTGCTTGCCACGAGCGATGCGGGGACGGGGATGGGCTATACGGGGCTGCGCATACGCGGCTCGGACGCCCAGCGCATCAACATCACTACCAACGGTGTGCCCGTGAACGATGCGGAGAGCCACAATGTGTACTGGGTAAACATGCCGGATATCGCGTCGAGCGTGCGCGACGTGCAGATCCAGCGCGGCGCCGGCACGAGCGCCAACGGCGCGGGAGCGTTCGGGGGCTCGGTGAACCTGATCACCGATGCACCTTCCTACGACCCCTATGCGGAATTTGCGGGGAGCTACGGCATGTACAACACCAACAAGCAGACGCTGCGTGTGGGCACGGGGCTCCTGGGCGAGCACTGGAGTGCGGACGCGCGCCTGTCGCACGCGGGGACGGACGGATACATCGACCGCGCGTTCTCGAAGCTGTGGAGCTATTTCGGGCAGGCGGCCTATGTGAACGGTGGCACGAACGTGCGGCTGCTGGCCTTCGGCGGAAAGGAGCAGACCTATATGGCCTGGGACTATGCTTCGCGCGAGCAGATGGAGGAGTACGGGCGCCGCTACAATCCCTGCGGCGAATACACTGACAGCGATGGGAAGACGGCCTACTATCCCAACCAGACGGACAATTACGTCCAGCACAACTTCCAGCTTCACTGGGGGCAGGATATAGGCTCGGACTGGCATCTGAACGTGGCGCTTCACTACACTAAGGGGGATGGCTACTACGAGCAATACAAGACGCGGCGTACGCTGATAGAATACGGACTTGAGCCCTTTACGCTCGAGGACGGCACGGTGGTGAAGAAGAGCGACCTGATCCGCGACAAGAGCCTGCGCAACGGCTTCGGGGGCGGTATTTTCTCGCTCAACTGGCACCACGGGCGTGTGCACGCCACTTTCGGAGGTGCACTGAACAATTATCGCGGACATCACTCCGGCACGGTGGAATGGGTGCGCAATTACGTGGGCGCGCTCAACCCCTCGCAGGAATACTACCGCCACCTGGGCGAGAAGCTTGACGGCAACATCTATGCGCGCGCCAATGTGGACGCGGGCCACGGCATCACGGCTTTCGCCGACCTGCAGTACCGCGGCATACACTACACGATCAAGGGCACGTCGGATACGTATGACTACAACACGTCGGCCCCGCAGCAGCTGGACATCGACAAGCGGTATAATTTCTTCAACCCGAAGGTGGGCGTGAACTGGGCTTCGACGGACGGGCGTCACCGTGCGTTCGCGTCGTGGAGCGTGGCGCACAAGGAGCCTACACACGATAACTTCACGGATGCCGATCCGGGCCACGAGCCTAAGGCAGAGCGCATGTTCGACTACGAGGTGGGCTATACCTTCAAGCACAGTATCTTCACCGGTGGTGTGAATCTCTACTGGATGGACTACCGCAATCAGCTGGTGCTGACGGGTCAGCTGTCGGATACGGGCAATGCGATGAGTGTGAATGTGCCGGACAGCTACCGCGCCGGTATCGAGCTCCAGGCTGCGGTGCGGCCCGTCAAGTGGTTCGACTGGCAGATCAACGCCACGCTGTCGCGCAACCGCATCAAGAATTTCGTGGAGTATATCTACGAGGACGAGTGGACCAATCCCATAGCCGTCGACTGCGGCGACACGCCCATCGCCTTCTCCCCGGACTTCACACTGAACAATGCCTTCAATTTCCATTGGCGGGGGCTGGATGCTTCGCTGGAAAGCCATTATGTGTCGAAGCAGTATATGACCAACGCCCACATCGAGGAGCAGACCTTGCCTCACTATTTCTACAGCAATCTCTCGGCCGGATGGACTTTCCGCGGGCTGTTGGGGCTGAAGGAGGTGCGCCTGGGCGCAACGGTCTACAATGTGTTCAACGCCAAGTATGAGAGCAACGGCTATGCGGGCTCGGGCTATACGGTCAACGAGGCGGGTGAGAAGGTGATCTACCGCTACAGCGGCTATGCCGCCCAGGCTCCGGCTCACTTCATGGCAACGCTTAACGTGAAATTCTGATCATGGAGTGGCTCACTTTCGACAAGGCGATGGAAATCGGGGGATTCCTGATAGGGCTGCTCTATCTCTACTGGGAGTTCAAGGCCAACCGGCTGCTGTGGCTGGCGGGGCTGCTGATGCCGTGCATGTCGATGTGGGTCTATTACCGTGCGGGACTTTACGCGGACTTCACGATGAATATCTACTACCTTGTCATGGCTGTCTACGGCCTGCTGGCGTGGAGCGGCCGTGACAAGGGAAAGCGCGCCAAGGAGGCAGCTCCGCTGCGCATCTCGCATTTTCCCCTCGGGCGTCTGGCGGGGGTGACTGTTGCGACCGGCGCCGTGTATCTTCTGATTGCGTGGGTGCTTATCAGCTTCACGAACAGCACGGTGCCCTGGCTGGATGCGCTGACGACGGCGCTGTCGATGACGGCGACCTGGATGCTGGCGCGGAAGTATCTGGAGCAGTGGCTCGTGTGGGCTGTTGTGGACATCGTTTCGTGCGGACTTTACTTCTACAAGAGTATTCCGCTCTATGGAGTGCTCTACGGGCTCTATACGGTGATAGCGCTGTTAGGCTACCGCAAGTGGCAGCGGCTTATGGCTGAGGGACACTGAGGAGGCCCCGGACGGTTCTGAAATAAAAAACTTACGTGCAGCAACTCTCCCGAGCTGCTGCACGTGTTTTTTAACCTATGATTCACTTATACTTTCTGTCTGACGGAAGCTGCGTCGGGAATCCGGCACCAATCCGGTGTGAGAAGCACGCGCAACCTATCCGCATACAAAGATACGCAAAATTTGGTATTAGGAACACAAATAAGCGATTTTTAATAGTTTTTAAGCTAAATTCACATCAATAGAAAAATGAGAAATAAAGTGGCAAAAATTTGGAATTTAGAAAGCTTATCATTAACTTTGCAATACCTTATCGCCCTTAGGTGGAAAATACTAAGGCTCGCCCACCGATTTAAGGTGGGCTTATTTTTTTATGGATAAACAACGGGTAATAGTCTATATCGACGGATTCAACTTCTACTACGGACTCAAGAAAGATGCCCGTTGGAAGAAGTATTATTGGCTTGATATTGTGAAACTGTTTGAGATGTTTATGCGTCCGAATCAGGAACTTGTAGCTGTAAAATATTTTTCAGCAAGAGTGGACGATATTGAAAAGAGTCTGCGTCAAAGTGCTTTTTTTCAGGCAAACAAGGAAAATCCTAAATTTAAACTGATACTGGGTAAATATCTTAAGAAGGATATTACTTGCTTCAAGTGCGGAAATCTGATTCATACATACGAGGAAAAGGAAACTGATGTGCGTGTGGCAACCCAGATTGTTGCGGATGCATATCAGAATAATTGCGATCTTGCCATTGTAGTATCCGCAGACAGTGACATGATCCCTGCTATTGAGCTGGCTATTGAAGCGGGACACAAGGTTGTAGTTTACTTTCCACCCCATCAGTACTCAAGTAATCTTGCCTCAATGGCATCAAGCAGGGCTATCCAGCTTAAACAATACGAGAGTCGCTTCCGGCAGTGTATATTACCGGATGTAGTGCATCTGGCGATACCTGACTTTGATTTATCTATTCCACCAAAGTGGAAGTCGTTTCAGTAGTCACGTAACAGAAGGAAAGATTTTTTTAGAGTCCGCAAGTGTAAAATTTTGTAGAATGGAATTTTATAGTTAACTTTGCGGGCGTTCGGGAAGACCGGACGTGAAATACTGAAAGCGTATCTTGCTTTATCCTTTCTCGGAAATCGCCAATTTCAAGAACACAAAGGACACAGCATTTTCAAGCTTGCTATGCAGCACGCGCATATCCGCAGCCGCCCCGTGTGTGGAGGCTCCGGACTATCCGTAGGCGTGGAAATGAACCGTTTATTTTGTGTTGGGCGTTTGGCGATGCCTCCGAGAAGATAGACGGGGGTTCATTCCACGCTTTTCTTGTTTTTATGGCCGTGTGTGGAATGAGCGCGGCAAAAACACAAATAAACACACTTATGGCAAAACTACTGAAGTATCTGCTGATCTTCATGCTTCCGCTGGCAATCGTGGCTTGCGGCAAGGATGAACCCAAGGGCGACAAGGACGATGACGACGAGCAGACCGAGCGACCCGTTGAAAGCACAAATATTGTAGGCAAATGGTACGGCACCGTCGATTTTGATGAAGACGGCGAAGGATATGACACATGGTCGGAATACTGGGTACTGGACTTAAAGTCCAATGGTAAGTTCACCCTTGATGTAGAAGAAGAGGGCTACTATGGCGACGAGTATCAGCTTTACGGCACCTACAGCTACAACGAAAACAGCGAGAAACTGCGTCTGACGGTTCTTGGCGACGATGAGGATGGCGACTGGGGCTCCGACTCCGAGACCGTGACATTCGGCTGCCGCATTTCGGGCAAGAAGATGTATCTTACCGGATACGATATTGACGGTACGGCTGTGCTGACGCGCAAGTAATTGTCCCGAATGCAGAACCTACTGAAAAACAGATGAAAAGAATTATTATTCCTACGCTGCTCGCGCTCTGCTGTGCGGGCAGCGTGGAAGCAAAGCGCGTGACGACCGACCTCTCGGAGGTGTACGTGCCCGAGGAAGGCGGCAATAAGTTCGAGAAAATAACGGAAGATGCAGACTGTGTGAATTCGGAGAACCTTGTGAGCACGGCCAAAGGCATCCTGGGGATCAAGAATCTCTCGAAGATCGACTGGTGGGTGAATCCGCGTATCGCTATCTCGCCCGACGGGAAGAAACTGGCCTATCTCAATTGGAAGAACAAGACATCGAACGTGATGGTGAAGGACGCGGCACGCGGCGGCGCGAGCACGCAGCGCACTTTCCGCACCAACGTGTCGGACTTCAACTGGAGCCCCGACGGCAAGACGCTGTGTTTTACGGAATTCCGTTCCGGCCATTATGGTGTCTATCTCATCGAGGCCGATGAAGGCAATGTTGTCCGCCAGATTTCGCAAGGCATGGACAACGATTTCTCGGGCCAGATGACCAAAGACAACAACACGATCCTCTTCCATCGCGGCGAGGGCTACGGCAATTACAGCATCTGGAGCTACGACCGCAAGAAGAATCTCTTCTCCAACTATTCGCGCGGCATGACGCCCTGTCTCATTCCGGGGAATCCGGACGTGATATACTGCGCACGCTATACGGACAAGCACGAGAGCGAGATCTGGCGCGTGAACCTGAAGACGGGCGTGGAGGAGATCCTGCTGTCGATGCCGGGCCGCAGTTTCACGACACCGCGCCTGTCGCCCGACGGCAAGTGGCTGCTTGTGACGGGCACGTCGATGGACGAGAAGGGCAAGAATATCAACACCGACGTCTTTGCAATACGCACTGACGGCACGCAGTTCACGCAGCTCACCTATCATCCCGGCAATGACCTCTCGGCCATTTGGGCTCCTGACGGCAAGAGCTTCTACTTCGTTTCGCAGCGCGGCTCGAAGGACGGCGTGTACAATGTGTGGAAAATGGACTTCACGCTCTAAACAATTATAATCCAATTCATTCAAAAAACAATTTTATGAAAAAGCTATTCATTCTGGCTGTACTGGCGCTTGGCGCTGCCGGCGCTGCCACAGCACAGCGTGCAGGCGAGTACGATCTGCGCAGTTCTGACGACATCAAGGACTACAACCGCATCGGCATCACCTACAACAACACCAACTATCACAACAACTGGAAGGAGAAGGAAGATAATATCTCCGCCAACGGTTTCGGCCTCAACTATCTGCACGGCTTCCATGTGAGCAGCTCGCTTCCTATGTTCGTTGAAGCCGGCCTGAACGTCAACTTCGACTTTGCAACCCCCTACTCGAAAGAAGATCGATATGGGAAGGAGTATGAGAAGTTTACGAACGTGAATTTCCAGATTCCTGTAAACTACAGCTATCGCTTCAACATCATGGACGAATTCAGCATCGCACCTTTCGTGGGCATCAATTTCAAGATCCATGCAATGATGCAGGGCAAGGAAGTCGAGGAGGATTACGACGATGAGGAAAAATATGAGAGAAAATGGAGCTACTTTGACAAGGATGATATGGGTAAAGATTATACCTGGAACCGTTTCCAGATGGGTTGGCAGATTGGCGCGACATTCCAGTACTCGCGTGTGTATCTGACCGTTCAGTACGGTACGGATTTTATTCCCGCTTTCTCTTATAAAAAAGAAAAGATCAACACGGGCAACCTGCGCCTGGGTCTCGGATTCACATTCTGATAAAAAGATTTCCCGAATAAGGGGACGGGCCTTCGGCTCTGAGCTAAGGGTTGACAGTCAGTTCAAAAAGCCTTAGTCCGTCCCCGGAAATCGGGATAAATTAATAATATAATTCGAAAAAACTATGACTAAGATTCTAAAATACCTTCTGATCTTTATGCTGCCGCTGGCGATTGCGGCCTGCAGCAAGGATGATGACGGCCCCAAGGGTGCGGACGCTGCAATCGTCGGAACATGGACCGGATACGTTGACTTTGACAGGTGCTACTGGTCGATGGAGTTCAAATCCAAAGGCAACTTCTACTGGAAGTTCTGGGATGAGGATGATAGTGATTACGGCTATTACAAGGGCACATACGAGTATGATAGCGAGGAGGAAGAGCTCTACATGCTCATTACGGAAGATGAGGATGAAAAATACCGTTATCCCGAGCCGGCTTACTTTGAGTGCAGCATATCGGGAAAGACCATGACACTCTACGACAGTGGCGACCGTGTGATTCTGAAAAAGAAGTAAGAGTGCATCAACGAATCTAAAAACGCTGCAACGAAAAGATAGAGGCCATCAAATTTCTTATGTTTTTTGGGCCGGGCGCTGAGGCGACCGAAAGAAAAATGAAGTGGAGACGGTTGAGAAACTGCCTCCACTTCGCTTGTTTTTGCGGCACAGGGGGTGCGCCGCGCAGGGCTATTGGCGATGCTCTGTTTGAGATTGGTCTGCAAAAAAAAGAAAAAGCGTGAGAGCCATACTTGCTGCCCGTTCCACATCTTGAGGCTCTGGAATGCCCGGTATAGAAGAACGAGCAAACTTGCAGAAGCCTCACGCAGAATATGTCGGCAATTCCGAAAGGGAGTCAGGCAGGGCCTGTCCTTCCGGTCCGGTATCATATCCGCAAGACATCTACCGTTTGCTTCAATTCTGACTATACCAAAGAAATTTTCCAGATTTCAAGATGTCAGAAGAGAGCGTCGAGTAAACGCTTTTTCATATGTCGTGGCAAGCCTCGAGGCCGGCCTGGTGCGGCCTCCGTTGCAAGCCCCGACACGCGAGGCTCCTGCTTTCAGCCAACGCTGCAAAGTTACGATTAAAAATCGTCTTATGCAAACCCGGGGGCGCAGGGCGGGGATGGAAAAGATTTATTTGCATTCGGGGGAAAAATGTTGTAATTTTGTAAGCGGCCTTCCGGGGCCGGTGATCCAAAGAAGAGCAATAAACCTTTTTACTACCATGAATTTCAGGAAATTATTTTATGCATTACTTTTTGTAGTGGCGGGCGTGTCCTATGCCGCTGCGGAGACGGTTGACTCTGAGGGCTATCCGGTGATGTATCTTCGCGGAAGCATGACAGGCACGGGATGGAACACGCTTGAGGAATTCCGTTTCTCGCGCACGGGCAAGACCTACACGCTGCATCTGGACGCGCTGGACGGCCAGTTCAAGATCGCGGACGAGGAATGGGGCGCAGACTACGGTTCGCCCAACAGCAAGACTGAGGCTTTGTTTGAAATCACGGATGCGGCGACCATGAAGCTGGTGCCTCGCAACGGGAATTTCCTGGCGAGCGGCCTGCGCGATGTGACGCTGACTTTCGACATCGAGATGACCGGCGGGACGCTTCAGGCGACCTATCTGCGCGTGTCGGCCAACGGCCACGAGGCTCCGGCTGTGCCGTCGAATCCTTCGCTCTCGGGCACGCTGCCGGTGCTTTACATCAATGTCTACACCGACGCGGAACATACGGCGCTGAACGATGAGGTGATAGACCGTAATCTGGGCCATAAGGACTATTTCAAGAATGCTGAATACTGGCTTGATCTCAATGGCTGCGAATGGCTTGCGGCCGAGGGTGCGGAGTCGATAGGCTCGAAGGACGCGCCGCTTCCGCTTCAGATCAAGGCGCGCGGCAACTATACGCGCACGGCCTACGCGAAGAAGCCATTCAAGCTGAAGCTGGACAAGAAGCAGAGCCTGTTGGGCCTGACATCGAACAAGCATTTCGCACTGCTGGCTCATGCGGACGACGGCTACGGCTACATGCGCAATTTCACGGGCTTCTGGCTTGGCCGTGCCATCGGGCTGCCCTGGACGCCCTGGCAGCAGCCGGTGGAGGTGATCATCAACGGCAATTACCGCGGCCTGTATTTCCTCACGGAGAGTATCCGTGTGGACAAGAAGCGCGTGAATATCGCTGAGCTTGATGACCTTGTGGACGATCCGGCGCTTGTGTCGGGCGGCTATATCGTGGAGCTCGATAATTATGATGAGGACAATCAGATTAAGCTCGAGGAGAAGACGTGTGCGAGCGATCGCCATCGCATGGATGTGTTGCGTGTGACCTGGGATACGCCCGAGGAGTACTCGGACCTTCAGAAGCGTTTCATCACGGATCAGTTCACGGCTATGAACGATGCTGTGGGCGTGGCCAATAAGTCGGACGAGCTCTGGAGCTACATGGACCTTGACGATGCTGCGCGCTACTATCTGGTGGAGGAAATAATCTCGAATCATGAGTCGTATCACGGTTCGACCTATCTCTTCCGCGACCGCGGTGAGGGTGAGAAATGGCATTTCTCGCCTCTGTGGGACTGCGGAAACGCATTCAGCGGTGCCACTGACAATTTCTTCTACCATTGCGATCCGTACGGCAATACATGGATTCCGTCGTTGCGCGAGAACAAGGCTTTCAACGATAAGGTGAAGGCTACGTGGCTGTGGTTCTTGAACGGGGGATACACCGGTCTTGAGGGGGCTCTGCGCGCCTATGCGTCGCGCCTGAAGGAGGCAGCGCAGGCCGACAGGAACCGCTGGAAGGATGCACGTGTGCCCGATAATGAGGGCGCCCGTCCGGTGGTGGATAATACGGATATGGACGGCCGTCTGCAGACGGTTCTGGAGCGTCTGCACGGCAAGACGGAATGGCTGAAGGGTCAGTTCGGCGACTATGCGGCGATGCCCAATGCTCAGGAGCCGGCACGCGATACGCGGCCTGCGGCTCCGCTGCCGGAGTATGCCAAGGGCGACCCGTCGGGCGTGACGCCTGTGGCTGTGGAGACGACGGATGCGGCTGCGGAGTACTACAATCTGCAGGGTATGCGCGTGCAGCGTCCGGCTCCGGGGAATATCTACATCGAGGTGAAGGGCACGAGCGCCCGACGCGTACGGCTCTAAAAGAAAACGAATATGGACGCCCCACATTCCGCGCGGAATGTGGGGCGTTTGTTTTGGAGGGGGGGGATGAAGCGCCGGGGTGGATTCATTATAATTGCGTTGCAGGGATAATTTCTCCCTTTTAATTCTGGTTTAAACCAATAAATTTGTTTAACAGCAGAATTATATGTACATTTACAGTCTCTTATATATAAAGTGGAATAAACAATAATCTTCATTATGCGCAGGATATTAAGTTTTCTATTCATAGTAGCGTTGTCAATGCCTCTTTTTGCTGCTAATGAATATAAAGTTACTGCAACAAGCAGTGACGGAACATCTTTTGAAGGATATACGAAGTGGTTTCCTTATGAGAATTGCAGTTCAATTGAAATAAGGACAGAATCTGGAGAATACAAAAAATATAGTTCCAATGAAATTGTCACATTAGTTTATTCTCCTTTTGGAGAACAAACTGAGCCTTTAGTATATAAAAGTGTTGTGACGCAGAAGACAATGCCGACCTTATTTTCCAAAGATCCAAAGCCTTATAAGAAACCTATTTTCTTGAGACAAATATATAGCGGTAAAAGGGTTGACGGATATGTTATGATGATAACCGGCAGGACCAACACGCCTTCAGTGAAACATACCACATACAACATACCCCTTTACTTTTATAAAGTTCACGATGACGAAAAAGCACGTCAGTATTTACTTAGTGAGCCTTCGGTTGGGTTGGGTGCATCTCTTAAACTGTGCTTTAAAAAATATCCTAAGATGGTTGAGAAATTTGAGTCAAAGGAAATAAAAGCAGACGATGTTTATAATGATCCGCTCATGATTTTCCCGATATTTGATTCAATATTGGAAAATAATTTTTAAGATACGTTGTCTTTTCCGCATGGTGGACAATCTCAATTAACTTCATAGCGCCGTAGGGGTGGAACTCGTAAACTTGCCTTGCAATTGATAAACTTACCGCCGGGAGTCACGGCAAATCGAAATCCGCCCATTCGAGAAGCATCATCAGTTCCCATGAGATAATCAAAAGAGGTAAAACGACGCACTGTTCTTTTTCATCGGCTGCTGAGATTTGTTCTCCACGGTTTAGCAGTGTGCGACCCGAGTGGTCGGGCAGTGAATCGGAGAAACAAGCGAATATATCCCTTTCAGGTCGGGAGTACTGAAAGCCGGGAAAGTTTTGCAGATCTTCATTTAGAAATACATAGCCATATTTGGCAAGCTATTCCTTATCATACGAGAAACCGTATGTCTCGCTGCCACGAACCGAGTCACACGA
>CAZBNM010000006.1:0-49125 GCA_964493495.1 uncultured Bacteroides sp.
GGTCGGGTGCGGTCTTGACCTTGCGAAGATGGACTTTGAAGATCTCCACACGGTCGGGAAGATCGGGAAGATCGACATATATCTGACGGTCGAAACGTCCGGCACGCATCAGAGCTTTGTCGAGGATGTCGGCACGGTTGGTAGCTGCAAGGATAATGACACCGCTGTTGGAGCCAAAGCCGTCCATTTCGGTGAGCAGCTGATTGAGAGTATTCTCGCGTTCGTCGTTGCCACCCATTCCGGCATTGCGTCCGCGTGCACGGCCGACGGCATCGATTTCGTCGATGAACACGATGCAGGGAGCTTTCTCCTTGGCCTGACGGAACAGATCGCGTACGCGGGACGCACCCACACCAACGAACATTTCCACAAAGTCGGAACCACTCATGGAGAAGAAAGGAACGTTTGCCTCTCCGGCAACGGCCTTTGCAAGAAGGGTCTTACCGGTTCCGGGAGGGCCAACAAGGAGGGCGCCCTTGGGAATCTTGCCGCCAAGGGCGGTGTAGCGGTCGGGCTTACGGAGGAACTGGACAATCTCCTCGATTTCGGTCTTAGCTTCGGAAAGGCCTGCGACATCCTTGAAAGTGACTTTGTCGGCATTGTCCTTATCGAAAAGCATAGCCTTTGACTTTCCGACGGAGAAGACACCACCACCGCCGCCAGGGCCACCGGCACCATTGCTCATGCGGCGCATCATCCAGATCCAGAAACCTATAAGCAAAATGAAGGGAAGGAAATTGATGAATATATTGCCGTAGGGGCTTGACTTCTCATAGTCGACACTTCCGGTGAAGTCGCCACTCTGACGCCACTGGTCGATGCGACGGGTGAGATCGTCGGCGGATGATATGTTGGTAACAACGTAAGCGTGTCCGGCGGAAGTGCGTTCGGAGAAGTTTGAATTCTTGAATACTTTTCGCGCGAGGGAGTCGGTGAGCAGTCCCTGTGCGGTCTTGCCGTCGGTGTTGATTATAATCTTGGTGATACCGCGATCTTTCTCGACATAGGTGCAGAAATCGGTAAAAGAGACTTCCTTGGACACTTCATTGCTGTCGAGGTAAACGATGCCGAAAATAACGGCAAACACGATTGCATACATCCACCAGATGCTGAAACGCATCTTGAATGGCTTCATAGGATTTCCGGAGCTATTGTTCTTGGCCATAGTTAGAAATGCGGATTAGTCGAGGTCGGGAATTTCGGTGATGCGGGCGTCGCTCCAAAGGTCTTCGAGCTTGTAGTACTGACGAGCCTCACGGGTGAAGACGTGCACCCAAATGTCGCCATAGTCGAGCACAATCCATTCATCACCATCGGCGCCATCGGCGTTGAAAGGCTTTTCGGCAGCATGGATCCGGACGCAGTCGCCGACACTCTCGGCGATAGCGCTGACCTGCTGCCGGGAAGTTCCTTCGGCAATGATGAACCTGCGAGCGGAAGCCGCATCGATATGAGAAAGGTCGACGACCGTAACGGCACGGCCTTTCCGCTCCTGAATTCCTTCGATTATGAGTTGCTGCAAAGCGTCTGTTTCAATCATGCGATAGTATATATGCTTTAGCTTTTGAGGTGTGACGAATTAATAATTTGCAAAATTAGTGATTTTTATTGAAGGGAGACTGCAAAAAGCGGGCCCGATTCAATATGTTAACAATTATTCGTATTGCATAGTTTTCGCAGGATCAATTCTTGAGGCAAGTCTTGCGGGAAGGACCAGAAGAATCCACGAAGCGGCAATCACTCCGATATTGAGAAGGATAATTCCCGGCCATGAAATTCGAACGGGCACATAAGCAAGATAATACATCCCGGGGTCGAGAGGAACGACATGCCAGAGGGACTGGACGAGAATAAAGCCTATTCCCAAAATATTTCCAAGCAACATTCCAAGGCCTGTGAGACGGAGGGCCATCCACACAAAGACACGGCTAACAACAGGACCATCGGCTCCTAGAGCACGGAGGATGCCTATCTCGGAAATACGGTCGAGGATGAGGATGAACAGACTTGAAACGAGCGTGAAGCCGGAAACGAAGAGCATCAGGATGAAAATGACGATTACGTTGGTGTCGAGCAGCGAGAGCCAGTTGAAATATACGGCGTCGGCTCGCTCGACATCCGACACGGGATATATGCCGGGGAGGCGTCCGGTGGCAGTTGCCGTCTCGAGTTGCGAGTACAGCCGCGAAGAGGCTTCCTCCACCTGATCGAAGGGAACGCCCCGGAGGTCGATACGCATGGCTGCGATGCTGTCGCGGGCGGCGACGGAGCGAAGAAGCGCAGGGGATACGTAAGCGATATTGCGGTCGTATTCGCCGAAATAGGATTCATATATCCCGACGATGTTATGGCGACGAGCGCGTATATCGCCGTCGATAAAGAAATTGGAGTATACTTTATCGCCTATGTCAAGTCCGAGAGCGGAAGCAACGGGACGCGAGAGGACAATGGATTCTTTTTCGCCGGGCGAAGAGAAGTCGGGCCATCGTCCTGCGAGGATATTGGAGCGCTCGAATTCGAAGCTATCGACGGGAGCGAGAGCTTCGTGTGCGTGGAATATGATTCCATGGAAGTCGTTGTCGGTCTTCAGTATGCCGGGCTGACGAATGGAGAGACGCAAAGTTGCCTCGGGGAGAGCGGAGGAGACGGCAGAAACAAGTTCGGGAGTTGCTTCAAGCCATGGCATGACCCCTCCGGAGGCGGGATCATAGAGCGGAAGGACCGTGACCTGCGCATCAAAGCCGGCCAATTTGCGACGTATCTCGTCCTTGAATCCGAGAGATACGGCAAGGGACAGTTCCAGAACAACGAGAGCCAGGGCAACTCCGATAACTGCAATAACGGCGCCGACATCGGAGCCAGAGCCGCGGCGGACCTTGAAATGGCGCGAGAGCCAGTAACTTAAATTCAATATAATAGATTGGGGGCTTGTGATGTACTACTGAAAATCCTTCTTGAACCGCGCATACGCATTGGCGAGCTTTGTATGGTAGCCCCGGGAGGCGTATGCAGGACCATTATATCCTCTGGCAAAGGCGCTCCAGTTTTTATTACGAAGCGCTTCGAGCAAACCGGAGTTTCGTATAAAACTGGCGAAGAGAGCCAGCTGCTCCTGCTCGGAGGAGGACATGCGTTCTACAAAATCCTGCACGGACGATGCTCCACAACGCTTCCAGTTGAAGCCGCCGATCTGAAACATGCCCCAGAATGTGCCATGTATGGCGGAAATGGAATCGATGGTCATGGCAGCATCAAGACGTGCCTGCTGGGCCTTCTGGTATGAGCCGTACTTGGCTTTGTTCGGACGGTTGAACACAACTGCGTGGGATCGGCTGTATTTTCCGAGGTTCACGTTACGACGGGCTGCCATGGTGCGAAAAACGGAAAGGTCGAAATTAATGACGGGCTTTCCTTCGGCATAGAAACCTCTCTGTGTGGTGCCTGCCTCAATGCTTACCACTGCTTTGATAGCCGCCGGCTCCACGCCGAGCTCTTCGGCAACCCGGCGGTAATCGTCATCGTCGAGAGGCCGGGACTTTTCGGGGACAATACCCGGAAGGTATGCGGCATGGATTGTGTCGCCCTCGATGATGATGTAGGGACGTCCGAAACTGTCGACTCCGGCTCCCGAGCCTTCTTCTTCAGGGAAAGCAAAGCGGCTGCTGTTCATTTTGGGGTTTGATGCAGCGAGCGCCAAGTCCATGAATATGGAAACAAGGACGAAAAGTGGGGCAAGGAGTTTCGGCATAGATTCTGAGGCGGAGATTAAAACGTGGGGCAAACATCCGCAACTGCCGCCCGGAGCATGATTCATGGCTCGGGACGGCAGGCGGAATTCATTAAGCTAAGTTGCGTGGCAAGGCTCAGGCCTTGAGGTCGGCAACCTTTTCGAGGGTGCGTGTGAGCTGTCCCCAGAAACGTTCGACTGCGGGTATATACATGCGCTCGCTCGGGGAGTGGACACCCTGGAGAGTGGGACCGAAGGACACCATGTCGAGATGAGGATACTTCTCGAGGAAGAGTCCGCACTCGAGGCCGGCATGTATAGCCTTAACGGCGGGCTTGATGCCGTAGAGCTCCTCATAGGCGTCGGATGCGATGTGCATGATGGTGGAATCCATGTTGGGAGCCCATCCGGGATATCCGTCGCCGTGTGTGACGTGTGCGCCGGCAAGCTTGAAGAGGGCTTCGACCTGGCGTGCGATATCCCACTTGCGGGACTCGACGGAGGAGCGCTGGCTGGTGGTGACGAGTATTTCGTCGGGAGCGGGCATCTTGACTGATGCGAGGTTGGTGGATGTTTCAACGAGGCCCTCGAGCTCGCGGCTCATGGAGATTACGCCATGAGGTGCACAGTACAGGGACTCGATGAGATGTCTGCAGGTTTCGGAATCGATGCAGTACTCGGGACGGTCGATGCTCTCGATGGTGAGCTCGAGTGTGGGTTCGAGGCCCTTATATTCGTTTTCGATGTCGGCTACATACTTGTTGAATGCTGCGATAACTTTTTCCTTATTGGACGTGTGTACGCCGAAGAGGACGTGAGCAGCGCGGGGAATGGCGTTGCGGAGGTTGCCGCCGTCGATTTCGCACACGCAAATCTCGTGGTCGATGCTGAGGAGGTAGAGGAAGCGGGCGACGAGCTTATTGGCATTGGCACGACCGAGATGAATGTCGCCGCCTGAATGACCGCCAAGACCCTTGGCAACATCGAACTTGAAGTAATGGAAGTCGGTGGGAGCGAAGGAGCGCTTGTACTTGAAGGTGCAGGTTGTGTCCACGCCGCCTGCGCAGCCGATGAAAATTTCGGCATCGTCCTCGGAGTCGAGGTTGAGGAGGATATTGCCGGCAATCATGCCTTCGCCGATGTTATTGGCGCCGGTGAGGCCGGTTTCTTCGTCGACGGTGAACAGGGCTTCGACGGGACCGTGAACGAGGTCCTTGTCGATAAGCACGGCCAGTGCGGCAGCCATGCCAATACCGTTATCGGCGCCGAGCGTGGTGCCATCGGCGCGCAGCCAGTCGCCGTCGACGATGGTTTTGATGGGTGAATTCTCGAAGTCGAAGCTCTTGTCGTTGCTTTCGCAGACCATATCCATATGCGCCTGCATCACAACGCAGGGAGCCTGCTCCTTGCCGGGGGTTGCCGGCTTGAACATGGCCACGTTGCCGATGGCGTCGGTCTTCACTTCGATATTGTGCTTGGCGGCAAAGTCCAGAAGGTACTTGCGGATTTTTTCTTCCTTCTTGGAAGGACGGGGCACCTGATTGATCTCGTCGAAAATCGAGAAGACCAGTGCGGGTTTGAGGTCTTTGATTGTCATATCGCTAAATGTTCTGAAAATATCTTTTTGACGCGCCCGATGGGCTTAATAAAGTTTTCGTAAAGAGAAAAGATGTTAAATAGGCCACTTTTCGCCCTCTAAATTACAAAATAAATTTTAGATAAGGAAAAAAATCGCATTTTCTTTCCTATATTTGTAGCGCAAAACACTGAACACACCTCCATGAAGACACTTGTGCTGACAGTAATACTTCTTCTTTTAGCTGTAGTACTTCTGGGTGTGAAAGTGTTTTTTGTCAAGGGCGGGAGCTTTCCACAGGGTCACGCCCACGACATAATGAAACGCGCGAAACACAATTCACACACAACATATACCAATCAAAGGTAATGACAAAAGTATCCATCACGGCGAAAGCCATACTTGCAGCACTCGCTTTAGGCGCGGCAGCCTGCAGCAAACCCGCCGAAAAGGCCACGACCACTCCTGAAGCCGCAAATGCAGGCGAAGCTGTGCAGACGATCAACATCCGCTACATCGACTATGATTCGCTTCTGAGCCAGTATACGCTCGCTCAGGAAATTGCCGCTTCGTCGCAGAAGCTCATGGTGCAATATCAGCAGCAGGAGCGCCAGAAGCAGCAGGAAATACAGACTCTCGGTGCTGAAATCGAGCGCAAGCAGCAGAACAATATCTATCTGTCGCAGCAGTCGTTCGAATCGGACGTCAACAATTTCAACAAGAAGCAGAACGAGGCCGCCCGCTACCTGAGCGCGCAACAGGCTAAGATCAACAATGAGATAGGCATCCAGCAGCGCCGCCTCACCGACTCGATCGACAACTTCATCAAGGAATATAACGCTGTGCGCGGCTATGATGCGATCCTTTTCCGCGAAAGCGGCGTATACTTCAATCCGGCACTCAACATCACGGAAGAGGTAGTCAAGGGTCTCAACGAGCGCTACACTCCCGCTAAATAAATCAAAGATATTCCAAACTGACAGATGGAGCAATCCGGGCGCTTAGCTCCGGATTGCTCCGTTGTTTTCCTGAAAGCTGAAAGATGTACGCGTTAGACAAAATCCTTATTATCGGAGCCGGAGCGATGGGGGCGGCCATTGCGCGGGGCTTGGCCAAAGCCGGGCTCGGTACGGCAATTTATAACAGAAGCGTGGCAAAGCTCGAAAGACTTGGTGGCATAGAAAATCTACGGACCTATACCGACTTAAGCTCTGCACTCGCCGCGGAATCGCCACGGCTGGTGATTGTGGCGCTTCCCGAAGGGGCTTCGCGCGAGATGTTCGCAGAGCTAAAGGACCAAATGCCTGAGGGCTGCGTAGCCTCCACCCTGTCGCCGAAAATCAGCTTAAAGGAAATGCAGGAGTTTTTTCCAGCCAATCCCGTGGCCCGGATCATGCCTAATATCGGCATTACGCACGGTCAGTCCATGACATTCGTTTGTGCCTGCGAGAAGCTGATCGGCGAAAAGGTCACGCACATATTCAAGAATTTAGGGGATGCCGTGTGCATCGAAGAGGGAAAGTTACCGGCTGTAACAGCTCTCGCTTCGTGCGGGACGGCTTACGCTCTGCGCTACATACGCGCATGTATGCAAGCCGGAGTGCAGATGGGTCTCGAGGCGTCGGATGCGTGCGCATATACGGTGCAGACACTACTCGGCGCATGCTCACTTCTTGAAAACGGGACCGCTCATCCGGAAGTGGAAATCGACAAGGTATGCACACCCGGCGGTCTAACAATACAAGGGCTGAACGCCCTGGACCGCGGTGGATTCTCCGCAGCAGTCATTGACGCAATTCTCAGCTCCTTCAAAAAATGAACAAAGCTATTCTTATGGGCAATGTGGGCCGTGACCCACACATGAAGATGGTTGGCTCGACACCGGTTGCGGAATTTTCACTTGCTACTTCGGAGCGCAATCAGGCCGGAGTGGAAAAAACCGAATGGCACAACATAGTCATGTGGGGACCGGGTGCGGAGTTTGCCGAAAAATATATCCGAAAGGGTACAAGGATGCTCCTTGAAGGCAAAATCCGCACACGCCGCTGGGAGGATGCCACTGCCATCAGCCGCACAATCACCGAAATATACGTTGACGCTTTCGAGCTCCTCCCCGGCAGAAACGCACAGTAGAAATCCCGTGATATTTTTTCGCGGAACGATAAAGAACTTTTTCGGGAGGCTTGTAGCTTATTTTCGAAATATTTTGTAAATTTGGGGCGTAATGATCTACCTCGCCCTACCCCGGCCTGCGCAGCCCCGCCGACTGCCATTCTTCCTTGCCATGGAGGAGTGGGCGGCGCATACTCTGCCAGCCGGGGAATATTTTTTTGTGTGGCAGCAATCAAAGCCTACAATCATCTGCGGGCGCAATCAGTGTATTCCCGCCGAGGTAGATGTTGCTGCGGCCATGAAAAGCGGGGTGGACGTCGTGCGACGTCGCAGTGGCGGGGGAGCTGTGGTGGCCGATGGTGGCAATCTGATGCTAAGCTATGTGGGGCCTCGCGAAAATGGAGAAGAAATATCAGGAATTTTCGCGAAATGGACGGCAAAGCTTGCAGAAGCGCTAATTCGGATCGGAATAGACGCCGAACCCACGGGGCGCAACGATGTCTGCATCCACGGGCGCAAGGTGAGCGGCGGAGCGTTCTATGCGCTTCCCGGGCGAGCTATCGCCCACTCTACCCTGCTGTATGATATGCCTGGACAGGAATTATTGAAATTGCTCACGCCATCGCGCGCAAAACTTGAGTCGAAAGGGGTGAAGTCTGTTGAGGCGCGCATCACCAATCTTAGAGCCGAAGGGCTGACTCTTTCACAGGATGAACTTACGTCCGCTCTGCGCGATATGTTGTGCAGCAATACACGCGTTCTTTCAGAAAATGAAGTACGCGAGATAGAGAAGCTCGAGCTGCCGTATTACGATCCGTCGTTTCTGAGGCTTAATGATGATACGCGCCTGATAAGGAGTATGCATGTACCGGGAGTAGGCACAGTGGCAGCCGCTTATGAGCGTGATGACTCCGGGACGTCCCGAAAACTGCGGATTTACGGTGATTTCCTTGACAGCGAAGCCATCCCGTCCGAACACATTCGCGAGTTAGTATCGAACCTTAAATCAAATACCTGACATAATGGAAAATCCTGAAATCAAAAAGACCTGTCTCCACGAGCGGCACACTGCCCTGGGCGCCAAGATGGCGCCTTTCGCGGGCTTTGACATGCCGATAGAATACGCGGGACTGGATGCAGAGCATCAGGCCGTGCGCACGGCCGTCGGCGTCTTCGACGTCAGCCATATGGGCGAGCTCATTATCGAGGGCCCGGATGCCGAACGCTTTGTAAACCACATATTCACCAATGACGTCACAGCAATTTCCGCCGGGCAGATTCTATATGGCATGATGACATATGAAGACGGTGGGACTGTCGATGACCTTCTGGTTTACAAAGTTGCCGACGACTGCTATCTGCTGGTGATCAACGCGTCCAACATCGATAAGGACATCGAGTGGATACTCTCGGCTGCGGACGGATACGATGTGGCGATAACCGACCTCTGCGATGCCTATGGAGAACTTGCCGTGCAGGGTCCGGATGCAGAACGGATTCTGTCGGCTGTTACGGGAGTGGACCTGTCACAGATGGGATTTTATACTTTCGAGATGTTCGACGGCGAAGACGCTTCTCTGCCCGTAGTTATCAGCCGCACCGGGTACACCGGTGAAGACGGGTTCGAAGTCTACGACACGAATGAACGCATCGTGGAACTCTGGGACGCCCTTATGGCTTCCGGCGTACAGCCATGCGGACTGGGCTGCCGCGATACGCTGCGGTTTGAAGCCGGGCTGCCCTTATACGGCGATGAGCTGACGGCTGAAATCTCGCCGCTGGAAAGCGGTCTGGGAATGTTCGTGAAACTCGACAAGCCCGAAGGATTCATTGGATCCGAGGCACTCAGGACCCAGAAGGCCGAAGGCGTGAAGAAGAAAGTTGTAGGTCTTGAGATTGATTCTCCGGCCACAGCCCGCCACGATTTCGAAGTCCTTGATTCCGATGGCGAAAAAGTTGGCGAGATCACAACCGGCTATCGCTCGCTCACGTTGGGCCGCAATCTGGCCATGGCACTGGTAGATGCCCGTTGTGCTGCCCTTGGGACTCCACTTCAGGTAAGAATCCGTAAAAAGACTGTGCCTGCCACAGTTGTAAAAAAACGCTTCTATACTACCCGCTATAAAAAATAACCCATATCTATTCTATATCAAACTAAAAACGAACTAATCATGATCAAGTATCTTCCCACCCACGAATATATACGCGTAGAAGGCAACGAAGGCTACATCGGCATTTCGCCATTCGCAGCAAAGGAACTCGGTGTTGTCACCTACGTCGATATGCCCGAAGAAGGCGACGAAGTCGTTGCCGGAGAAGAATTCGGCGCAATCGAGAGCCGCAAGGCGGCCAGCGACCTTTTCTCGCCCGTATCCGGCGAAGTTCTGGAAGTGAACTCTGCGCTTGAAGAGGATTCCACCCTTGTCAATGCCGATCCCATGAAAAACTGGATCATTAAGGTAAGCATCTCTGATCCTGCCGAACTCGATGCACTTATGGATGAAGCCGCTTACGAAGCGTCCATCAAATAAACTTTGCAGCCATGCACCCCTATCTACCGCACACTTCCGAAGACATCCGTCTGATGCTTGAGCGCTGTGGGGCTTCGAGCATAGAGGACCTCTTCGCTGACGTGCCCGAGGCATTACGTCTAAAAGACGGTTATAAACTCGATGCACCTATGCCTGAGGCAGAAGTAAGCCGATATTTCCGCGATCTCGGTCGTAGGAATACCGAGCTTGCATGTTTTGCCGGCTATGGATTCTACCGACACTATTGTCCGGCCGCGGTAGAAGCAATTGCTTCCCGGTCGGAATTCTATACTGCCTATACTCCGTATCAGCCAGAAATTTCCCAAGGCACCCTGCAGTATATCTTTGAATACCAGTCTATGATAGCCTCGCTGACAGGTATGGACGTGGCTAATGCATCGATGTACGATGGCGCGACAGCTACTGCCGAGGCCATGATGATGGCTGTGGCAGCCGGCAAGAAACGCCGTCGTATATTGGTGAGTGCAACGCTATTGCCGGCTATAAGTCAGGTGCTGGCAACCTATGCCGAAGGGCAAGGAATTATTCTCGAGACGGTGAATGAACACGAAGGCGCGACAGACCGAACAGCGCTGAGCGAACAGCTTGGTGCGGGGGATGTAGCTGCCGTGATAATGGCCACTCCCAACCGTTACGGCATTCTCGAAGATTTCGAGGGCTTGGCCGATGAAGTGCACGCTGCAAAGGCGTTGCTAATCATCAACACTCATGCATCTACTCTTGGCATGCTTCGAAGTCAGGGCGAATGGGGCGCTGACATTGCTTGCGGCGAGGCGCAGAGTCTTGGTCTGCCTCTAAACTACGGAGGCCCCGGACTGGGTTATCTGGCATGTACTCGCAACCTTATGCGCAAGATGCCAGGGCGTATCGTCGGCGCAACAACTGATGCCGACTGGCAACGCGTGTTCGTGCTGACACTTCAGGCACGCGAGCAACACATACGCCGCCATAAAGCCACATCGAATATCTGCTCCAACCAGGGCCTTATGACGCTTCAGGCAGCCGTGTATCTCTCGCTTCTCGGTCCGGATGGTCTCCGTGAAGTGAACGAGACAAGCGCCTCGATAGCCCATGACCTTGTGGACCGGCTCTGCGCAACCGGACTGTTCCGTGTGCGCTTCCCCGAGCGCGAGTGGCTCAACGAATGTCTACTCGAGACGGTCGGAGATTTGCGGGCAAAGGATGTTGTGGACGCATGCTTGCGTAAAGGATTCCTCGCAGGGAAAGTGACAGGAGAAAATGAGCTTCTGGTCTGTGCAACCGAACTGTGCACGCCGGAGGATGTCAGAAACTACATAGAAGCCGTCGAATCATTATGAATAAAAAGCTGTATTCCACGCTCATATTCGAGCTTTCACGCCCGGGTCGCAGAGGCCATATGCCACCCTCCATCCGTACGGCTAATAAATACGTGCTTCCGAACAAATACGCACGGATGGATCCGCCGGCGCTCCCCGAAGTTGAAGAGCCCGCTGTTGTTCGCCATTATACCAATTCGTCGACCAATAATTTTGGCGTTGACACCGGCTTTTATCCTTTGGGGTCGTGCACGATGAAGTATAATCCGAAGATCAACGAAGCCGCCGTTCGCCTTTCCGGAATAGAAAACCTGCATCCCGCTACGCCTTTCCGCATGGCGCAGGGAGCGCTTGAAATTTATTGGCGCCTCCAGACTCTGCTGTCGGAGATTGGAGGGATGGCGGAGTTTTCGCTTAATCCCTATGCCGGTGCGCACGGCGAACTCACGGGTCTGATGGTCGTACGTACATACCATTCATCGCGCGGCGAGGGAGCAATGCGCCGCAAGGTGATTGTACCCGATTCCGCCCATGGCACAAATCCCGCATCCGCGGCCATAGCCGGCTATGACGTTGTCGAGTGTCGCTCACTGCCAGACGGCACTGTGGATGTCGATGACCTGCGGTCCAAATTAGGGACTGACGTGGCGGCCGTTATGATGACGAACCCCAATACAGTGGGTATGTTTGAAAAGAACATCCCCGCCATTGCGGAGGCCGTTCATGCTTGCGGTGCTCTCATGTATTACGACGGAGCCAATCTCAATGCCCTGCTTGGAGTGGCACGTCCGGGTGATATGGGTTTCGATGTGATGCACATAAATCTTCACAAGACTTTCTCCACGCCTCATGGAGGCGGAGGACCGGGCGCCGGGCCGATAGGCGTTCGTAAAGGCCTTGAGCGCTTCTTGCCCATGCCCCGCGTTGTCCGCAATGAGAAAGGGACACTACAGGTGCTTGAGGAAGGCACCGAAACGCCCTTCGAACGCACGGAGCTTGACCCGCTGGGGCGTGTCAGCACCTGGCTGGGCAACTATGCCGTCTACGTCAAGGCTCTGGCGTACATCCTCTCCATGGGCAAGGAAATAGAACAAGTCGGCCCGCTGGCATGTCTGAACGCCAACTATGTACTCAACTCCCTGAAGGATCTATACGAATTGCCAATTCCCGGACCTTGCAAGCACGAGATGGTCTTCGACGGACTTCGCGATAAATCCACAGGATGTACGACCAGGAATGTGGCCAAACGGCTCCTCGACATGGGATTCCATGCTCCTACGATCTATTTCCCGCTACTTTTCCACGAGTCACTGATGATCGAGCCTACGGAAACCGAGAGCCGCGAGACTCTTGACTTATTCATCCGAGCCATGCGTGATATTGCACGTGAGGCAGTCGATGACCCGGACACCCTCAAAGACGCTCCTCATCACACTCCCGTAAGGCATCCCGACGAAAACGAGGCAGCCCTGCATCCGAAGGTAACCTATCAAAGCATCACCTCAGATGAAGTATGACGCGCTGGTAATCGGTGCCGGTCCCGGCGGCTACACCTTAGCCGCCGGGCTGGCAGCCCGCGGACTCCGCACGGCTATTGTTGAAAAATCCTTGCCCGGAGGCACATGCCTCAACAGAGGATGCATACCCACAAAAGCCTTGTGCGCATCCGGCAGCGATGCGTGGGCGGACAGCATGAAGCATGTGGCGGAAATAACGGATCTGCTGCGGAGTGACGTACGCGCTGCTCTTTCCGGCGTGGATTACATCGTAGGCTCCGCAATCCTGATGCCGGACCGCCGTGTGCGTGTAGGCAATGATATTCATTGCGCCGAACGAATATATATCGCCACAGGTTCTGCACCGGCCACGCTTCCCATTGAAGGCGCCGGACTTGCGGCCGACTCCACAGATTTCCTTAATCTCGAGACACTTCCACAACGAGTGGCCATAATAGGCGCGGGAGTAATCGGTCTGGAATTCGCATCGATCCTCGCAGACAAAGGAATAGACGTTACCGTGCTGGAGTATTGCAAGGAAATACTTCCTGCGGCCGATAAGGAAGTTGCCAAACGTTTGCGTTCCATCCTCAAACGTCGGGGTATAACTTTCATAACCGGGGTTGCGGTAAAAGCCATACATCCGGGATTTTCAGTTGACTATGAGGATCGAAAAGGCATTTCTACGCTCGACACAGACCTTGTGCTGATGGCCGTAGGCCGGAAAGCCGTTGTTCCTTCGGGCTGTGAAGAGGCCGGAGTAGAACTCACTGAACGTGGATTCATAAAGGTCGATCCTGCAACAATGGCTACAACGGCCGAAAGCATATACGCTCTCGGAGACTGCACCGGGCAATGCATGCTCGCGCATGCTGCCGAGGCACAGGCACGTGTGATACTCGGAAAGAAAGTGAACATGGATGCCATGCCGTCTGTAGTTTTCACTCATCCCCCTTGCGCATGGGTTGGACCGACGGAGGCCTTCCTCGAAAGCACCGGGCGTGCATACCTCTCCGGAAAAGCACTCTATGCCGGCAACGGCAAGGCCCAGGCCGATCGCGCAACCGAAGGTTTCGTGAAAGTGCTTGCCGACCCCGAAAGCCGGCGTGTACTTGCCGTACACATCCTTGGAGAAGATGCCGATGCGCTCATCGGCGAAGCGACTCTCGCCGCGGCACTCGGATGCACGCTCGAGACACTTGCATCCTACGTTATCCACCCTCATCCAACTCTCACCGAACTACTTGCAACCGCATGCGGAAACTGCCGATGAAACCGATCCGTTTTTGCATTCTGTGCCTTCTCGCCCTACTTCTCCTCACACCGGCTCCAACCTGCATGGCGTGTACATCGCTTGTCGCAGGCTGCAAGGCCACGGCATCCGGACGTCCCATGCTCTGGAAGCACCGCGATACAGGCGCACCCTCCAATTTCATTGCACGAGTAGAGCCGCGATCGCAGGGTGAAATAGGATTCGTGGGTCTTTTCAATGCCGGTGATAGTCTGCTTAGTGAAGCATGGGCCGGAATGAACGATGCCGGATTCGCCATAATGAATACGGCTAGCTACAATCTTGCGCCTGATACGACAGACTATGTGGACCGCGAAGCTCTGCTTATGAGTCGGGCTCTTGCCGTATGCCGCACAGTCGATGATTTCAGATGTATGCTCGACACCCTTCCGAAACCTTTAGGTGTCCAAGCCAATTTCGGTGTTATCGACTCGCATGGAGGAGCCTCCTATTTCGAAACATACGACCACGGATATACGCGCTTCGATGCTTCCGACGAACCGGATGACATGCTGATCCGTACGAATTTTTCCTTTTCGGGCAAACAGGATGGTTCCGGTTCGGGTTATATCAGGTATGACAGCGCACGACACCTGCTCGAAGGCAAGAAAGGCGCAGGACTCACGCCGGAACTTTTGACTGATACTGTATCGTGCAGTTTTTACCACTCGCTCATGGACCGCGACCCCATGGCCGATGGCGACAGTGTAATTGCCGACGGCGAGTTTATCCCTCGTCGGATTTCGACGGCGTCGATTGTGATCACCGGAGTTCTCCCGGGGGAAGATCCTGCAGAAGGGATGTCCATGCGGGCATCGCTCGGCTATCCTCCCCTTGCAGATGTTTATGAAGCAACGCTTAACTATATCCCTACGGACCTCGGACCTTCGCTCCCGGGCTTTGACTCGCCTGCTGCCGCACGAGCCAATGAACTGCGCGGCAAAGTGTTCCACTTCAAAGGTTCTGACCGCGAGAAATATATCGACCTCCGGGTGCTTCACCGGCTGCTATCCGAAAGACTGAAAAAATAAATTCTATGAATCAACGATTTGAAAGAATCAAAAACCGAGCAGTAAGCGTCTGGGAATATTGCACGGACGGCGTATGGCAGGACACGCGGCGCAAATGGTGGATCACCGCCATCAAGACCGTAAACCTAACCGTGCGGACATTCGTCAGCGGCGATGTTCAGACGCAGGCATGCGCCATGACCTACCGCACGATGCTGGCACTTGTGCCGGCAATGGCCCTTCTGCTGGCCATTGCACGCGGCTTTGGATTTCAGGGCTATCTCGAGGACGAGCTTTATCGCCTCTTCCCGGCACAAAAGACAGCCATCTCCTACGCCTGGAATTTCGTGGATTCCTATCTCAATCAGGCTTCCGAAGGTCTATTTGTAGGTGTGGGCATAGTCTTTCTCCTATATACACTCGTTTCACTTATAAGCACAACGGAAGATACATTCAACAGCATCTGGGGCGTAAGGCAGGGACGGAGCCTTGGCCGCAAGATAAGCGACTATACCTCGCTTCTTCTTATACTTCCCATTCTTGTGGTGTGTGTAAGCGGCATCGAACTACTGCTCAGCTCCACATTGCGCGCCATCTTCTCGCTTGAATTCCTGACACCGTTGATATCCTGGATTCTGGAGATAAGTTCCTGGATTCTCACCTTCCTTTTCTTCGGTGCAGTGTATCTTCTTTTCCCCAACACGCGCGTCCCTGTCATGCCGGCCCTGATTTCTGGGTGTTTCGCCGGAGTAGGTTTTCTGGTTGTGCAGTGGCTTTTCGTTACAGGCCAGATGTATGTATCGCGATACAACGCAATCTACGGATCTTTCTCCTTTCTTCCGCTGTTGCTGATATGGATGCAACTTGTATGGATGATAACTCTCGCAGGTGCCGTGCTATGCTATTCGTCGGCCAATATCTTCAGCTTCAATTTCGATCAGGAAGTCAAGAACATTGCCCCGCTCTACCGGCGCAAGGCCTTCCTGGCCGTGACAGCCGTAATAGCACAACGGTTCGGTACAGACCGTCCGGCTGTGACCGAGCACGAACTCATTGAAGAATATGAACTGCCCGCACGACTCGTCTCCGACATCTGCGCTCACCTTGTCGAGGCATCGATCGTGGCCCAGGTTGTCCTCGACTCGGACAAACGCAACTTTGGCTATCAGCTTTCCGTGCCGCCGGACTCCCTGACCATGGAATATCTCTTCGAACGCCTCAACACTTTAGGTATACGCGGTTTCATTCCGCGCTTCTCACAGCATTTCCCGGGTGTTGAAGAGGCGTTTAAAGACATAGAGAACTGTTCCGGACCGACAATGCAAAAAATTCTAATCAAAGACATCGACATAAACACCAATTTCAGCAATAAGAAATGAAGAAGCAAATCTCCACCACCGCCGCTCCCGGCGCAATCGGCCCTTATAGCCAGGCCATCGACACCGGTTCTTTCCTCTATGCATCCGGTCAGATACCCATCAACCCCGCTACCGGCGAAATCCCGGAAGGCATAACAGCCCAGACGCGCCAGGCTCTGGCCAACGTCCGCGCAATCCTCGAGGAAGCGGGCCTGACGATGGCCAACGTAGTCAAAACCACCGTATTCCTTAGCGACATGGACCATTTTGCAGCCATGAACGAGGTATATGCACAGGCATTCGGCGAGCCCCCCTACCCCGCGCGTTCCGCAGTGGCCGTACGCACCCTCCCCAAAAATGTTCTCGTAGAAGTCGAAGTCATAGCCTGCCGCTGATTTAACTCCATAATGCAAAAAACTCCCGCAGAAATTTCTGCGGGAGTTTTTGTTTCAGGGTGCCAGGTGGGGCTCGAACCCACGACCTTCGGAACCACAATCCGACGCTCTAACCAACTGAACTACAAGCACCATGTTGGCCTTCATTTCAAAAGCACTGCAAAGGTACTACATTATTTTCAATTCTCCAAATCATAACGCTTCTTTTTTGCATTTTTTTGTAATAGAATAACCATGCCGGATTATGAGAAAGAAAAAATACAATATTATTCAACTTGTGTGAACTTTTTATATCTGCGAAGCATTAATAATAAAACGAGCATAAAACGAAATATAATCACATAACCTAACTGAAATGAAAATTCAAAACCGTATTCACGTTTACGCCGCATGCGCCCTGACACTTCTCCTCGGCGCTGCCGCCGCATCCTGCTCCTCGAGCTGCGACAAGAAAGACTACAACAATGCCTGCACAGCAGACGATACACGCGTAGCTTTTGCAACGCTCGACGAAGACGAAACATACACCATTCCCGGCACTGACACGCTCTTCAGCATGGACCATAATGCCACCTTCACCGCAAAGGCAACGCTCATGATGCCTACCAACATTGACGATTCCGATGTTGCCGTTCTCCGTGGCGCAATCATGAAGGCCGCTACTGCCGGTAAAGTAACCGAACCCAGCGACAAGGCTCTCGAAACCTATTTCAAGTCGGTTGCAGACTCTATGGGCTATGGCGCTGTAGAGGAAGCCAAGGATGATGTAGACATCATGGACGCTGACGGTTTCCTGAACATCAACGGCACAGTGGCCTCTCTTTCTCCCCGCGTGCTTTCCTATGCTGTGACAACATACATGTATCCCGTTCGTGCCGCCAACGGCGAATCCGCTCTGAGCTATGTCAACTACGATTTCGGTGCCAAGAAGGTAATGGGTCTTGATGACGTCTTCACTCCAGAGGGCCTCAAGGAACTTCCCGCCGTGATTGCAGAACGCGTAAAACAGACCAACCCCGATGCTGAAGTAACCGCTCTCCCGCAGACCGGTAGCTACTACATCGACTATGAAGGACGCATCGTATTTGTATACCAGCAGGGCGAAGTCTCCTACATGGCGGCTGGTGCCATCACCGCAGCTTTCTATCCCCAGGAACTCTCACAGTATATGACTCCTGCAGGAAAAGCCTTCCTCGAATAAGCAGAATAATTGACCTAATAAAAATCCGGGTGCATCCACAATCGGACGCACCCGGATTTTTATTAGGTCAGGATTCTTTATTTCATGAGTTTATAATGCTTAAGTCCCGTCGTAAGCACCGTCTTATAGGAACTCTTCACGATGTTCATTCCCTGCTGGTTCCATAGGGTCTCGAAGTATTCCTGCACTTCGCTGCTTCGGTTCTGCATCTTGCGCATCCGCGCGTAATCCTCGCGCCATTTGCGGGCCTTTTCGCTTCCGGGAGCAAAAGAGCATTGCTCGCGCACCTTAACTTTTATGTTGTATTCGCCCGTACCCCACATGCGCTTCCCATTGTCGAGAGGCATGAATGAACGCGGAACAACAAAGCACTCGCCTTCCACACCCACAAGATTAGCGGCCAGGAAAGCGCGACGTTCGCTTTCAGGAAGACTTTCGGCCTTGTCCAGAACCTCGCTGCGCGAATAAGTATAGCGTGTCACATTATCCGGAATATTCACGGAAATCTTGAAGTTTCCCAACTCGACATCCCTATGCACTTGCACAGCCTCGTTGATCCACGAAGAAGTAAGGTCGAAATCTATTCCCACACGCAGATTCTCCCGTTCATCGAAAGAAAAGCCATTTCCTCCCGGACGCAATATCGTGTCACCATCGATGTACGACTTTCCTTTCTTGATTTCTTTCATAACACGTATCCCGTTCGCCGCCACATTGGGAAGATGGCACGAATATGGATAGAAGGCCATTGTGTCCAGAACAAGATTAAACTTACTGTGGCGGAAAAGATTGTCGAGTTTTGACCTGTCGATACTGCAAGCCATGTAGATAACCTCCTTACCGTTCCGCATCCCACGGATCTCGATACCGTTGAAATTGATGTCCGACGGGTCAAGAGCACCCAGCTCCGAATTCTTTGCATAGAAATCCTTGAGGCCCTTTATGCTCGTAATGCTGTCCGTATAGTTGTTCTCCTTGTCTATCATAGCCTGCCACTCACGCTTCTGGCGCTTGCGTATCTGGGCAAGATTGATTGTCTCGGACACTAAAACATCCACAGCCGAGCTTACAAGTCCGAAGCCCACAGCCTGCCCAATCTCCGAAATAAGGCCACGGTCGTCGGCCGTACCTTTCAGCTCGCGCATGGTCGATGAGATCCGGTCGCGCATATGAGGATCCATTTCCTTTACTGAAACCTCCCACGTGTCGACCTCGCTCGCAGACTGCGCTCCAACCTTAGCGGATGGGAGCATGACTGCTGCTGCGAGAATTGCACATGTCATTATGTTCTTTATTCTTGTCATATTGTATTGAATATGTTGGTTTATCAATCTATCGCATCTATGAGGATAAAAGCGTCCGTGTACTGCGGGAAATCGTAGTCGGGCACGTAGTCCTCAAAAATATAGCCTCCCGAAAGAGTCGCCGGATTGAAAAAAGAAGTTGAACCGGCCGGCGCAGGTTCCGAATGATCCCGTATTAGTCCGTCCTTGAGATCCCTGCGGGCACCACGGAATGCATCGTGCAGGCCCTCACCCTTATTTAGGCGTTGGTAAAATGCCGTCATTAGCCGGGCGGTGGCATCCGACTGCACGCTCCACAAGCTCACGAGCATTGCACCGGCACCCGCATTCTTAAGTCCTCGCTGAAGGCCGTATACGCCGTCGGCAGTCACCTCGCCAAGACCTGTCTGGCATGCTGAAAGTGTGAAAAGCTTACACTTCGAGAGATCAAGCGACGCGAGTTCTCGCGCCGAGACAAGCCCGTCGTAGTGTGTCCGGGCCATACTTCCATAATCCCTGATGATGGGATTCACGCTCGTAAATCCCAGGACTGTGGTAGAGAGCACATCATCCTCCACTGCCGGCTTAAGATCGGAGCTGTAGTTGCGATGGTTGTTCGCCGCGAGCGATATTCCGTGTGTGCTCACAAGCACAGACGGAAAACGGCCTGCCAGCCGGCGGAAACTCCCCTCCGTGGCAAAGATTCCACGTTGGCGAGCATCATCCGGATTATTGCGCAACAAGGCTATCTTGCGAGCTTCATCTGTATCCGCATCAAGCAGAGGAAAGTTGTAGTTCTTGAACTCAATAAATGCGCGGAAATCGTTGTCCTCACCTTCCTCGCCTCCAGGAGTGCAATCGTAATCGATATCTCCGAACAGCAGCATCCCTTCACGCGCATCAAACTCCGTGGCCATAGTGCCGCGGTCCATCAGACGACGCGTTGATGTAAGCCGTCTTGCCTGTGGGCCGTCCTCGGGAAGAAGGTATTCGATAGCCAGGGTATGATACAGACCGTCGGGAGCGAAAAATATGGTATTGGCACCCTCGAGCGTGCGCATCAGTTCATCTGTCCACACCAGTCCCGGCAAAATCGAATCACCGTAGACCATATCCTTGGTCTTCCTAAGGCCGTCATCGATCAGAGGGCCGAAACGCTTTTCAAAACGCGAGGGAGCAGGCTGCGAAATCCACGCAGGAGCCTTTCCGGGGCGCAACACGAGCGCCGCCAAGGCAGCCTCCTCGCCGTCGAAAGGTAAATACTGTATGAATTCTACCGCAGCTTCCCCTTTTTTCAGTTTTGAGCGCACATCCTTCCATGTGAGTGACAGCGACTCGAGATTCCTGCGAGAAGGACGTCCGACGGCCTCATTCCCCGCGTCAAGCTGCAGAAGCAGTCCTTTGGCAAATAATGTGAGATTATACAGAAACTCAGGGTCAGCCCCCTCGAGAGCGTATGCATCCGTCACAAAGGGCCGTATCATCATCCAGTATTCTTCCCGGCCTTTGGAGTCCATATCCGCAAAGCGTTCCAGCGCATCAGCCTTCTGCAAGGCAAAATATTCTTTATAGGCCTTTAGCGCTTCACGCCGGTCCGAGCCTGTCAGTCCGATAATCTTGGCGTACATGCGTCGTGCCCGTCCGTACTCGAGACTCTTTCTGTTCTTATACGAACTTATGGCCGTCTCTGCGACCTGACGAGCCTCAGCACCTTGTCCGAGCCTTGCAAGAATTATAGCTTTCTGCATTTCAGCCGAATTCCATGCGTCATCGCCCGGCTCATAAATCTGCGTCGTGTCGTAGTAGTCGAGCACGGCCTCCATACATTCCAGCGCTTCCTCATACTGCCCAAGCTTATAATAGAGCTGGGCCATCTCGAGATCTATCAGAGCTCCGGTAGAAAACCGTTGGGCATCAAGCTTGCGGGCACGTTCGTAATACCGCCGGGCCTCCGAAAATGCCTCCTCATCGCTGTCATCGGCACATCCGCGGAGATAGGCCTCATTACCCCTGAGTTTAAGCAAAGATGCCTGATAGCCGGCTCTTTCATCGTCGCGCAAATCTCTATACTGCTCCAATGCATCATCGATTTGGTCGATCTGCTCCACCATCACGTGTCGCTGACCCAACAGATAGGCATGATTCGCCTCCGAGATCAGGCTGTCAAGCACCGACTGTTCCGACGCATGTACACCGAAAACGGTCCCGAGGACGCATGCACCGGCAAAAAACAATTTCCCGATCGACTTCATTTGCGCGAATTGTAGTTGAATACGGCGAACGAGCGAGGCTTATCGCCGGTATTTCTGACCGTTATTCTCATCACCTGACCGGGCTCGACCCTTCCTGTAAACACATAAGCGTCTTTGCCAACAGTCTTTGCAAGATCTTTCCCGGCGCAACTGACAGAGAAATCAAGCCCGGATGCCTTAAGCCCGTCATAAGGCATGAGAACAATACACTGCTGCCCCGAGCGGCCTTTCAAGGTATATTCGAGCGTGGACGATGGCTTTATGCCTCGTTCATAGAGCGAATAACTGAAGTTCGGGTTCTCGCCGTTGAGCATGTTTCCGGTGGAAGCCTCAAAGCGACGCTTCTGCTCGGCGACTGCAAGCATTTTATTAAGCTTGAAACCCTGCACGCGATCAGATGCCCTGCACTCTGCCTTGGGATCCGAGGCTTTGAGTTCGTTCATGGGAGTCCACGTCATATCCGCACTCATTTTTTCAGCAGCGGTGTCAAAGGCCTGCTGCCCTCCCGACTTAAGCGTGCGGACAATATCCAGCATCGAATTCAGCCGAGCATCCTGTGCGTATCCCGTAAGGCCGGCAAACATCAATAACAAAAATATATAAAATAGTTTCTTCATTGCAATTCACTATGTATTTCAAATCATTTCCTCGGGCCAAAGCTTCTCAAGCATATCAGGGACAAACTGTGGTGATGTATGTGCCTGTTTAAAAGGTCGGACAGATTCTGTACTGTCTATTCGCTTGATAGTAGCAACTGCTGCTTCTTTTAATTCTAAGACCGACGGACGCCCCGATGGTTTAAAGCACAGACATTTGCCGACGAGTGCCGAAAGCTCGGGAGTATTCCTGCGCATCATCGGAACAGGCGTGGAAGCCTGCTGATATCCACCACCCCCGCCCTGGAAAACAGGACAACCCAGAACAAGATAGAAAACCGTTGCTCCCAACGCCCACACCGGCTCATAGCCCTCCGGAGCCATAAAGCGCCGGTCATGACTGCTGCACCATTCGCAAAGCTTGAAAGAGCCCGCGCCGGCAATCATTATGTGACTTGGATCGACGGGCACACGCGAACCCGATGCGAGCTGCGTTGCCACATCTCGGATAATCATCCACGCAGTGTATTCATCCGTGTCCCCGGCCAAGGCTGTGCAGTCGCGCTCAGGATAGAATATTCCCTCGCGCCGGCTTCCGTCCTTTGCTGTCTTATAAGCACGGTATGTGCCATCCGAACCGTGCTCTGCCTCGATAATGTAATTTTTACCTTTATGTATCAGCATCTTATTTCGGAATTGATGTTGCAGGCACCGAATACGAGCGGTGTCCGTTTGTGCGGTCAAGAACAGAAATAACACCCACGGCCACAAAGCCGGAGGGCACCGCTTCGCTACGCATCAGCACCGGTCCGCCGGAATACCCGGGTGCGAGCCGTCCGCCGTGGGCCAGCATCATGTACACGCCGTCTTCTCCGTCCTGCCCGTGAAGCGGCTGCCGCAGATAGTCGATTTCCAGATCCGCAGTCTCGTCATGTCCCTGTGTCTGCGGGAAGCCTAAAAAGCTAAGCGTGCGGCGGGGCTTAAGTTCCCCTGCAAGCTGCTCTACGGTTGCAAGCTGAATTGCTCCGGCAGTGTCCATCCGACATGAAACTGCATCGCCGAGCATCATATCGCTTTTGTCGTACCTGGCCTGAATATTGCGCCAAAACAGATCTTCGTCCCAGCCACCAAGCTCAAGAATCTCATCGCGTGAGCGGTCGATGCGAAAATCAGAGGAATGCATGCGACGTACCTGGCCACCCGCATCAGTGATCGTCAGGGAGCTTACAAGATGCGGCAGAGGCTCATCATCGGCCGAAAGCTGCGCCGCAGTTTCGGTTCTAAGTGCAAGCTGAACAGCAGGATCGCCGTTTGATGCAAGATCCGGAATCTCTCCGGCAGTGACAGCATTCAGCCATGGTTCGATGCAATGGCGTGCGGTAACGAGCAAGGAATCCGCACATAGAAATGCTGTACCTTGCCGCGGAGCAGGATAGACGTAAAAATCTATCAGTGAGTCTCCTTCGAAATACAGTAAGGAATCAACTTCAATCTTGTAGAGGGCAGTCATAGCCTGCGATACCATCTCATCCGAAAGTGTATCCCGCGCTGTCACACGCTTCATCCACCAGCCCATTCCGGCAAGCATGGCTATTCCACTTATACACAGCGCTATAATTAGAACACGTGGGGAGCGTCGCTCCATCCTGGTCTCGGAGGGTTGCGCACCTTCATGCAAGCGGAAGCGAAAAGAAGGCTTCAGGTCGCCAACCTCCAGAGAATCGCCGTCGCGCATATAGTGCACATGGGCGACATCCCGGCCGTTTACCGCCACAGGATAGTCCTGTCCAAGGCGCACGAGTCTCCATTCCCCCTGCCCGCACGGCTCTAATCGAGCCACCACCGTATCTTCGTACGGACCAGGATTCGAAAGCCGCAGATCGGCATCCTCACCCTGTCCGATGATGACATTCTTCCCGACTCCGGGCGTAAGGATACGACCGTCGGAAAGATTCAGCGAATAATGCAACGACTTGTCTTTACTCATGCCCGGCATCAGAGAAAGATTTCACAATAAGCGGAATTGCGGCAATCAAGTCACTGTCGTAGCGTACCACGCTTTCGCCCGTCTCATCCGTACCAAGCTCATCGAAAGCTACGAGGTCGAAATGCGCATTACGTTCGTTTTTATACTTCTTTTTCAGCGACATATCCTGCATGATCTCAGCCCGTTCAGAATCAGTGCACGGACGCGAGCCCTGCATGAGTCTCTCGACGCTCCAGCGGTTATGCTCGGTAGGAGTCATTTCCTCGATTTCTCTGGCCGTCAGAGCATAAAATGCCGTCCAGTCATTTCTGTCATGGCCAAGCGTGCGCATCTTGCCGGCCATAGTCATGACATTGAAAAGATTCGATAGACGGATACGGGGATTCGTCACAGCCTCCCATGCCCTATCCACATCGTCGGAAGGCAATTCTGTCGGCACATGCTTCAGCTCATAACTTGCGTTATAGAAGAAGTTGAGATATTTAGCCATGCGCATCATCTGCCTGTATCGTGCCTCCACATCTTCCGGCTCGCCAAGAACGCGCACACCCGCTGCGCTTGCCTGTTGGGGTCCATATGCCAATATCTGAACCGGCTGCGAACCTATGGACAGACGTGAGGCAGTATGGGAGGCGTAACGCATATTCCTTTCCCTATCAGGATCGCAGAATATCAGTGTAAGCTGCCGGTCGGCATCCATCTGCCAGCGTGCCAACTTCTGCTGAAACATAAAGTTTGTAAAGCGGCCGATAACAAACTCCACCTCCACATCTACGAAATCCTTTCTGCGGCCCTCGTAAACCGGACGGTGAATCTCCGCAGTTATCTCGTTCCTCGAAAGATCCACGATGCGCCAGCGGCAATTATCGAAAAACTCGCGGTGTTCATATACATATTCTTCAGCCTCGGCCCGACTCACACCAACCCACGTCAGTCGCGTACACAAACTGCGCGATCGCTCGAAGTTTGGATAATGACATACAAGGGTCGCCATCTTCATCCACGCGGCCGCAAGAGCATTTCCACCAACGACCACTATATGCACGTGGCTACTGCTGCCGTAACGCAGCGGCCCTTTAAAATCGAAATATACCGCATCGGGAAACATACCCGAGACAAGAGCCGCAACTGATTTTTCCTTATTTGTCAGCATGATCTTTAGTGTATGATACAAAGATACGATTTTTTTCAACCCTGCACAAACCTTTTTTTATCATTACTTGTTTTTTTATAAAACGACTACAAAAACACTATACATAAACCCATAAAACAGTAATTATGACTACTCAACCTAAAAGTCTGAAAGGCACCAAGACCGAGGCAAACCTCGTGCAATCATACTTGGCCGAATCTTCCGCCTACACCCGCTACACTTTCTATGCACAGCAGGCAACGAAAGAAAAATATTTCCCTGTGGCTCAGGTATTCAACGAAACTGCAGCCAACGAACTCCACCATGCCAAGGTGTACTTCAAGTTCCTCCAGGGAGGTCAGGTGACTGTTCCCGTAAGCGCTGACGCCGGTGTCATCGGCACCACTGCAGAAAATCTGGCATGTGCTGCGGCAGAAGAACTCGCTGAAGGCGTGGATATGTACAAGGCTTTCGCCAAGGTTGCACAGGATGAAGGTTTTGACGATATCGCCGAGCATTTCCTGGCAATCGCAACCGTTGAAGAAACGCACCACAACCGCTTCCTGCGCATGCTCGATCAGGTGAAGAACGGCACCATGTGGAAGCGCGAGAAGCCCATCACCTGGAAGTGTCTCGTATGCGGATACGAATACGTCGGCACCGAACCCCCGGCAGTATGCCCCGGTTGCGACCATCCGCGCGAACACTACATCGCTCTTGACGACGTACAGGAACTGGTATAACACCCTCTCTCAAAGAAACGCATTCCGAGGGCTCCGGACACATAATCCGGGGCCCTCTTCTTATGCATGTAGTTTGTGTTCACTTTTTTTGGCAGGTATTCGATTTTTGCTTACCTTTGCAAACACAACATGCCACTAAGGACTCAAATTTAGTAAGATAATGAATAACATCAGACGTGCAATCATCGCTCTTGTGGCCATCGTGGCCGTAGCCGCAACAGCTTCAGCGCAATTCCGTATCGGCCCCCGTGTAGGTATCGACGTCAACTCGATGCGTTTTGACAAGTCGACATTCAACTCCGACAACCGCGCCGGAATAACGGCCGGTCTGCAGTGCGAGTTCACCATTCCTGTTGTGAATCTTGCATTTGACGCCTCTGTGATGTACACGCGCCGGAATTCCTCGGCTCCGGTAACTGCATCGGACGAATATGGCAAGCTTTACAAAAGCCGCGATTTCGTGAATATCCCCATCAATTTCAAATACAAAATCGGGCTGCCGGTTGTCGGTAGCATCATCACTCCGTACATTTTCACAGGCCCCGACTTTGCCTTCCTGATGTCGAAGCGTGCTGTAGAAGCTGCCTGGAAGGAAAAGAAAGTGGACATCGCATGGAACGTCGGCTTGGGAGTTCAGCTTGTCAAGCATCTCCAGATTGGCGCCTCTTACGGCTTCGGGATCACCAAGCTTGTCGAGAAGACCAATATCGCCGACACCGCTCCTCTGGACGGTCGTTCGAACTACTGGACCATCACTGCCGCCTGGCTCTTCTGATTTGAACCAACCGATTCACTTAACATACATCATTTAAACCTAAAAATCAACTATGCGACTGATTATCGAACCGGACTATTCCGCCGTTTCCCGCTGGGCTGCTGAATACGTGGCCGCACGCATCAACGAAGCCAAACCCACCGAGGAGCATCCCTTTGTACTGGGTTGCCCCACCGGCTCCTCTCCCCTCGGCATGTACCGCGAGCTCATCAAGCTCGTCAAGGAGGGTAAGGTAAGCTTCAAAAATGTCGTTACCTTCAACATGGACGAGTACTGCAACCTTCCCAAGGAGCATCCTGAAAGCTACTATTCGTTCATGTGGAACAACTTCTTCTCCCATATCGACATCAAGCGTGAGAACGTGAACATTCTCAACGGCAACGCTGCCGATCCCGAGGCAGAATGCAAGGCATACGAAGATAAGATCGCCTCCTACGGCGGCATAGACCTGTTCATGGGTGGCGTGGGTCCCGACGGCCACATCGCGTTCAACGAGCCGGGCTCCTCGCTCACCTCGCGCACACGCATGAAGACCCTGACAACGGATACGATCATCGCCAACTCGCGTTTCTTCGAGAACAACGTTGACCTCGTGCCCAAGACCGCCCTTACCGTGGGTGTAGGCACAGTGATGGCCGCCCGTTCCGTGATGCTTATCGTCAACGGTCACAACAAGGCCCGTGCCCTGAAGCATGGCGTCGAAGGCGGCATTTCCCAGATGTGGACCATTTCCGCACTGCAGATGCATCCCAAGGCAATCATCGTGGCCGACGAGGACGCATGCGGCGAACTCAAGGTAGACACTTACCGCTACTTCAAGGACATCGAAAAGGACAATCTCTGATTTCAGAGACCCGTTCCCGATCAATTATAGTTTTTTCACGTCCCCGGAGGCAACCAAAATGCCCCCTGGGACGTTTTATTCACGAAAACTGAAAGACACGAACACTAAGAAACACACACCAACAAAACTAACACTTAACCGATACTATGGAAAGAAAAATCTCAATCAACGATGTTGAACAGGCCTTGAACGAGGCCTATGAAAGCAACAAAAGCAATACAGAGGGCAATGTGGATCCTCGTCTGGCAGCAACCACCGACGCCGATGCATTCGGCATCACAGTGGTCCTGACGGACGGACGCACCCTCTCGAAGGGAGCAGTAAAAACTCCGGCAGCTATGGGCAAGATAGCCCGTCTGCCACTTAGCGTTGAACTGCTGAGCCAATACACTCCCGAAGAGCTCGCAAAAAAGAGCGGAAGCTGCTGTTGTGCCGAGAAAACGGCTTGCGAAACCAAACCTAAAATTGCGTTCGGAGCACATTCTATCCGCGCCGTGAGCGCGGTTGCCCCGCAAGGCGACCGCGACGGCAAGTATCAGGTTCTGCTTGATAGAGTACTGTCCCTGACCGATGGAGAACCCGATTTCAACGACAGTCTTTATCAGCTCTTGTCCGAGGAAGCATCCGCGATGAAGATGGCTGAGGTATTGGCAGATGCCGGCTACACACTGTATGACGATGCCGATAAGAGCATCGATGTCTACACCCGCCTTATGTCGCTTCAGCTCACTGCGGAACAGTTAGGCGTGATGGGTGCAACAATTGCAGCAGACGGCCGCAATCCCCGAACAGGCATCTATGCCTTCGACGGCGCGGTAGCTGCAAATATCGTGGGTCTTATGGCATCACGAAAGCTTGGAAAACATGGTCGTCGCGCATGGATGATGCGTACAGGCCTTCCCGCAACCGCCGGGTTCGGCGGAACGGTACTTGCCGTTGTGCCGGGATTCGGCGCCATTGCCGCATATTCGCCCCGTCTGTGTGATAACGGAGTAAGCGTACGTGCCGCCAAAGCTGTGGCTGACTTTGCAGCCAAGTTAGGACTGAACGTATACTCCTCCGCGAGAGTGACGATAGAATAAGTCTTCCACCGCCTGTGAAAGGCGGTAGAAAAAAGATATTTATGGTTGAATGTTATATAATTCTGCTCGATTGTCCCGCCATCGCCCGTCGATGTCGGGACAATTATTTTTTTTGCATTTGGGAAGAAAAATAGCTAACTTTGTAACACATTACATCACGTATTTTCAAATCGCTAAGAATCAACATCATTACCCGTATTTAAAATGGTTGACGCGCTTATGCTGCCGCTTGTGATCTTCGATGCTGCGGCTTTTTTTGACTGGTTTGTGAACAACGCCAGTTATCTTTTTGTGTTCGTTTTCATGGTCATAGAAAGTTCTTTTGTGCCCTTCCCTTCCGAGGTAGTTGTGCCTCCGGCGGCGTATCTTGCCGTGCAGAAAGGCGACATGAATATTTTCCTGATCGTTCTGGCGGCCACAGCCGGAGCCATCGTTGGTGCGCTCATCAACTACGTGCTGGCCCTGCTTATAGGACGTCCGTTAGTCTATGCTTTCGCCAATTCGCGTTTCGGCCATGCCTGTCTGATCGACGAAGCCAAGGTGCGAAAGGCCGAAGACTACTTCGACCGCCATGGTGCTATCTCAACGTTCATCGGACGCTTGATTCCGGCAGTGCGTCAGCTCATATCCATCCCGGCAGGCATCGCCCGCATGAATATCGGCACTTTCATCATCTTTACAGGTCTGGGCGCACTTCTATGGAACGGAGTGCTTGCTACCCTGGGGTGGTGGCTGGCACAACACGTAAGCCTCCCGGCTCTATACGGCGCAGTAGAAAAATACAATTCCTATCTCACGATTGCAGGTTTCATCCTATTGGGTCTGTGCATCGTGTATCTGCTCTGGAACGCCTTCAAAAAGAAAAAATAAGCCATATGATTGTTTCTCCCTCAATACTTTCCGCCAATTTCGGCTGTCTCGAACGCGACATCAACATGCTTCAGGAAAGTGAAGCCGCATGGATTCACTGTGATGTTATGGACGGCGTTTTCGTGCCCAATATATCCTTCGGCTTTCCTGTCATCAAAGCCGTGAGCGCCCTGACAAGCAAAGTTCTGGATGTTCATCTGATGATAGTGGACCCTGACCGTTATGTCGGCGCCGTTCGGGATTGCGGCGCGACCATCATGAATGTGCACCAGGAGGCATGTACACATCTTCACCGTACCGTCCAATCCATAAAAGCCGCCGGAATGAAAGCCGCCGTGACGCTCAACCCCGCTACTCCGGTCAATACCCTTGAAGACATTATCAACGAACTTGATATGGTGTTACTTATGAGCGTCAATCCCGGCTTCGGAGGTCAGAAATTCATTGAACATACACTTGAAAAAACGCGCCGTCTGCGTCGACTGATAGAAGAAAGCGAATCGAAAGCCCTGATTGAGATTGACGGTGGCGTGAATCTCACGACCGGTCCTATGCTGGCGGCAGCAGGAGCCGATGTTCTCGTGGCAGGCAACGCAGTTTTCGCGGCACCTGACCCCAAGAGCGTCATCGCGCAGTTTGCCGCTCTCTGACCTCCTCTAATACAATCTAATAACCGACGACACACACTTCACATCAATGACGGACAGAAACAAGAATCCTCAGAGCTTTGACGACTATGAGCTGGGTATGGGTGGATTACCATCCAGGCCACAGCCAAAAGGCCGCATTGCGGATCGTAAGCACGAAGGGGAAAAGAAAACAAAATACTCGCAAGAACGCCCAAAGAAGGCGTCGGGACGCAATGATTCGCACGCCCGTACCGGCGGGGCGACCACCAAACGCCCGGCACCTGCACGCAAAGCCGCCCCCCCCCAATACGGAATTAAGGATTTCTTCACAGACTACCGCACGCACCTCGCATTCGGACTTCTTCTGTGCGTCATTGCCGTGGTGATGGTCGGTGTTTCCGTGAGCTATTTCTTCAACGGCCAGCTTGACCAGAGCATCACACACGGACGCACAATCCGTGAAATTGAAGCTTCGGGTGATGAAGTGGGAAATGCAGGTGGAATCGTGGGTGCACGCCTCGCAAGCTTCCTGATGGTCGATACACTCGGCATCGGTTCATTCATTCTGGCTCTCTACATCTTCCTTCTGGGTCTGCAGTGCATGCATGCAGTGAAGCTGAATATCATAACCCTCACGTTCAAAAGCCTTTATTCTGCAATAGCCATATCGCTCATCATGGGACTGCTGACATTCCATTCCGAAGGCTTTTTCCATCTTGGCGGTAATCACGGCTACTATATCAACGATATGATCCAGCGATTCTCGGGTGGTCTGGGAGCGTATGCCGTGGCCGTTGTACTTTTCGGAGGACTGGTGGCGATTTACCTGCACCCGCTGCAAACCTTTTTCCGCGTGGCCCTATCCACTTTCCGCGGTGTGCGCAGTAAGCTGCCGGAAAGCTTGGGTGATAAAGTCGGCTCTCTTAGAAAGTCCTCGCCGGTAACCATCAGCTCTCTCGACGAAGCCGAAGAGGAGCCGGTGAATGCAGAGGAAAGCTCTGCAGATGAGCCGCAAGAAGAAACGGAAGAGGAAGAAAACACCGAGGAGCCGGGAGAAAAGGAGGAAACAGAAGAAAAAGAAGACGGACGCGATTATGAAGCGCCGGACATCAACGCCCTCGGCGACAGGGATTCGGATGATGAAGACGCGCCAAGCGATGATGAAAGAACTGAAATCCCTTTTACAGTGAATCTACCCAAAGCTCCGGAAGCTAATCCAACATCTCCTGTGCTTACCATAACCAATATGGCAACAGGAGAAGATGACGTGCATGAACTGCCCGATGAAGGACCTGAAATCCATGACGGGGACCATTTAGGGCTTGACACTGTGTATGACCACAAGGCGGAGCTGGGCAATTTCAAAGCACCCAAAACGGCTCTGCTCATCGACCGCCCTGCATCGGTGCCTATCGATGAAGTTGAACAGGAAAAGAACAAGAACATGATTGTGGAGGCCCTGCGCAGTTTCGGCGTAGAGATCGCCGAGGTGAAAGCCACCGTGGGTCCCACAGTTACACTTTTCGAGATCGTGCCCGACAAGGGCGTGAAAATTTCACGCATCAAGAATCTGGAGGACGATATAGCCATGAATCTGGCAGCCCAGGGCATACGAATCATTGCCCCGATGCCCGGCAAGGGTACGATCGGTATCGAGGTGCCTAATGCATCGCCCCAGATCGTGGGCATCCGCACTGTGCTTGAAAGTGAGGCATATCAACGGGCCAAGTCCAAGATGGCGCTTCCAATGGCCCTTGGTGCGACTATCTCCAACGACATTTTTATTGCAGACCTCACGAAGATGCCTCACCTGCTTGTGGCAGGTGCTACAGGTCAGGGTAAATCCGTTGGCCTCAATACGATAATAATGTCGCTGATCTTCGCCAAACATCCCTCGGAGCTGAAGTTTGTGCTTATCGACCCCAAGCGTGTGGAATTCAGTGTCTATAAGGCGCTTGAAAATCATTACATGGCCAAGCTGCCCGACGAGGACAACCCCATCATCACAGACCCGATGAAGGCTGTGAGCACGCTTCAGAGCCTTTGCGAGGAAATGGAGGCGCGTTATGACCTTCTGAGCACGGCCGGGGTGCGCGACATAGCCAAGTATAACGAACGTTTCTGCCAGCGCAGGCTCGATCCTCACAAAGGACATCGCTATCTTCCTTACATCGTGATAATTGTGGATGAGTTCGCCGATCTGACTATGGTTGCGGGCAAGGACGTGTCACTGCCTATTGCGCGAATAGCCCAGAAGGCCCGAGCCGTGGGCATGCACATGATTTTAGCAACGCAACGTCCTTCCACAGACGTAATTACCGGTATGATTAAGGCCAACTTCCCGGGCCGTATCGGCTTCCGCGTACAGCAGATGGTTGACTCGCGCACCATTCTCGATGCGCCGGGCGCCAACCGCCTTATCGGTCGCGGCGACATGCTGTTCAGCAATAGCGGCCAGATGGACCGTGTGCAGTGCGCGCTTGTGGAGACCGAGGAAATCGAGGCTGTTGTCGACCACATTTCGGAACAGATCGGATTCCAGACAGCGTATCCACTGCCCGAACCGCCGGCAGGAGACGGAGCGGGAGGATTGGTGGAACTTGGCGGATTCGGGGGTTCGGGAGAAGTGAGCAAAAAAGACGAGACATTCATGATGTGCGCCCGGTTTGTAGGGACGCAGTCCGTGACCTCCACCTCGATGCTGCAGCGCAAGTTCAAAATCGGATTCAACCGCGCAGGCCGCATCATGGAAGATCTCCAGACTCTCGGTATCGTGGGACCACCCAACGGCAACAATCCCCGTCAGGTGCAGATGACATCCGATGAGGTGGAACAAGTGCTGTCCAATCTCTGAACTACAACTCGCCATCAGACGTTATAGAGACATGAATCATACATTCCGCGCCATTGCACTCATACTATGCCTTATTCCGGGGCTTGCCGCAACAGCACAGCACAGCACGGCAGACGACATTCTCCGACGCTGCTCGACCGAACTCGGCTCGACCGGGGCTGCCCAGATGGATTTCACTATCCGAGGAAACGGAGGTGATTTTGACGGACAGATAACCGTGAGCGGCCAAGCATTTGCGATGGTGATTCCCGGGGTGCGTGTGTGGTACGACGGAAAAACCCAGTGGACTCTGATGGAGGACGACAAGAGTGTGAGTATCTCCGAGCCCACGCCCGAGGAACTGATGGAGTCGAATCCGTTCGTAATCCTCGACAACTATGCATCGCGGTACAAGGCCATGCGTTCGGGAGGGGCAGCAGCCGGTTTTTCCCGTGTCGTACTGACCCCCTCGGGAAAGTCGGCTGCCGGAATCAAAAAAGCTATCCTGACCGTCAACGACAAGACCGGCTTCCCCTCGGCGCTGAGCATTGTCTTTGACAACGGAGCAGAAATCCAAGCCACGGTGAAGTCAGTACGGAAACTTCCGAAGCCGCGTCCAGGAGCATTCCGGTTCAAGGCCTCGGACTACGGCATACTCGAGACGGTGGATTTGCGATAAGACGCCACAAGAAACAGGAACCTATACACAACTCTCACCCTATATTACATAACTCTCTCATCATAAAACACATCATGAAAACAAAATGTCTAATCATAGGCTCCGGCCCTGCCGGTTACACAGCCGGAATATATGCATCGCGGGCTAACCTGATGCCCGTAATAGTTGAAGGTCCTCAACCGGGGGGCCAGCTAACCACTACAACCGAGGTCGAAAACTTCCCCGGCTATTTCGACGGCGTTGAAGGTCCCAAACTGATGGAGGACCTGCGGACACAGGCCCTTCGATTCGGCGCCCGGATTATTTCCGGACTTGTTACGGACGTGGATTTCAGCGAGCGCCCATTCAAGGTGATTGTGGATAATGGAAAGGACAATATCGAGGCAGAAACCATCATCATCTCCACGGGAGCTTCCGCCAAATATCTGGGTCTTCCCGACGAGGTGAAGTATCGCGGTATGGGAGTGAGCGCCTGCGCGACCTGCGACGGATTTTTCTTCCGCAACCGTCCCGTGGCAGTTGTGGGCGGCGGAGATACGGCATGCGAGGAAGCAATCTACCTGGCCGGACTTGCATCGAAGGTTTACCTGATTGTCCGGAAGGACTATCTGCGCGCCTCGAAAGTAATGCAGAAGCGTGTGGAGGAAAACGAAAAAATCGAGGTTCTCTTCAATACCCAAACTTTAGGCCTCGACGGAGGAGAGCTGCTCGAGAAGGCCCGTCTTGTCCGCTTCAAGGGAACACCCGAGGAAGAGGAATTCACGATCGACATCGACGGCTTCTTCCTGGCTATCGGTCATCAGCCCAACACGAAACTTTTCGAAGGGAAGATAGAACTTGACCCGCAAGGATATATCGTGACGGAAGGAAAGACCACCCGCACAAGTGTAGAGGGCGTGTTTGCGGCAGGAGATGTTGCCGACCCGGTGTATCAGCAGGCAATTTCGGCTGCCGGCATGGGCTGCCGCGCAGCGCTTGACGCCGAGAAATTCCTGATGCTTAACGAATAATGTCGAAAAAAGAGGAAATAAAGAAGACCAATGCTGCGCGCCTGCTTGACCGGGCGCGCATCCCCTACTCTCTCATCCCCTACACTGTTGATGAGAATGATCTGGCAGCGGCACACGTGGCGGAGGAATTAGGGGAGGACATACGGCAGGTCTTCAAAACCATTGTTCTGAACGGCGAACGGAGCGGACATTTCGTGTGTGTCGTTCCGGGCGACTGCGAGATAGACCTCAAAAAGGCGGCACACGCCGCGGGGGCAAAAAAAGCCGAGCTGATAGCGATGAAGGAACTGCTTCCACTGACGGGCTACATCCGCGGAGGTTGTTCGCCCATCGGGATGAAGAAGCCGTTTCCGACATTCTTCCACAAAACGGCGGCAGACTTTCCGGAGATATTCGTGAGCGCCGGGGTGCGCGGTCTTCAAATCAAGATTGCACCTGAGGATCTGATAGCGTTTGTGGGTGGCACGGTATGCGACCTGGTAAAAGAGGCCGGCGAGTGAGCAGGCCGGAAAGAAGGACATGAATACATTCGGACATCTCTACCGCCTGACCGATTTCGGCGAGAGTCACGGCCCCGCCATCGGTGGCGTAATCGACGGCATGCCTGCCGGGATTCTGTTTGACGCCGAATTGCTGGCGAGCGAAATGCGGCGGCGGCGTCCGGGCTCGTCGAATGCGTCTCCACGCAAGGAGGAGGACGAGGTGGAGGTGCTGTCGGGTGTGTACGGCGGATTCACCACCGGCGCACCTATCGGGTTTATAATCCGCAACAAGGATGCACGTCCGGAAGATTACAAAGGCCTGAACGGAACATACAGACCAAACCATGCCGACTATACTTATTCGCTAAAATACAACAGATTCAACGACCCGCGGGGGGGAGGCCGCTCATCGGCACGTCAGACGGCAAGCAGAGTCGTGGGAGGCACATTCGCCCGCATGGCTCTTGCGAAATTAGCTCCGGAAATGCGTATAGAGGCACGTCTGGAGCAGACTTTGGACAATATCATTGCCGCCCGGGAGGCCGGGGACAGCGTGGGCGGTACTGTGAGCTGCACCATCACGGGAGTGCCGGCGGGGATAGGAGAGCCGGTGTACGGGAAGCTGCATGCGCGTCTGGCCGAGGCCATGATGAGCATCAACGCGGCACACGGGTTCGAATACGGCGACGGATTTGCATTATCGTCGGCGAGAGGGTCGGAAGTCATGGACAGGTTTTCTGTAGGCGCGGACGGGAAAGTCGAAATCCTTGCCAATCACAGCGGAGGAATACAGGGGGGGATCTCCAACGGTATGCCCATCCGATTCAAAGTAGCGTTCAAACCTACGCCTACATTTGCCAAGGCGCTTCCCGCCGGGGCACGTACGGGGCGACATGACCCGTGTGTGGCTTTGCGCGCGGTGCCCGTGGTGGAGGCCATGGCAGCGATGGTTCTGTTAGACAGTATACTGGAAGCAAGGGCATACAGAATCGAATGAAAAGTTACGCTGAATTCCTTGCGGAAATTTTCGAGGGAAAGGTTCAAAAATTACCGATCGACACACAACGAATCTGTCCGAACCGCGACGGGAGCGCGGGCACGGGAGGATGCACCTACTGTCTGAACGGGGCGTTTTCGCCAGACGGCGGGAAAGCGGGTCTGAGCGTGCGGGAACAGATTGCCCGCGGGCGCAAGTTTTTTGCCGGGAAATACGGGAAAATGCGCTATCTGGCTTATTTCCAAAGCCACACCCCTACCCACGGGCCACTGGATGAAGTTCTGGACGAGATAAAAGAAGCCATGTCGGAGCCGGATGTGGCGGGTGTTGCGATCTCAACGCGGCCGGACTGCATTCCCGATGAGCTGCTGCACGAACTCAGGATGACTGACAAGCCGGTGATAATTGAAATCGGGGTCGAGAGCATGCACGACCGGACGCTGGAGCGCATAAACCGCTGCCACGACCGAGCGACAAGCGAGGATGCCATATCGCGATGCGCTGCTGCCGGATTTCCGGTGGGGGTGCATCTGATTATGGGACTACCGGGGGAGGACGAGAGGATGATGCTTGAAACGGTGCGTCGCGTGAACGAGCTTCCGATCTCGACAATCAAGCTTCACCACCTGCAGATACTGCGCGGGACGGTGCTGGGACGAGCATACGAGCGTGGAGAAATCACGGACATCGTAGAATTTACGCCCGAGAGCTATGCGGCTCTATGCCGGAAAGTAATTGATATACTGCGACATGACATAGCCATAGAGCGCCTTGTGGCATCGGCGCCGCCGGAACTGCTGATTTCTCCACGCTGGGGATTGAAGCCGGGCGAGTTTATGAAACTCATTGGAAATCAAGGAAAATAAACGGGGATTACTGCAGTTTTTAGAAGGCAGATGCAAGGCAGACAGTGAACTAACTATCTTTCCTTTTGGGATTTGCGGGGAACCAGCCTTTCCGGACACGATCGCGCTGTTCGCGCACCTCGAGTATGGACCAAAAGCAAGAGAAAGATGTGACACCCAGCAAAATAGAGGGAATGCCAGAGGTGAGGACCGAGCCGACGAGAGAGGCGATGCCGCCGGCGGCGAAAAGCCAGTTGCATTTCTGGCCCAGATAATACTCGCCCTTAATGACCAGGGGATGGAAAACACCGATTATGAGAAAAGTCATGAGCCCGACAAAAAGGCCGTCGAAATTGTACATATCTAAATCTATCAAAAAGTTATCTGCGGAGAAAGTTATTACAAAGGTACGAAAAATGCAGGAAAAACCGTGATAAACCACAAAAAAAGTTGACAAGGCGAACGAAATATATTATCTTTGCGGTCCGGAATCAGTTTCCAATCCAGAATCAGTATCATTTCTAAACCTATCATCGCACAATGACTCAAGCAATCAAACAGGCCCTCAACGACAAGGCATGGGCACGTTGGACGGCGCTCATCCTGGTGGCGTCGATGATGTTCTTCGCCTACATGTTTGTGGACGTAATGTCGCCCCTTAAGTCACTTCTTGAAGAGAAGCTCCACTGGGACAGCGCCACATTCGGCACCTATGCCGCATCGGAATATTTCCTGAACGTATTTTTCTTCTTCCTGATCTTTGCGGGCATCATTCTTGACAAGATGGGCATCCGCTTCACGGGCATTCTTTCGGCCTCGATGATGGTAGTAGGTGCGGTGATCAAGCTGATCGGTATCAGCGAATGGTTTGAGGGCACTCAGCTCTGCGCCTGGCTCGACAGCTGGTGGGTAGCGTTCCCGGGGTCTGCGAAAATGGCATCGCTGGGCTTTATGATCTTCGGCTGCGGCTGCGAAATGGCCGGTACGACTGTTTCGAAGGCTATTGTCAAGTGGTTCGAGGGCAAGGAAATGGCGCTTGCGATGGGTGTGGAAATGTCGATTGCCCGCTTGGGTGTATTCGCCGTGATGTGGATTTCGCCGGCCTTCTCGAATATGTTCGACCAGTCGGTGGTAGCCCCGGTGGCATTCTGCACGGCTCTTCTTTTCATCGGTCTGATCTGCTACACGGTGTTCACTTTCATGGACAGCAAGCTCGACAAGGAGCTGAAGGCCGAGGGGCGCGCGGACATCTCGGGTGGCGAGGACGAGGAGTTCCACATCTCGGATTTAGGCAAGATCCTCAGCAACAAGATGTTCTGGCTGGTTGCGCTTCTGTGCGTGCTCTACTACAGCGGCATTTTCCCCTTCCAGCGTTATGCTCCGAATTACGTGCAGGAGACGCTGAACGTAAGCGCCGAGACGGCGTCGCGCCTCTTCAGCGTGTTCCCGATTCTTGCCATGGTGCTTACCCCCTTCCTGGGAGCTTTCCTTGATTACAAGGGCCGAGGGGCGACAATGCTGATTATCGGTGCGGTGATCATGACGTGCTGCCATCTTGGTTTCGCTTTCCTGCTACCGATGTTCCCGGCAATCTGGCTTGCAGTGACTCTGATTCTGATCCTTGGCGTTTCTTTCTCGCTTGTTCCGGCAGCTCTGTGGCCCTCAGTTCCGAAGATCATCAACGCGAATATCTTAGGCTCGGCCTACTGCCTAATCTTCTGGATCCAGAACATCGGCCTGTGCCTTGTACCGCTTCTTATCGGCGAAACGCTTGACGCCACGGGCGGCTACCGCGTGCCGATGCTGATTTTCGCATCGTTCGGGTTCCTGGCGATAATCTTCGGCGTATGGCTCAAAGTGCTGAATGCCAAGCATCATTACGGCCTCGAGGCACCGAACGTGAAGAAGAACAAGCAGGCTGAGGAAATGGAAATCGAGAGCGTTGACCAATAATTTTTGGTACTGACGCTTGACATATTCAAAAAAAAGCGTAAATTTGCACGAAGAAATAATTCACACACAATTCAACAACAATCAAAACCGACTCTTATGGCATACGTAATTACCGATGCATGCGTGGCTTGCGGCACCTGCCTCCCCGAATGCCCCGTTAGCGCAATCAGCGAAGGCGAAATCTACCACATCGATCCCGATACTTGCATTGACTGCGGCACGTGCGCAAGCGTTTGCCCCAGCGAGGCTATCATCCCGGGCGAATAAAGCGCGGATAAGAACCGAAAAGACAAGGGTGTATCCGAAAGCGGATGCGCCCTTTTTCTTAATTGCGGAGCTGAAGCTCCGGCGCAGATTCAAATATTTGCGTTGAAGACATGCCGGAGGCAGGGGTTTTCATTGAAGACATGCCGGAGGCATGTCCCTACAGACGGATGGGGGATTGAATTATTAAAAAATAAGTATGGAAGAGAAAGGATCTGTTTTGGAGCAGCGGCGGCCGTATACTTTCGACCGGGTTGTGAGAATGTTGATAACGCTTGTGTGTATCGCGGCGGTGATATGGCTGGTGAATATCCTGCGGGATGTTCTGCTACCTTTCTGTGTTGCGTGGCTCACGGCTTATCTGTTGGAGCCTTTCGTGCAATACAACAGGCGGCTCCTTGGTGTGCGCAAACGATGGCTGCCGGTGTTCATGACTCTTTTCGAGAGCGTGCTTCTGATCGTTGCGATAAGCATATTCGTGGTGCCGGCGCTGATGGATGAGATGCATCAGCTTGCGAAGTTCGTTGCGAGCTATGCGGAGACGCCGAGTCACATTCCTTTCATGCCGGACTCAGTACACGATTTCATAAAGGAGAACATCGACTTCCGCGAGATTTCCCGGCGCATGACGTCGCAGGACATACGATCGCTGCTGAATACTGCGGGAAGCTTCGTGAGCGGGGGACTGAACATAGTGCTTGGCATCTTCAACTGGTTCGTGGCCATACTATACCTTGTGTTCATCATGCTTGATTACGACAAGATAAGCCGCGGCGTGAAGCGCCTTGTGCCTCCAAAATACAGAAATGCAACGGAGAGCATCGGTCATGAAATCAAGGACAGCATGAACCACTATTTCCGCGGTCAGGCCCTTGTGGCTTTCTGCGTGGGTGTGCTTTTCAGCATAGGCTTCCTCATCATCCACCTTCCGCTGGCGATAGTCTTGGGGATGTTCATCGGGCTGCTGAACATGGTGCCGTACCTGCAGCTGATCTCGATAGTTCCGACGACACTTCTCTGCCTGGTCTACAGCGTGGATACGAGCATCGATTTCTGGCCCATCTGGTGGGAGTGCATCGCGGTGTATGCGATAGTTCAGGTGATTCAGGATTTCATACTCACACCGAGGATCATGGGGAGCGCCATGGGCCTGAACCCGGCGCTGATCCTGCTATCGCTGTCGGTGTGGGGCACGCTCTTAGGCTTCATAGGGCTGATCATAGCGCTTCCGCTAACCACATTGCTTTTAGCTTACTACGACCGCTATCTGAGCATGCGCGAGGACGGGGAGACGCCACAGGAGAAAGCTCGCGACCGGCGGACTTTCCGCGACATAATCTCGGGGCCGCGCGGTTAAGAGGTGTAAGCGGGACGAAAAAAATTTATCGCAGGGAGCCGAACATTGTGAAACTCTCGGATGTTTGGAATTTATACTTTTCCAAACAGACTCTAACAAAAGTTTCACACAATGAAAAAATCTATCCTCTACACCGGCTCCGCATTAGCGTTCGCAGCCTTTGCAGTACCAACAGTCAATGCACAGGAAGAAACCGTAACGGTTGTTGAAGAAACCGCGATTGTAAGCGAGGTTCCGTGCAAGACACATTACTATTCGACATCGAAAGACAATTGGTTCATACAGATCGGTGCGGGCATTGCCTCTCCCTTCGTGGAAGACAAGACGGTTGGCGACGGCCGTAAACACCACATGACGGTGAACTACAATCTGGGCTTCGGCAAGTGGATGTCGCCCTACTTAGGCTGGCGCCTGAGCTTCTACGGCGGCCCTCTTCACTGGGTGAACAACGAGTATGAAAAGAGCAACTACGTGAACGCCAATTTCGACCTGATGTGGGATATGTTCAACAGCTTCGGGGGCGTTAACAGCCACCGTGTATTCTCGATCGTTCCTTTCGTGGGCCTCGGCGGCAGCTATGCATGGGACTTCAAGCCCAACAATGCCAATATCTATACAGAAGGCGGCCACCGGAAGGCCAATTCGTGGACGCTGCCCGTGTCGGCGGGTCTGCAGCTTCGCTTCCGTCTCTGCAAGTATGTCGATTTCTTCGCAGAAGGCCGTGTGAGCTTCTACGGCGATAACTTCAACAACTATGCCTACGGCTCGCCTATCGACATGAATATCACGGCCACGGGCGGCTTCCTCTTCAATATCGGCGGCAGCGACTTCCGCAGCTACAACCCCTGCGACTATCTCGACTATATCAATACGCTTAACGGCCAGGTGAACGACCTCCGCGCAGCCCTTGCCACCACAACTGCAGCGCTGGCCGTGGCAGAATCGCAGCTCCCCTGCCCCGAGGTTACTGAAACGATCGCAGCCGAGCCGGGCGCACCCGCTCCTCTGATGGCCACAGTACGCTTCACGATCAACTCGGCCAAGATATCGAACGAGGAAATGGTGAACGTCTACAACATCTCGAAGTGGATGAACGAGAATCCCGACCAGAATGTGGCAATCGTAGGCTATGCAGATAAGGACACGGGCACGAGCGCCTACAACATGGGCCTCTCGAAGCGCCGCGCGGAAGCAGTACGCAGCGTGCTGGTGAACAAGTACGGCGTGAATCCCGACCGCCTCACGATTCAGGCAGAAGGCTCGGATGTGCAGCCCTACGACGTGAACAACTGGAACCGCATCGTAATCTTCAACGTGAAGTAAGACAGAACATTAAACAAAAAAATCCACGGCCGCAGTAGGCCGTGGATTTTTTGTATCGGGCAAATTGGACCAATTGGAATAATTAGTCTAATTTGGCTATTTGCGGATAACCACCTTACTTGCCACCGCACCCTGACGGCGGATGAACAGGCCATTCAGCGGCTGCGCAACGCGCACACCCTGAAGAGTATAGTACTCAACGGGAGCGTCGCAATCCTCGGGCACTACAGCCTCGATGCCGGAGAGGTCTTTCTCGGTGACGGCAGTGGGCGTAGCGGTGATGTAGTAGTCGCGACCACCGGTAAAGGCCTTGTCGGGGAGCTGGAGGCTACGGTTCCAGTTGTTGACGATGAGGTTGTAATTGCCCGAGTCCTCGTCGTGGCCGAACACCTTATATTCCGTGCCGTCGATTGTCACGACATCGATGGGAGCCTGCCCGGGCCAAGCGCCCCAGATTTCCTTATCGCCGTAAGCATATACGCCCATCGCATCATAGCCGGTGAGATCTTCGATGTAGATATGCCATTTGTATTCGGGGACAGCTTCGGGCTCGGCCCTGAGCGTGAAGTTATCGATTGCAAGTGCGGGTGCACCGGCGCAATTCGTGCCTTTATCTACGGAAATATTCCACGCGAGGAAAAGTTCGCAACCGGGGTCGAGAGCTGCTGCGAGAGTTCCGGCAACAGCCTTCGTTTCCATTGGCACGACTTCAGATCCGACAGTAGCGGCAGCTGCAGGGAAGAAAGTGCTGAAGTCGGAGCCGGCGGCTGTCCAGTTGCGCCCGTCAGCACTGGTGTAAAGCGCCACGGTGAAACCGTCGGCGTTATTGCCGTCGCGATACTTCTCGATGTCGTAAGTAATGGCAATGTTCTCAAGGGACTTGCGTCCTGTGTTCTTGAAGTGAGCAAACACGCTGACAGCCCGGGTTCCATCGGCCACACCGGTAGTGATTCCGCCCACGGCACGGTCCGTTTCATCGGGCCCGAAGTTCCACAGGCCGTTCTTGGCATTGGACGGGAGGCTTATGCCGCCGGCATACATGGTGTTTTCGACGGCATCGCGGAAGGTGCCGACCTCGCGTGGAGTGTACAGCCGGGCAATGCGCCAGCCTTCGGGCAATGTGGCATCGGCATCAGCGCCCATGTCATTGAAGCTCTGGGAATATTCGGTTGCATCGGCGCTGAGAGCCACGGCCGGAAGTTCGACAAGCTCGGTGTTATGCTCGGCTACGAGGACTGTAGAAGCGGCCGTGAAACCGACGGCGGAAGCAGTGACGGTATATTCGCCTGGAGCTGTAGCTGTGAAGATGCCGTCGCCAGTGATTGTGGCAGTTGCCGCGGGTTCGACGGAATAGGCTGGAGTCTCGTCAAGAGCCATGCCGAATTCATCGAGCACGGTTGCGGAGAAACGGATTGTGGCTGCGGAGTGGTCGACAGTCTGGACATACGAACCGAGGGCTGCAGCTGCACGCGCACGCATATCGGCAGCGTCCGAAGCGGAAACGGAAGCCGGCTGCGTGGTGATTTCAGCGGGGTCCACACCCATAATGAGACCATACTCCATGCAAGCGGCCATGTAGGTGGAAAGATCGGTGGGATGGCGATCGTCCTGGAACCAGGGTGCGAGGCCGTCGGCGCCCTTCTCATCGTAGATAGTCTGATAAGCGCTCATCACAGGACATACGACCAGACCGAACTCTGCAGCGACCTTGCGATAGTTGGCAAGGAAGATTTCATTGAAAGCGGTGAAGTTCGTCCAGTCGCCGGAATAAGCCCAGTTCACGGGCAGGATAATTATGGCATTGGGATTGGGACAGTTTTCGCGGATATATTCCACCCATCGCTGCACGTTGGCGCGGAAGGTATCGGGCGAAGTGCGCGGTAGGGAGCTCTGCTCCTGAAGGATGATGTGAGTCCAGGGCTGCGAGCGGACCATCATCTTTGCGCCGGGCATGCCGTCCTCGGCCAGGCCGTCGCCTTCTTCCCAATGCGTTGCGAGCGATTTGCCCAGAAGGGTGTGTTTTGTCCACTCGGCATCAGCGCCCATTGCCTTGGCTATGTCGTTGAACATGAGGGCCTGGTCGTTGTAATGGATGAGTGAATTATTGAGGGAGAGCACGCGCACGGATTCGGGAAGCTCGGGCGTGAGTACGGCCGAAACGGGCGAGATAGTCATGGAGACTGCCACAGAGCTAACCTTTGTGAAAGAGTACTGGCCGTCGGCGATATTGAAGGTTACGTCGTAGGTGCCACCGGCAAGGGCTGCATTGTGCTTCTCGCCCTTGACGAGATTGCCGGCGAGCGAGCTTTCGGTAGCGTCGGCTGTAAGGCCCCATGCGCCACCCATGCCCAGGCGCTGATACAGACGCCAGTGACACAGGCCATCGGCCCCGGGCGTCATGGACACGCGGCCCTTGAAGAGGCCGTCGGCATCGTCGAGTTTAAGCTCGCCGCTGCGGTCCATGAAGTTCCAGGAATTGAAGTCGCCGGCCATAAATACGGAAGTGAGTCCGGTGGCGTCGTTGTCCGGCTCGAGGAGGAGGGTTGCGACGCCGTTTTCGATTGTGAGGAGTATACGGGTGCAGAAGTATGTGTTCGCGCCGCAGGAGATATTGGAGTCGGTGCCGGCGACGAGGACATAAGGCTCGTCCATAACGATATTGGAGCCGTTGGACCCGTAGTTGCAAGCGGAGCTCCACGAAGCATCGCTGACCTTGAAAGCACCGGAGAGGGTCGTGTTGCGGAGTTCGAAGGCCGTATCGGAGACCTTGCTGAACTCCCATTCTTCATCGGCGGCCCAGCCGTTAATTTCTCCGCGGAGATATATGCCGGAAGGATTCTTCTCGGGCTCCTCGGGAGTGTTCCAGTCGGGGTCGGTGGGCGCGAAGGTTGCGGTGATTGCGATATCGTCGACGGCCAGCCCCTGGGCCTTGTTGGCTGTTGCACCGGAGGCCACGGAAATATTCCAGGCGAGATAAAGATCACCGCCGGGCTCGACATGAGTGCGGAGAGCCTTGGCGTCGACGGCCGTTACGGAAATAGGCACGACGGGGGCGCCTTCCGTGGCATTGTCGGCGGGGAAGAATGTGATGAAATCATCGCCGGCGGCTGTCCACTTGCTTCCGTCGAAACTGGTGAAGAGCTGTACGGCAAAACCGGCGGCGTTGTCGCCCTTGCGGTATTTCTCTATATTATATGAGAGCGTGAGTCCGGTGATGATCTGCTCGGGATCGACATTGGAGATGTGAGTGAGAAGGCTGAGTCCTCGTGTTCCGCCGTCGACCGTAGTGGTGAGACCGCCGATAGCACGGTCGGAGTCGTCAGCGCCGAAATTCCAGGTGCCGTTCTTGGCGTTGGAAGCGAGATTGATGCCACCCTGATACATAAGCTCGGATGAACACTGGTCCCAGGCATTTACGCGCCGTGGAGCCGTGAGGTTGCGGTCGACACGCCAGTTGTCGGGAAGGGCAAGAGTTCCGGCGGCAGCATCGGCATCCCACATCGAGTTGAAATCCTCGGAAAATGAGGGCGCGTTGCCGGAGAGCCCGATGGCGGCGTTTGCTCCACCGGTTCCGAGGGCCAGAAACAGACCCAGGGAAAGGAGCATTTTTCTACTTTTTTTCATGGAAAGATCTAAATTGGTTTGAATTGCTGTCGCAAAGATACAGTGCGTGAAAGACATAAAAAAGCATTTCAAAGAAAAATCAAGAATAGGCTACGGGCCATACAATTGATTATCAATACATTTTCAGTGAGAAGCGTCATGGTTTTTCTAAATCGGCTCAAAGGGTTGCCGGTGGTCGGGGACAGCTGAATACATGCAGGGAATAAGCATTAAAAGGGTGGCGATGAGACATGCAGGGTTTTGATCGGGATTTTTTTGGAGTATGGGGGTTTTTTAGCTATCTTTGCGGATAGAAATAACCATCAGACTCAAGACGAATGAAAAGACTCTACTTCTTTGCGCTTTCAGCGGCGCTTGCTTTTGGGGCATCTGCTGACAAAAGCGGTTTTGCGGGGATGCCGAGCGGCTTCCGCAGCGGTGCGTTTCAGGTGAAGGAACAGGCCGGGGCCCAAGGGCATAATGAGCCGGCCAAGGCCGTGGCGATCGATGTGCTCGAGAATGTGAATCTCTGGAGCTTCTATAGCCTGCTGAATGAAAACTACGGAGCGCAGTCGCAGGCAATGAGCATAAGCGTGGACGATGCCGCAACGGGAGCTGTGAGCCTCACATTGGGGCTTCCGGGCAACTCGATCCTGGAGGGGAGCTTCAACGCCGAAACGGGCGAGCTGAGCATTCCGAACATGCAGTATCTCGGCAACGACGCCGACGGCCCCGTATACTTCTATTATAAGGACATTGACGAGCAGGACGAGATGGCGGCGGGCGCCTCGAGCATAGAGGCTGCAAGCGCCTCCTATGCCGGCGGGGTGTTTGAATTCGACTCGGACGTGATCTGGGCTATCGGCGACCCCGACAATGAAGAGGTGTCGTGGTATGTGCTGTGCATGGCCAACGAGTTCTCGTCGGTGACGCCGCTCGCCACGAGCACTTTCCGCGAGAATATCGTATATCCGATGTTCTCGGGCGGCAAGGAAAACACTCAGGACCTTGAAACGGAGGTGCGCCGTACGGCAGACAATGTCATTACGATCGTGGACCCGTTCCGCGCGACATACATCCTGAAGAACTACCTCTCGAAGAGCCCGCACATGGTTCTGGACATCACGGATCCGGCGAACGTGCTGGTGAAACAGCAGTCGACTGGCCTTTGGACTGAGGCCGAGGGTGTGATCTACTACTACAGCAACAGCTGGTATAAGGAGGAGAACGGGACGGATGAAGTGTTTATCCCTATAGTAATGTATAAGGAGGGCGGAAATGTGACGATCACTTTCCCGAAGAACAGCATCTCGCTCTACGGCTCGACGACCCAGAAGCCGAGCAACGGTTCGCTGTTCCCGAGCGTGCTCAAGTATTCGGAAGCAGATTCGGGCATAGACAATGTTGCGGCGGAAGCGGCCGAGGAAGGCGTGCACTATTACAATCTTCAGGGAATGCGCCTGGAGGCACCGACGCGAGGCATTGTCGTGCGCGTGCATGGAGGGAAAGCCGAAAAGATCATAATCCGTTAAGTCGGAGAGATGGCATTTTTACGCAAAAAAAGAAAAAAAGGTGTCAAAAATTTTGCAGTAATAAATATTATACATAACTTTGCCTCCGAAAGCTGCTCGGCTATCATTTCCCAAGCTTCAAAAACAGACGGAAGGGCAGCAATAAGAAACTAATCACAATCAATAAACAATTTCTAAGAAGTATGAAGAAATTCTACACACTTGCATTGGCAGCAGTAGTTGCATTCGGTGCAACCGCAGCCGAAAAGAGCGCTTACAGCGGTGCAAAGCTCGTGCGCAATGCCGAACTCCAGGTTGCAACAAAGGTTGAAAAGGCAGAAAAGAGCCTTCCCGCCGCCCGCAAGGCAGCTCCGGCCAAGGCAGTAGCCGCTACGGACATTACCTCCATCACCGGATGGAAGTACTTTGGTCTTCTCAGCACCGACACCGGCAACATGGAGCAGGATGTGGATATCACACTTGCTGATGCAGCAACCGGCGCACTTGAAATCACACTCGCAAATTCATTTAAGATTGCCGGCACCCTTGATGCCGCTATGGGCACAGTGACTATCGCCAACAAGCAGTACTTAGGCAAGGACAACTACGGCGATGATGTGTATTTCTACATCAAGGACATCGATGAAGAAGGTTACACCGTTGACGGCGCATCTTCCGCTGCATCCTGCATCGGTACATACGAAAATGGCGAAGTAGTGTTCCCGACTCTCGATGTATGGGCACTTGGCGATCCCGAAGCAGAAGATCTCGGCTGGTATTTCCTGACGGCGATGAACGTGTTTGGCGCACCCACACCCACTATCTCCGGCTCTTTCCTTGAGAATCTCGTATATGGCGCCTTCAACAAAGGTGAAGAGAATAAGAATTACACTGATGTGACACTGAGAGTTACCGAAACCTCCGTTACGATTCTTGATCCCCTGCGTGCATTATACGATGTCCTTGGCTACGAAGAGCACCAGAGCCCTGAACTGGTTCTGGATATCACGGATCCCGATGACGTAAAATTCGCACTTACCTCCACCAGTCTCGGCTACTCCTATTTCAATGAAGGCTGGTACTGCGCACAATACCCCGAAGACGGCGCACTTGATCCCGCTCTGGCCTGCAAGCTTACCAAGGACGGCGACAATGTAACGATCAAGTTCCCCTTCCACTCCACCACTCTTTTCAAGAGCCCCAATTTCTACTACGGTTCTCTTTATGAGAGCGTGCTGAAGTACACTCAGCCCTCCGATGTAAACGCCATCGACAACATTGCAGTTGAAGAGAACAACGGCGCAGCTGTTTACTACAACCTGCAGGGTGTGCGCGTAGAGAACCCCCGCAACGGTGTTGTGATCCGCGTACAGAACGGCAAGGCAACCAAGATGCTCGTTAAGTAAAAAATCTATCCTACAATATGTTCACCCGCCGGGCCCTGGTCCGGCGGGTGTTTTTTTGTGTGCCGCGGCTTGCAAATGATGATAATTTGGAGTAATTTTGCAGTTGATTTTAAGAAAACAACAGACCCGATATACAATGCTTACAGCTAAGGAAATCCGCCAGTCCTACAAGGACTTTTTCGAGCAGCACGGGCACCATATAGTGCCTTCGGCTCCGATGGTTGTCAAGGACGACCCCACCCTCATGTTCACCAATGCCGGTATGAACCAGTTCAAGGACATCATATTAGGCAATGCGGCGCCGAAATACAAGCGCGTGGCCGACTCGCAGAAGTGCCTGCGCGTGAGCGGCAAGCACAACGACCTGGAGGAAGTGGGCCACGACACGTATCACCACACGATGTTCGAGATGCTGGGCAACTGGAGCTTCGGCGATTACTTCAAGGAAGAAGCCATCGAACTGGCGTGGAAATACCTGGTGGATGTGCTGAAGCTCGACCCCTCGCGGCTTTACGCGACGGTGTTCGAAGGCTCGCCGGCAGAAGGGCTTGGCCGCGACGACGAGGCAGCCTCGATATGGGAGCGCCATCTGCCCAAGGACCATATAATCAACGGCAACAAGCACGATAACTTCTGGGAAATGGGCGATACGG
>CAZBNM010000007.1:0-49116 GCA_964493495.1 uncultured Bacteroides sp.
CCTCCTACGAGCAGAAGGATCCCCTCGTGATCTACAAGGTCGAGTCCTTCCATCTGTTCGAGCGCATGCTTTCCGAGCTCAACAACAAGGCCATGAGCGCCCTGATGCGCGGTCAGATATTCATGCGCCAGCAGCCCCCGCAGCCCCAGGGCACGCAAGGCGAAGGCGAGCAGGCCGAGGCTCCCAAAAAGGAAGTCGAGGTCAAGACCGCAGCCCCCGAGCTCCGTCGCCGCCCGCAGTATCAGGAAAGCAAGGCATCCCTTCCCGGCGAGGAAGAGCAGCGCAAGGCCGCCTCTGCCCGTCAGGGTGCCCCGCAGCCCAAGATGCCCGCAAAGGCCGCGCCCAAGGTGGGCCGCAACGATCCCTGTCCCTGCGGTTCCGGCAAGAAATACAAGAACTGCCACGGCAAAGGCCTCTGAGCCTCTGCCGACCCCTATGACCCACATCCGGGCCGTGCACCATGATTCGGTGCACGGCCCGGGTTCTTTTATGCTCTTAAAACTACGGAAATCCGTAATTGATTCCGGCTGTTGAATTCTGTAAATTTGCGAATTACAAGACTCCTTAATTCTATTACATCAACAATCATCAATTCCATTTCCGATATGAAGAAAATATTATCTGTCATGATTCTTGCCTGCACGGGCCTCTTCCGGCCTGTCGCGGCACAGGATTTCTGGGACGGCACGAGCGACACATCGTGGCCCGGAGAGGGCACGGAGGCCTCGCCGTACATAATTTCAACCCCCGCGCAACTTGCCGGTCTGGCCGCGCGCACCAACGCTAAGGAGACCTTCGAGGGGGTCTGCTTCCGCCTGGACGCCGACCTGTATATGAGCGATCCGCTCATGCCCGCTGCCGACCGCCCGTTATGGGTGCCCATCGGCGATAAATCCCTCGCGAATGTCGATGATCCCGAGGACGACCCCGCCGAGAATCCCGGCGACTTCTATGCCGATTACAAGTGGTTCAAGGGCTGCTTCGATGGCGCCGGCCACACCATCTACAACCTCTGGTACAGCGGCACTACCGACTACGACGACTGGAACGATCCCTTCGGCTCGGGCAAGCTCGATTTCACTGCCTGGAACAAGGCCCTCTTCGGACTCCTCGATGGCGCAGTGATCCGGAATCTCAGGCTCGAGAACGTATCCATAACCGGCTCGGCCCTCATTGGTGGTCTGGCCGTCGAAGCCCATAACTCCACATTCTCAGGCGTCAGTGTCAGCGGCGACATATCCTCCCCCGATTTCGATGCCGGAGGTTCGGCCGCCGGCCTGGTGGCCGAGGCATACGCATGCCGCTTCTCCGACTGCTCGGCCGATGTCCGCGTCAAGGGCAAGAGCGGTTCCGGTGCTCTTGTGGGCCGCCTCTACGGCGCGAGCCTCATCGAGAACTGCACCGTTGCCGGCGAAGTCTACGGCAGCAACAATATCGGCGGCATGGTAGGTGTCGCCGCACGCGACGAGAATTCGTCCTCCGACGAAACCCCGCTCATCACCGGATCCCTCTCGTCGGCCACCGTCACCGTACTTAGCGGACGTAACCAGGGCAACAGCGGCGCCGGTTTCATCGGCCTCAACTACGGCACAGTCATCCGCTGCGGCGCCTCGGGCAACGTGAAGGTTACCTCCGATGCCGGCGCCGGATTCTGCTATGACAACTTCGGCACCATCGAGACCTGCTATGCCCTCGGCAATGTCTACAACGACGAGTACGGTGTTCTCCTCAGCGCCTTCGTCGTGAACAACGGTTACGATGCCGGATATGGCGAGCATTATCCCGGACGGCTCCTCAACTGCTATGGCGCCGGACGCCTCTACGCTCCCGAAGCTCCTTCCGATATGGTCGCACAGCCCACGCGCTACACGGGCTTCGCTTGGGCGAACTTCATGGAGGCCGGCTCCGTCATGGCCAACTGCTATTACGATTCCACCCTCAATCCCGTCCTCTTCACCGATCCCGAGTGCGGCAGCTACGGCGTTGCCACCGAATATATGAAGTCGCAGGCCTTCGTGGAGCAGCTGAACTATATGGCCGCCATTATGGGCACATCCCTCTGGCAGTATGTCGAAGGCTCATATCCCCTTCCGGCCGACACGGACGCAAGCCCGGCCGACATCATTCCTTTCTTCGCCGGAGGCGAGGGCACCGAGTCATCCCCCTGGCTTATTTCCACACGCGAGCAGCTCCGCAACCTCGCTTTCGCTGCCAACCGCAACTGGAACTTCATCGGTCAGCACTTCCTCCAGACGGCCGACATCGCCCTGAACGAACCCATCGAGAACTGGGGCGACGTGATGCCCGAAATCTGGACGCCGATTGCCGAATACACAAAAACGACAGCCGGACAGACTCGCACATACCGCTTCTGCGGCGTTTACGACGGCGGCTATCACACCGTTGCCAACATGTATATCGACGAGCCCGCCTATAACTATCAGGGCCTCTTCGGACTGCTGGGCAAGGAAGCCGTAATCCGCAATCTCGGCGTCACCGACGCCTGGATTTCGGCCAAGAACTGCAGCGTGGGCCTCATTGCCGGCGCCGCGCGTCTCCACAACGAGCTCAGCCAATTCCAAGGCAACGTCACCATCGCCAACTGCTGGAGCACCGGACAGGTTCTCGAAGGCGTGTCCGGCGGTATTCTCGGTGAGTCCAACTATGGCGGGCTCACCTCTCTCGACGCCTGCTGGTCCACCTACGAAGGCTATCGCCCGCTGGTGGGGACAAGCTCCCTCGGCACCACCGAGGAAAATGGCTGCTGGTTCGCCGGTACTATGTCCAACGGCTTCACGGCCTACGAGACTCTGTTCCGCACATATATCGACGAAAAGTGCCTCAGCTATCCCTTCAATCCCGAGCCCGCTATCGCTGTCTCCACCCAATATATGATGAGCAAAGAGTTCGTCAACGACCTCAACTATGCCGCTGCCGGCAAGGGCTTCGAAGGCAACTGGGGATGGAACGAGGGTGCGTATCCTTCTTTCAGCGGCTCCAAGCCCGCCCTCACCGTCACGCTCTCCGATGGCGAGGGTCCCGACATATCCTTCAAGGCCTTTGCAGGCTCCACGATTTCCATGCCCTCAGCTCCTGAGCGCGAAGGCTACACGCTTGTCGGATGGTACACCGATCCGTCCTTCACTCAGCCCTTCGACTTCGCATCCACTCTCCTCTCGTCCGATATCACTCTTTACGGACGCTGGGCCATCGGACTCGTTCCCGACTATTCCATCTTCGGCAATAAATTCGCCAAGACATTCACCATCACCTCCGCCGAGCAGCTGCTCGGTCTGGCGAATATCGTCAACGGTACGGCCGAAGGCATCGACCGCTCCGACTTCGAGGGAAAGACCGTCAAGCTTGGCAATGATATCGAGCTCAACGACGTGGCCGATTTCGCGTACTGGGGCTCCGGTGTCACACCCATGGAATTCACTTCCATCGGCAATCAGAACTACGCCTATGCCTTCAACGGCACATTCGACGGCCAGGGCCACGCCATTATAGGCATGTACATGCAGAAGACCGAGGACAACGGCGTCCGCGGCAGTCTCTTCGACCTGGTGGGTCCGTCAGGAAAGATCACCGACCTTGTGCTACGCGACGCCTTTATCGACTGTCGCGCATCTGGTGCAGCCGCGCTCCTTGTCAATAGCCTCAGCGGCAGCCTCGTGCGCTGCGGAGCGGAGGGACGCATCGTAAACTCTCGTCCCGACGACGCCTCGAGCCTCGCAGGTCTGGTCGTGACCGTAGAAAGCACCGGCTCCCTCTCCGAGTGTTATGCCGACGTCCGCCTGTCCGGAAGCCGCAACAACACAGCCGGCCTCGCGATAGTCAGCAGAGGTTCCATCGAAAACTGCTATGCCATCGGCTCGGCCACACTCTCGCGCTATGGTGCTTTCGGCGGCCTCGTCTCAAGCGTCTACAATTCCGCGACTATCTCCAAGAGCTACTCCGCCATGGCCCTCGAATTTGGCGAGGCTCCATCATCAGTCTATTGCGGAGGCGCCTACGGCTATGCCGACAGCTCCGCATCCGTCGACGCATACTATGATGTCGATCTTGTCGAAACGGCTTTCAGCATGCTGCCCGTGGATTGGAGCAGCAATGGACCCGCCGTGGCAATGGCTAAAGGCAATCCCCTTTCCACGGCCGACATGAAGAAGATGGCCTCCTTCCCCGAATTTGATTTCGCTACCGTCTGGGGGCGCCGAAACGATCAGAACAGTGGCTATCCCTATCTCCGTTGGACCGCTCCCGGCCTCGAGAACGAGACGGATAATACCGGTGTCGAGGATGTCCTTGCTCCCGAAGCTGCCGCGCCGGAATTCTATAATATCCACGGCCTGCGTGTAAGCGATTCCGATCTCGCCCCCGGCGTCTATATCAAGCGCCGGGGAAAGACGGCCTCGAAAGTCTACATCCGTTGAAACCATGATTCATTAAATACACGTTCCGCGACCCTCGCTCCGGGGGCCGCGGAATTTTTTATCTCCTGCAATGACGCTGCAAAGGCCTCAGCCTCGCACCTTATAATTCATTTTTTTGCTTATTCGCCGTTTCCGGTCCTTTTTGTGGAAGAATATGGCTTTGAAAAGAGCTCCCGACGTATGCTTCCGCTTATGATAGGATTCATACGTGTCCACGCCTCTTTCGAAGTCATCCTTGTAGCAGCTGTCGGGCGATACATAGCAATATGAGAGATCCTCTATGATGCTCGACACCGCATCCTGGATGTCATTTACCTGATCGATCTGATCGCGGGTCGGCACAACACAGGTTATCCCGCGTCTTTTACACTCCGCTGCGATCGCTCCGAAGGTCTCGTCATATTTCTCGCGCAGGGGAGCGTGGTTGAAATCATTCCATTCCGTATCTCCGTAATTCTGCACGGGGCGCAGCTGTATGATGTCAGGACCGGATTTTCCTTCCCAGAGCTTCCAGAATCGGTCGCCTTCAAGATTGCTGATGTTCAGTGAATTCACAGTGTAGTTTATGCGCAGCTTGAAGCCCGGATGGCGTTTCTTCACCCCATCGATTATCTCCGTTAACTTACACAGATTCTCGAATTTGGCTCCCGGCATCAGGTATTCGTATACATCCTTTTCCGTTCCGTGCATCGAGAGTGTGATCTCGTCAAGACCGCTCGCTGCCAGTTCTTCAAGGTCCACGTGGCCCGTGGCTATAAGTTGCCCGTTGGTCGTCAGGGATATATACGGAATCCCGTATTTTTTGCCCGTCTCCACGAGTTCCTTAAGATGAGTATAAAGGGTTGGCTCCGCTCCGCAACCGATCTGCAGCTTCAGCGCCCGGTGGAACAAGCCTTTTGCAATCGCTTCGATGTCCTCCTTCTTCATGACTCCCTTCATCTCCGCGCGGCGGTCGCTGTTACTGAAATAACACATCCGGCAGCGGAGATTACAGCCCATGGTCGGATCGATAAACACCCCGATTGTACGGCGTCTCATCAGGTGCATGGCCCACAAGCCGGATAGCTTCAGCGGAGCGGGCAATCTGTCCCCGCTCATCAATTTCAAGATCCTGTAAATATCCACGCTCATTCCTTTACCTTCGGATTTTCCGGTAAAGATACTAAAAAATCCCTTAACATCCGCCCCTTAATCCCTTAAACATATAAATTAGACGGATTGAACAGCCACAAAACCATTTCAGGTCAGCAGACAAGGGCGCTCTACTGCGAAATTCAATTATGTAACTATCTCTTGCAGACTCCTTAATTGTAGGGACATGCCTCCGGCATGTCTTCAACGACTCATAAAGAACTGGAACGCTATTTCCTGATCTCACCGCTTTTGCTGAGATAGCCCTCGCGGATGGCTTTCACGATCAGGTCCGCCACATTCACTGCCCCTAACTTCGCGAACAGCGCTTTTCGGTGGGCCTCTATCGTATTGTCGCTCACAAACATGGTCTCCGCAATCTTCCGCGTAGTCATGCCCTGGGCGATCAGCTGGAGCACCTCGAGCTCTCGGCTCGACGGATAGCGCGAGTTATCCGATACGGCACTCATCGCACGCATCACTTCGTCGCAGTAATATTTGTTGCCCGCGAGTATCTCGTTCATGGCCGTAAGAATGTCATCCCCCGTACTCGACTTATAGATTATGGCATTCACCTCGCGCTCCAGAAGCTTGCGTAGTGTCCAGATTTCATCATGGATGGTGCTCACGATTATACGCGCGCCCGGATAGAGCTCGCGTATTAGGTCTATAAGTTCGAAGCCGTCGCCGTCGGGCAGCTCAAGGTCTATTATATAGAAATCATAGCTTTTTCCCTTTTTTATTGCCGACAGCAGCCCCGTGGCCGTTTCGAACTTCTCGACTTCGTGGATGCCGTTACCGATAAGGACGGAGCCCAGCCCCTCCCTTATCAGCTCGTGGTCGTCTACGACAGCTATTTTCATCTTCGATAGAGCTGTGGCGTCGGTCATTGGGGAAATTTTTGCAGAAGCATACTTGATGCAAAGGTAAAATTTCCTCTCGGACGCGTCAATTACGGAATTCCGTAGTTTTAGGTGATTTTATATAATTCTGGTTTAGAATTTCACTGTCAGCGACACGGCCGTACCGCCCTCCGCAGGGCTTTCGAAAACAACGTTTCCGTTCACGGAATTCGCCCGCCGGCGGATCGAATCCAGTCCCAGGCCCTTGCCGCCCGTGCTCTTGAACTGGCCGTTGTCGCGCACGCTCGCATGCAGCTTGCGGCCGTCAAGTTCAAGGCTCACGTGGATTTCCTTTGCGCCCGAGTGCTTCACGGCATTGCCCGTCGCTTCCTGGATTATCCGGTAGGTCTCCAGCGCCACTGCATCCGGGACATCCGTCCATCGCCCCTCCGCCGCCGTCGACTCATAGGATAGTTCGGTACTCCCCTTGCTCGCCTCCGACTGCTTCAATACATAGTATTTCACGACTTCATCCAGGGTGGCGTAGCTGAATTCCGGTGGCATCAGTTCGTGCGAGATACGGCGCACTGATTCGCGGCAGCTTTCTATCAGCTGCGAGGTCCTTTCCTTCGGGCTTCCCTGGGCTATGTTCATGCTTATGGCAAGCAGATCGTTGCACACGCCGTCGTGCAGCTCCCGCGACATGCGCCTGCGCTCGTTCTCCAGCCCCTCCACATATTGCCGCGAGGTCTCCGCGCGCAGCTGTGCGAATTCGATTTCCTTCTGCATGCGGCGCCGGCGCTGACGGCTGGCATAAACCACAAACAGCACCGCGCACAGAAGCAGCAGTCCCGCCGTGCCGAAGAGCCACATCAGCGTGCGCGCGCGTCGTGTCTCGCTCTGTGCCAGCGCAAGCTGTGTCTCCTTCGTCTCGTATTTCACCGTCAGTTCGCGCAGGCTTTCCTCCTTTTCCTGCTGCCAGAGGCTGTCGCGCAGCGCGTTGCTCTCGAGCAGGGTGGAGTAGGCTCCCTCATAGTCGCCCGCGGCCGCCTGCACCGTATGGAGATTGTTGTAGCAGTCATATTTCACGAAAGGCAGATTGTCTATCCCGTCCAGATCGAGAATCTTTCCGAACCACTTGATTGCCCCCTTGTTGTCATCGTTCCGCATGCATATCGAGCATTCGGCCTGATAGTAGAGCAGACGTGTCATCATCGAATTTATCGCGGGCATCAGCTCCGCGCAACGCTCGCGTTGAGCCTGCGCTTCCGCCTTGTCGCCCAGGCGGTCGCTGATCATCATCGTGTAAGCCGCCGCACGGAACGCCGCATCCGCATTTTCGGCCGCCAGTGCGTTTTCATAAGCCTTTTTCTGAAGATCCATAGCCTCTTGAAGCCTCCCGCAGCCTGTCAGCACCGAGCCCGCTGCGCCGTAGATCACGCTTTTCAGTCCCGGGTCCGTGCTCCGGGCAACCCATTCGGCCGATTGAAGCGCATTTCCCGCGGCCTCATCCTTGTTCTGCATGTCCAGATTCAGAACTGCCAGGTTGATGTAGAGCGACGCTGTCTGCTCCACTGCTTCATCATCCGGATTCTCCCGGAATTCCTCCGACGTCGCGATCCGCAAGGCCGCATCGTAGCTTTCAAGAGCTTCATCTATTCGTCCGAGCGAACGCAGATACACGCCCTGCGACGCATGCGCGCCCACAATCATGCTTGCGTCCTTTTCAGCCTCTGCAAGGCGGATAGCTTCTGCGCCCGTTATTGCCGCCGAGTCCGAGCGTCCCGCGCCGTGCAGGCTGTCGGCCTTTTCAAGCATCTGCGCTATTATCTGCTTCCGGGCTTCGCCTGCGTATAGACTCGCGAATGAAAGAACTATAAGTATCGAAAGGATAAGATGTCTCATCGGGTATGGATTTGTCGTGGAGAAGGAATAGGCAAGCCTCCCTCCCGGGCGTCTGTTGGCGTCGGGGAGGGAGGCTGTGTGTTGCAAAAATGTACTTGCGGATTACATGTTCATGCCGCCGTCCACCTGGATCACCTGGCCCGTTACATAGGAGCTCATGTCCGATGCCAGGAACGTGGCCACGTCTGCGATATCCTCGGGCTTGCCCCCGCGACGCAGAGGAATTTTCTTGGTCCATTCGGCGCGCACGTCGTCGGGAAGTGCGGCGGTCATGGCCGTCTCGATGAAGCCCGGGGCGATGGCGTTCGCACGGATGCCGCGAGACCCCACTTCCTGGGCGATGCTCTTGGCAAGTGCGATCAGGCCGGCCTTCGAAGCTGCGTAGTTGGCCTGGCCGGCATTGCCGTGTACGCCCACTACAGAGGCCATATTGATGATGGAGCCGCTGCGCTGGCGCATCATGATGGGCAGCACGGCATTGATGAAGTTGAAGGCGCTCTTGAGGTTCACGGCTATTACTGCGTCCCACTGGGCCTCGGTCATGCGGAGCATCAGACCGTCTTTTGTAATACCCGCATTGTTCACCAGAATATCGATGCGGCCGAAGTCGTTCTTCACTTCTTCTACAACCGCCTTAGTCTGTTCAAAGTCCGCTGCGTTAGATGCGTAACCCTTGCACTTCACGCCAAGAGCTGCGATTTCTGCCTCCGTGGCCTTGCCGTTTTCATCGATCACCAGGTCGGTAAATGCGATATTGGCGCCTTCCTGTGCGAAACGCAGGGCAAGAGCCTTGCCGATACCGCGGGCAGCGCCGGTGATTAGCGCCGTTTTTCCTTCAAGTAATTTCATGCTTGTATGTGTTGTTGGTTTATGTAAATTCTGTTGCAAAAATACAAAATTTATTCCATGCTCGCAAATCAATCCCGCCCCATGTGTTCGCTCACGAAATCCGCAAGTCCCTCTACGGCGCCTAAGAGCTCGGCATCGCCCTTGTGCGAATCAACGCTCACACCCATGGCAAGTATCACCTGTACGAGAAATCCGCGGACATCCATAGCCCTGTCGGCCCGGAATTCTCCGCGCTGGATTCCCTCCTCAAGCAAGCGCTCCAACAGACGTTCCTCACGCGTCAGCGCAAGTTTCCGGATTTTTTCCAGACGACCCATATCGAGTTTCAGCAGATTGCGCAGACCCTCCCAGCCGTTGCCCTTCTTGTGGATGCGGAATTGCTCGATGATGAACAGCCGGAGCTTATCCTCGCTCGTCAGAGTCGGATTCCCCACTATTTCCTCAAGGGTCTCGACGATCTTGTCGGCATCCTCCTCAAGCACCGCATTATAGATGTCTACTTTGTCCTTGAAATAGGTGTAGATCGTCCGCCGGCCCTTCTCCGCAGCCTCCGCGATGTCCGAGATGGTCGTATGTTCCATCCCCTTCCGCGCAAACAGCTGCCTCGCAACATCTATCAGTTTCTCTCTCGTCTTCATCATTCAATCCCCTGCTATAGCATCATTACGTCTCCTCAAATCTTTCACTTCGAGTTCTATCATAGTGAATTAAGCATTCTATATTCCTAACATTGCTGCGGGCGCTATGCCAAGAATAAGACATATAGCTCGCGCAATGCGCAATGTTGGTTCTGCTCTTCCGGAAATATAATCACTAACGCGGGAGGGACTTATGCCTAACTCCTCGGCAAGCTGTTTTTGAGTCATTCCCTTTTCTTCTATTGAAAGACTGATCAGCTCCCCGATAGTAGGTTTGGCTATGGGATAATGAAACTTTTCGTATGCTTCAACCACGTCCGAAACAATAGTAAGCTCAACGGCATTTTTGTCGTTTACTGGGGTTTCATCTGTAACGAGTGGCAGAAGTTCCTCAATACGGTTGAGGGCGTACTCATATTGCTGTTTGGTAATTTCCATATACTCTGTCTTAGATGGTCGAACAATCAATTTTATCATATTCGGCATGAGTTCCTACGAAACGGATGAAGATTCTCCCTATTGTGAATTTAACCACCACCACTAAGCGATAATTATTGCCTTTAATATTGAACACGTAGTGTTGGTTACCGATAAAGTCGGTTGACGGAAAATCTTCTTTGATTTCTGAAAGGTTATGCCACTCAGCGCGTTGAGCGATGTCGTACCACCGCTCCAACGCAATTCTCGAGTCCCCCTTCCCGGGCGACTCGTAGAACTCTTTGAGTTTTCGATGAGATATTATGTGCATAGTATTTGTACTTGCAAAATTAATAATAAATTTTGGAATACAAAAGTTTTGAGTTGATTAATTTTGATATGCAGATTTTTCATTCACCTCCTTTTCCAAAACATCAACGCCGCAAGCGATGCGCAGACTCCCGCAATTATTATTATGAGCTGCGGGGCTATCTTCGTTACCGTCTTTTCAATGTTCTCTTTTCTTTCTCGACTCACACTCATATGCCATACGCTGTCGCCCCCCGTGCCTCTTTCCGAAACCGCGATTTCCCTCGTGGTCTGCGATACAATCCGCGCCCGCCTTGCTTCCACCGTTCTGTTCCCCGCAATGTGTATCTTCACACTGTCCAGCTCTATCGCTGCCTCCCCGATGATATTGTGCAGTTCCTCCCGCCTTATCTCCACTCGCCTGCTCGTCCTCGTTTCCGACTCGGCCTGAACCTCAGTGCTCATTTGCGCCTCCCTCGCGCTACGGCACCCCCCTAAGCTCAGAAGCAACATTGCTGCTATTATCCGCGTCTTCATTGTCCGTACTCCTTTCCGGCATCAAAACATGGGCACGCTTTTGCTGCAAATTCCCGGTGGCCGTGCACCATCGCTCCCGGGTATCGTTCTCGGAGCTCTCCGACAAGCTTCCGTAGCGCCGTCTTCTGTGCGTCGGTCCGGGTGTCCGCCGCTCGTCCCGAACTGTCAAGCCCTCCCACGTAGGCTACTCCGATCGAACAGGCATTGTGCCCCTTGCAATGTGCCCCGATTTCACTCTCGGGTCTTCCGGCTTCCACCTTCCCCGTCAGTCCCACAAGGTAGTGGTATCCGATTGTTTTGAATCCGCGTTCGCGGTGCCATGCCTCAACTTCCCGGGCTGTGACTGCTCTCCCGGCCGGTGTGGCCGTGCAGTGAATGATGATTTCTGTGATTTTTCTCATGCTCTGAAAATTTGTTTGTGCCGCAAAGTTACCGCCCGGATAGCGCCATTCCTCCGATTTTTCTCCGAGGCTCACCGTTTAACATTTCACCACACAAACAAACCCGCCCTCACAGGTGTTCTTATTTTGTGAGCCACGCCGCTCACATCCAACGATAATTCAACTGTTTGTCTATGACCACAACACACCATGGCCCCGCCGGCGGCCATAATTCCAATTTCGATGAAAACCACAGCGTTTTCTTCTCGGCCCGTCAAGCCCTCCGTCGCCACGCTACCGGCGGCAATATCCTCATCGCCGCAACACTCCTGGCGCTGATTGTCGCAAACATTCCCGGCCTCAACGACCTCTACTTCCGCTTCTGGACACAGCAGGTCCGCCTCCAGGTCGGCGACTTCAATATTTTCAGCCACAGCGGACATCCGATGGACCTCCTCGCCTTCATCAACGATGCTCTCATGGCCATCTTCTTCTTTTCCATCGGGCTGGAAATCAAGCGTGAAGTTCTCGTTGGAGAGCTCTCGTCCATCCGCCAGGCCCTCCTGCCAATTATCGGCGCGATCGGCGGCATGGCCATCCCCGTCCTGATTTTCTTCATCATGAGCCGCGGCACGGATTATTCCGGCGGTGCGGCAATCCCCATGGCAACCGATATTGCCTTCTCACTCGGCGTTCTCGCCATGCTCGGTAAGCGTGTGCCCCTCTCGCTCAAGATTTTCCTCACCACCCTCGCCGTGGTCGATGACATCGGCGGCATTATCGTCATTGCTCTCTTCTACTCCTCCCACATCGAATACATGCTCCTGATTTACGCGGCCATCTGCCTCGGCGTCCTTTTGCTCGGGTCCGCCCTCCACATCAAGAGCAAAGTATTCTACATCACCCTCGGTGGCGTCGTGTGGTTCCTCTTCCTCAATTCAGGCGTGCATCCCACCATCGCCGGCGTACTCGTGGCCTTCTGCGTTCCCGCAACTCCCGTGTTCGCCCCCAAGAAGTACATCCGCATAATCCGGAACTCCATCGCTCATTTCCGAGGCGAGGACGACGAACTCCTCTCGCAGAAAACTATCCTCAACCGCGAGCAGCTCAACTGGCTCAAGCAGGTCGAATCAGCGTCCGATAAGGTCATCTCCCCCCTGCAGGATCTTGAGGACTCCCTCCATCCCGTGGTCAACTTCTTCATCATCCCCCTGTTCGCTTTCGCCAATGCCGGCATCTTCCTCCTCGACATGGATCCCGCAAGCATTTTCGAGGGCATATCCCTGGCCATCATTCTCGGACTCGTGCTGGGCAAGTTCCTGGGTATCTTCACCTTCTCCTGGCTGGCCGTGAAGCTTCATCTCGCTCCCATGCCCGCTCACTCCAACTGGAAGATGATGGCTTCCATCTCCATGCTCGGCGGCATTGGATTCACAGTATCTCTCTTTATTGCAACACTTTCCTTCGGTTCGCCCGCAATGGCCTCACTCCTCGATCATGCCAAACTCGGCATCGTCGTCGGCTCGGTTCTGTCCGGCGTCCTGGCCTACATCTGGCTTCACTTCACGCTTCCGAAAGGCGAGGCTCCCGATGCCGTAGAAGAAGAATAATATACGGCAAACCCCTGCGATTTAAGCACTTCAGCGGCCTGTTCAGCCTCATCCGCGCTGCGGAAAAGGCCGAATACGGCCGCTCCGCTTCCGCTCATGGCCGCATAGCCGGCTCCAAGCTCCAACATCCTTTCTTTCAGTGCTTTTACATTGGGGCGTAACGCGAAAATCGACGTCTCGAAGTCGTTGCTCACGCGTGCGCTCCACGACTCAAAGTCTTGTCCGAGAGCATTTTGCAGGTCTTCTCCGGGTGCAAGCGCGCGAGGTGTTACACCCGCGTATGCCTCGCGTGTCGACACAGCCTCCCCCGTGCCCTTGGCCACGACGATACCCCCGATTCCTTCCGTGCGGATGTCAACCGGCTCTAAATCAGTCCCTCTTCCGGTGGCAAGCATGGGGCGGTTGTAGATGAAAAACGGGCAGTCGCTCCCGATTTCACCGGCAATTCTCGCCATTTCCTCGCATCCCATCCCCAGCCCGTACAGCTCATTCAGTCCGATAACCGTGAAGGCCGCATCCGAGGAGCCACCGCCCAGTCCCGCGCCGTCAGGCACGATTTTCCGCAGGTAGATGTCCGTGTGCAGCTCCCGGCCGACAGCTTTTTCAGTCGCCCGCAAGGCTTTGACTACTAAGTTTTTCTGCATCGGGCAATCAGTCAGTGCGTTCCCCGATAGAGTAAGTGTGGTCCGGCCGCTATCCGACGGCACAAGCTCAAGAACATCGCACCATCCGACAGGCACCATCACGGTTGCGATGTCATGATAACCGTCTGACCGCTTGCCCGTTATGCGCAGACCCAAATTTATCTTGCAGTTCGGAAAGAGTATCATAGCTCAATCAGTGTATCGGCTGCGAAATCGCATTTTGCCCGTGTACCGACCACACGGTCCCACTCCATGGGTGAAATCCCGTTTCCCGGACGTTTACATGTGATGTTTTCCTCGCTAAGTATCTCTCCGGCAGCAATATCGCGGGCTGCCACTATGCTTTTGCGCGCAATTTCGATATTGGTTCTCTCGGCATCGGCCACTTGCTTCACTCCGCTTCCGAGAGCCTTCTCCACATCGCGGATGGCGCGGACCATTTCGCCTAACTCCCCGGGCTCGAGGGATGCCTTGTGGTCAGGTCCCGGCAGCGAACGGTCCAGCGTGAAATGTTTCTCGATCACCCGTGCGCCCAGGGCTGCTGCCGCGATGTCGGCTGTGATGCCCTTTGTGTGGTCGCTGAACCCCGTACCTCCGCATCCCAGCGTATCCAGTGCCTTCATTGCCAGCAAGTTCACGGCTTCCATCGGCGTCGGGTATTGCGTCGTGCAGTGCAGCAGGATTATGTTTTCGCGGGGCGTTCCCCCCTTCTCCAGCACCTCCACGGCCTGCTTCACCTCGTCGAGCGTGCTCATGCCGGTGGAGAGTATCACCCGGCCGCCCAGGGCCGCGATCTTGCGGAGATAGGGCAGATTGGTTATTTCCCCCGACGGAATTTTCCACCAGTCCATGTCCAGTTCCGCCAGGCAGTCGATGCTCACCAAATCGAATGGTGTGCTCATGAAGCCGATACCCACCTCATCGCACAGCGCCTTTAGACCGGCATAATCGCTGAGGGGAAGGTGGATAGCCTTGCACATTTCCAGCTGGCTTTCCTCTTTTCCCGTCGTTTCTTTCTGATACTCAGCCTTTGGCGCTATGCTCGATATGACGAGTTCGGGCACTGCTGTCTGAAATTTCACATAATCCGCGCCGGCTTCTTTTGCCGCCACGACCATTTTTCGCGCAAGCTCAAGCGATCCGTTATGGTTCACGCCGGCTTCCGCTATGATTATCGTGTGATGACTCATGGTTTGAATATAACTTCTTGAAAATAACGGCACATTTCCGTGCCGGGAGTCGCTTGCGAGGGTCTGGCCTCCATGCCAAGCGCCTCATCGGCGATATTGCCCGGAATGTCTGCACCGGCTCCGATCGAGCATACCACGCCACCTCCGAGGCGGGGATTGATTTCCATTATCAGCAGTCGCCCCGGATTGCGTAAGTCCTTAAGTAACTGAATCGTCACGGCTCCCCGCAGGCCTGTGCGTTCAAGCGTTTCCCGGGCGAGAGCCTCTGCCGCGGGGTCGGAGAGCGTGATGCTGCGGACTGCCTCGCCGCCGAGTGTTTCGAGACGTCTCCGGGGACTGATTGTCAGTATTTTACCGGTACGCACGCTCACATAGCAGTCTATGGATATTTCCTCGCGCTCGGATATATATTCTTGAATAATAAAATCTTGGTGATTAGCAAGTTTGAGATATTCCTCCTCGGTCTCGAGCACTGCGATTCCTTTCGAAGCCGAGCCGTGCCGAGGCTTGGCAATCAGTGGATATTCGCGCTGTCCTGTGCCTCGATAAGTCTCCGGAATGGGCAGCTCGCATTGCTCAAACAGCTCTGCTGCAGCCTTTTTGTCGAACATAATTTCCGCAATGCGCGAGTCCCTCCCTGGCACGAACAGTCTAAGTTCCGGGTAGCGTTTGCACATGCGCGCAGCCACACCGACCGCTCCGTCCACAAAGGGAATGATCATTTTAATCCCCTTCTGTTCAACTACTTCCCGCAGATGGCTGTATATGCTTTCGTCCTTCCAACGACGTCCGATAATTACTTCCCCAAGCTCTGCAATGGGCACATGCTTTTTAATTTCATAGCTGAAAAACAAGGCTTTATATCCGCGATCCCTGAATGCGCCGGCAATATGCCGCGCAATCGACACACGTTTTGCCCCGCCCAGAAGCAGAATTGGATAAGGCTTCAGGTCGTTCATGCTCATCGGTTGTATATATCGGGCTTGTACTTAGCCAGATTCGCAGGATTCATAAACCATTCGATGGTCTTTGCAAGACCTTCCCGCAGGTCGTATGCCGGACGCCAGTCCGTCAGTTCGCGGATGAGAGTCGAGTCGCCGCACAGGCGGTTCACCTCGCTTTTCGCCGGACGCAGACGGGCCGGGTCCACCACGTATCGCGTGTCGGGCTTGCCCATTAGTTCCGCGATAAGTTTAAGGGTCTCGGCCATAGTCACTTCTGTGCCGGTAGCGATATTGATGTCGCGACCCTCGATGCCTTCTGCCTCACCCAGCGCGATAAAGCCCCGCGCGGTATCGGCAACGAAATTGAAATCCCGGGTCGGCGACAGATCTCCAACCTTTATTTCCTTGGCTCCGGATGCTATCTGGCTGATTATCGTGGGGATAATGGCACGTGCGCTCTGTCTCGGACCGTACGTGTTGAACGGGCGGGCTATCACTACAGGCAGTCCGAAAGCGCGGTAGAAGCTCTCGGCCAGCGCATCCGCCCCGATTTTCGTGGCGGAGTAGGGCGATTGCGGCTGTCGCGGATGTTTCTCATCTATAGGCACATACAGTGCAGTGCCGTAGACTTCGCTCGTGGATGTTACCACGATTCGGTCGCAGCCCGTATCGCGCACGGCCTGAAGCATGTTCAGAGTGCCCTTAATATTCGTATCTACGTATGAATCAGGAGCAACATAGCTATACGGTATGGCAATCAGGGCGGCTAAATGAAACACCGTACCGGCCCCGCGGCATAGCTCGCGGCAGAAATTCGGGTCGCGCACATCGCCGCACACAACCTCAAGCCCCGTGTAGTTTATACCCTCGAGCCATCCCCAGTTATTGAACGAGTTGTATTGCGCCAGTGCCCGCACCTTATGCCCGCGTTCAAGTAGTGCTTCCGTCAGATGCGAGCCGATGAACCCGTCAGCACCGGTCACCACTACGGGCTTGTTCTTGTCTATCATATTTGTTTGTCTACCAGGTCTTTTTTAGGGTATAAACATATGTGTCGCCTTCATCCGACATCCACGTCAGTACCATTTCCCGACTCGAATCCTTGACGTATTCCAGCCTGATTATCCGGTTTGTGGGCCAGCCGAGCCATTGCGGCGCGCAGTACGCTCCTGCCCCGGGTGCCACGCCGTCCTCGCTGTGCGTGAAGTTGAAATCGAGATACTTATGGCCATTACTCTCGGTCTTTACCCAGCTTCCCAGACGATCATCATAATCCGAGGGGCCCAGATCGTACACAATTCGCACGATGTCGTTCTGGAAACTCCACGTTGTTCTGTTCGTCTCGAAATCAGTCGGTTCCTGCCCGTTCACAGTCATCCCTGTCAGAGACCAAGTCCCGAAAAGCGCACCGATGTCGCCCTCGTTCTTGCAGGCGCTGACGGCCAGAATCAGTAACCAAAGTATGCTTAATGCCTTTTTCATTGCTTCTTAAAGCTTATTGAGCCATTGTAGTTCAGTGTCAGCATCGCGCCGAAATTATTGCCTCGCAGGCTTCCCGCGTCCAGTGCAATTTGTAGTCTTGCGCTCCACGGACTCCCGCACCCCTTGGCCCAGCGGGACTCGAGCATAGCCGAGGTGTCGTGCAGCGACACGCCGAGTGGCCTGCGCCCGTCTCCCCAGGCTTTTTGATAGCTCACCACGGCCTTGTAGCGCCATTGTGGAGCAAGCTGTCCCTCTACCGCCGCATGAAATCCCCGGGCGCGGTTATGCTGGAATTTCAGTACCCCGTCGCTGTTGTAGAGCGGAGCTCGCAGAAAGGGTGTGCCCATACATAAGCCATAATTGGTCCAGGAGCCGTACGCATCGTTATTGTAGTAGTTGTCTCCCCCTGTGGCATAGCTTGTCAGCGACGTGCCCGGATGGTCGCCGGGGGCATAGTGTATGGGGCCCGACATGTTGGTGAAGTCAAGATACTCGATCACGGCGCCGTCTAACCATGTGGATTGCGGTGCACGGTATTCAAGACCCCACAGACCGTCCCAGCCGTTGCGGCGTCCGATACCTGAACCGTCTTCCCATGGCCATTCGAAGTAGGCTGCAAGCCCTGTGCCGTTGTTCAGCCGCACATCGGCGCGGAAGTCCCAACTGCCCAGAGAGCTCCCCGCAACGAAATCTTCCCCCGCTGTGGGGAGGAAAACTTCCCATAAGTCCTTGATCCTGAATCCGCGGTCCACACGCGAGGTCTCCGCACCCCGCACATATGCCGTAGAGTTGCCGCCGAAGAGACCGGCCGCCTGCATTCCTATGGTAACATACACTCTTTCAGTGGGCTTTGTGCGGAAATAGCAGCGTTTGTAGGTATACATCAGGTCGCGTGCCAGCATGCCCGTGTAGTAGTTGAATTCCTTCTCCTTGAAGCCTGAATCCATCATCCGGCCATACATTATGCGCCCCTCTATCTGCACCCATCCCTTCGTGAACGGAATATTCTGGAAGTCAACAAATCCAAGGGTAATACCCGGTACGGGCCGTGCGTTGCGGCTGCGGGTAAGGTCGCCCGACGAGAGGCCGCGTGCGGTTATGACTGATGTTTCAGCCTTCATGCCGGCCATGGCGAACACTCCGCGGAACTTCACTTCGCCCCACAGCTGAATCAGGCGCGCGTTCGCTTGTCCCAGCCGATGGGTGTGGAATTGTTTCGAGGCCTCGTCCCAGCGATCGTATTCGGCACCTTGGCCTCCACCGAACATGGCTTCCACGCCCGCACTCCACGAGAACCGTTTGCTCATGTCAAGGCTTTTGGACGCCGCCAGATCGAGCCAGCCGCCCGAAGCGTCCGTCACGCGCCCGTCGTTCTGCGCTCCGATCAGATAGGGAGCCCAGTCGCCCGACGAGGCGTTAACGATCGCCGACGCACGATAGCTGATGCTGTCCGGAACTTCGGCCATTGCCGAAAAGCCGGCTCCGGCCATCAATCCCGCGACGAATAAGTTCCGTAAATCCATTCTATTGCCTATTTTTTGCAAAAGTAACAAAAAGAATCCATTCATCCGCATTAATTGAGATGCTTGAATGCACTATTGTGCAAAAAATAGGTGCGCAGAATGCATTATTTTACAAAAATCCGAGCCTCTGAATGCACTATTGTGCAAAAAATCGGTGCACAGAATGCACTATTTTACATTTTTTCCAGTGCCTGGGAGGGCCGGATATAGTCACTCGGTGGTCCAGACTTCCATTTGACAGGCGCTGCAGTCGAATTTTAGGCAGTAGCGCGCCGGGGTGCCGTCAGTGCTTTGGAGGTAGAGGGGACCGTCGGGGAATCGGCGTTTCCCTTTTTCCTTCATGCACTGGCCCAGTTCGCGCCGCAGACAGTAGCGTGTGGTCATCACGCGTACAGGGCCTTCGGGACGCTGCCTTTCCACAGCTTCTTCCTTTACCACAGATCCGCTATCCTCATAAAATTTGCGGGCAAGCGGATTGGAGACATTAGCGTGATAATCAAGTTCTTTATCAAACACAGGCGCGCCATGTACATCGCTTCGGGCCGGCTCCGGAAGAGCCTTCGCATAAGTGTTCTGAAGATCGGCCACTGCGCGCCGACGCAAGTCGCTGAGCACTGAAGCGGCCACAAACCTGTCTCCAAGCATATCCCGGAGCTCTTTCAGCTCGAATTCGCTGTCGCCCAACTTTTCGAGAGCACGACGGCGGGCGCCCAGTTGCGGTGTCCGCGCAATTTGGGGCTCGCACTGTGCTGTTGCTTCGCCCGTCAGTCCCTCGGGCGCAAGGATGCGCAGTACAATTTCTTCCTCATTCCGGCCGGTGGCAAGACTCATTTCCACGGGGATAGCACGTCGCGTGCCGCTACGGTCAAGACTGTCCATAAAAGCCTTATCCACATTCCTGAACAGGGTCATTCCCGGCCTTAGAGCCACCGGCGACGCCGGAAAGATCCGCCGGCCTTCCACCCGGTTCAGCCTGAATCCTTCGAAGCTCCCGTCGCTGCGTGTGAAAGTAAGGCCATCTCCATTGTTCAGTGTATCCAATGCTTCTACCTCCACGCTGCCGCCTTTTCGCGGATCTGGCGAGGAGAGCACGCGTGCCACAGGGCGTCCGGCCCATTTCGGCGAGGCTGATGAAGCCATCTTTATGCCGTTCTGAGGGCGCCCGTTCATAAAGTAGGAAGTGTATCCCCGGTTGAAAGTGCGGTCAATATCAGGCTTGAATCCCGGTGTCGACCGGCCGTGCGAGCGTCGCACATATCGTCCGCCGCTCTCCTCCACAAGACGGTCGAGAGCAGCCGAGTAGGCAGCCACCACGTTTTTCACGTAGCTTTCGTCCTTCAGGCGTCCTTCGATTTTAAAGGAACTGATGCCGGCATCGGCCATTTCCCGCAGGTTTTCGAGTCGTTTCAGGTCCTTGAGGGAGAGGTAATGTGCCGGAGGTGCAAGTTCGCGACCCTCAGCATCGGTGAGAGAGTAGGGGAGGCGGCACATCTGGGGACACTCCCCGCGGTTTGCGCTTCGCCCGTTGGCAACGAATCCGGCCTGACAGTCGCCGCTGTAGCTCACGCATAGCGCTCCGTGCACAAAGGCTTCGAGTTCAACCTCCGCCGGAACAGCCCTGCGCATAACCCGCGTCTCCTCGAGGCTTAGCTCGCGTGGAAGCACAAGCTGCTCGAATCCCGCATTCGCAAGCGCTACAGCCTTTTCCGGCGTTCTGATATCGCACTGGGTGCTCGCGTGCAGGGCTATGGGAGGTAGTTCGTCGCGCATTTCCACGAATGCCATGTCCTGAACAATCAACGCATCCACCCCGGCCTCATACAGCTCGCGCACAAGACGCTTTGCATCCTTGATTTCCTCGGGATAAAGGATCGTATTCACCGTCACGTATATCCGCGCATGGAATCGGTGTGCATAATCCGTGACGAGTCGTATATCCTCGATGGAATTTCCTGCCGCTGCGCGCGCACCGAAAGCCGGACCGCCGATATACACTGCGTCGGCCCCATGGCGGATGGCCTCGAGGGCAACATCGGCGTTTCTTGCCGGTGCCAGCAGTTCAAGTTTCACGGGACGGTCGCTCATAGGTGAAGATCTTCCCGGATTCGTTCCACTATTGCCAATCCCTGCAGACGCGAGGCATTCACGCGCTCCGGGCGGTGTGCATCGCTGTTCACTATCACAGGCACGCCGCGGGCCATGAGCTTGCGGAGCAGCGGAATGTCGGGAAACATACGCAGCTGTTCCTCATATGATTTGGTGTTGAGCTCGATAATCAGGTCCGCGTCTGCCACGGCCTCAACTAGTTCCTCGAGGTGCCGTTGATAGAAAGGCTCTTCCTCAATACCCGGCCGGCATACTGAGGCACGCAGACCTATTTTGTCGATATGGCCCACGATGTCGAATCCTCCCGCACGCACCATGTCGAGCGTATGGGCGAAAAACGTATCCACGACATAGCACAGATCGCCGTGAAAGTCAGTGGCGAGGCGCTCGCGGAAACGGTCAATGCTGCCGTCTATGTCCGTCAGAACGCCTTCTTGTGTGGGTATGAAGTGCACGGAGCCGATGCGGAAATCCAGCGGCAGTGCACGGAAATATTCGTTAGCCGGTCCAAAATCGGGCCCGAGATAATCTATTTCCATGCCCGCGAAGAATTTGCATTTGTCGCCATATAGTTCGCGGATACGCTTCACCTCGGCAAGATATGCCGGCACATCCTCAGCCTTCATATTGCAGGGGGAGGCTATGGGCAGGGGCGAGTGGGGCGTGAAACCGTAGTGCGTGAAGCCATCGGCAATGGCTGCGCGCGCCATTTCCTCCATTGATGCGTGTCCGTCGCAGAACTGCGTGTGGCTGTGAAGCGTGTAGAGTCGGGAGTCTCCCAGTTCGGCCAATATATCCATGGTGCGTAATCAGTTGGCTTTAGCAGGGGCGGGATGTACGCGCAGATGGCGGACTAACGCGGCACTGCAGCATGCATCTATCAGCAGTCCGGCTCCGATACCCCATTCAAGCGGCATCCCGAAGCCCTCGGGAAGTGGAGCGAAGAGTATGTAGCTTGTCACTACGACGGTCATGAACAGCGCCGGAATCAACGTAATCCAATAAAACTTGTGTTTACGGGCGAGATAGAAGGTGCAAGCCCATAGCGTGAAGGCCGCAAGGGTCTGATTCGTCCAGGCGAAATAGCGCCACAGCACGTTGAAGTCGATGAGCATAAGGCCAAAAGTGGCAGCGAATATAGGCAGGCACACCAGCAGGCGCTTCCATATCGGTTTCTGATCCACCTTCGCTGCGTCGGCTACGATCAGGCGTGCCGACCGCAAGGCCGTATCCCCCGTGGTTATCGGCGCGGCAATCACGCCCAGGAGTGCCAGGAAGCCTCCGAACGCTCCCAGCCAGTCCACCGAAAGCTCGTGCACCAGCGCACCGGCGCCGGAGTGCGAGGTCATGTAGGCATGCAGACCTTCATAGCTCCCGGTAAATGCAATCGCCGCCGCGGCCCATACAAGGGCCACGATACCTTCGGCCACCATGGCACCGTAGAATATCGGGCGCGCCAGTTTCTCGTTCTTCAGACAGCGGGCCATCATAGGCGACTGCGTAGCGTGGAAGCCCGAAATAGCGCCGCAGGCTATGCTTACGAACATCATCGGGAATATCGGATGCCCGGCACCGGAACGGCTGTAGAGACCCTCCGAAAAACCGTCGGGTATGATTACCGACCCGCTAAGAAGCACCACAAGAAGGCCGCCCGCCATGAAGAGCAGAGCAAAACCGAAGATGGGATAGAGGCGGCCGATGAGCTTATCCACCGGAAGCACCGTGGCAAGCATGTAGTAAAGGAATATGACGCTGGTCCAGAAGAGCGTGCCGGCCCATTGAGGCGTCATGTCCGCCAAAAGCCCTGCAGGCGTGAGTACGAACACTGCGCCCACGAGCACCAGAAGCACCACAGACACCACGCGCATGATCTGCTTGACCACGGAGCCGAGTTCACGGCCCACGAGTTCGGGCAGGCTCTCGCCGTCATGCCGCAACGACATCATTGCGGAAATGAAGTCATGGACCGCGCCGCCGAAGATTGTGCCGGCAACAATCCAGATGAATGCCGCAGGACCGAACATCACACCCATTATGGCGCCGAAAATCGGACCGAGCCCGGCGATGTTCAGGAACTGGATCAGGAATACGCGCCATGTGGGCATAGGCACGAAGTCCACGCCGTCGGCCCGGCGCAGGGCCGGAGTAGCGCGCTCAGGCTCCACTCCAAAAATCTTTTCGGCCACAAGGCCATATATGAAATAGCCCCCCACCAGAACGGCGAGGGCTATGAGAAATGCAGTCATTGAGTTACTTCTTGTTTATCGTGGCGGAGCCTTCGGCGGGTCGGCCGAGATTCTCGCGCATTGTTGTGTCGGCTTCCATGTTCTTCATGCGGTAGTAGTCCATGATGCCGAGATTGCCGCTGAGGAACGCCTGGGCCATGGCCTTGGGCAGTTCGCACTCGGCTTCGATCACTTTGGCACGGGCTTCCTGAGCCAGTGCCTTCATCTCCTGTTCGCGGGCGATAGCCATTGCGCGACGTTCCTCGGCTTTGGCCTGGGCGATGTTCTTGTCGGCCTGGGCCTGGTCGATCTGCAGGGCAGCGCCGATGTTGCGGCCTATGTCGATGTCGGCAATGTCGATGGACAGGATTTCGAAAGCCGTGCCCGAGTCGAGGCCCTTGCTGAGCACAAGCTTGGAAATGGAATCGGGATTTTCGAGCACTTGCTTGTGGCTTACGGACGAGCCGATGCACGACACGATGCCTTCGCCCACACGCGCAAGGACCGTATCCTCGCCGGCACCGCCCACGAGCTGGCGGATGTTGGCGCGTACAGTCACGCGGGCCTTGGCGATAAGCTGGATGCCGTCCTTGGCAACTGCAGTCACGGGAGGCGTGTCTATGACTTTCGGGTTTACGCTCATCTGCACGGCCTGGAACACGTCGCGGCCGGCAAGATCGATGGCCGTGGCCATCTTGAAGCCGAGGTCGATATTGGCCTTGGAGGCGGAAACGAGTGCATGCACGACGCGCTCCACGTTACCGCCCGCAAGATAGTGGGCCTCGAGGTCATCGCGCGTCACATCCTTCAGGCCGGCTTTGTGGGCCTCGATCAGCGCACGGACTATCACGGAGGCAGGAACCTGGCGGATACGCATGAGCACAAGCTGCATCAGCGAGATGCGCACGCCGCTTACCCGAGCCGATATCCACAAAAAGAAAGGACAATAATAGAAGAAAACCGCCAGCAGCACAATGACTGCAATGGACAGTAAAATAACAGTTAATTCCATTTTACCGATAATTTTGGTTCAGTTCGCAAATATACTCAAAAAAATTGTATTATCTTTGCAAGGTAGAAAAAACTTTTAAGCTATGATGTATTATATTATCTACAATGGACAAAGCGTGGGCCCGATGACGGCCTCGCAGGCAATGGCCTATCACCTGAATGCCGATACTCCCGTGAGTGTCGATGGAACGAACTGGCAGCCCCTCTACAATTATCCCGAACTCATGAGTATGCTCAATACCACGGGCGCCGCCTCTTCCGCCGATAACAAGCGTGTCGTGGCCGGCATATGCGCCCTTATCCTTGGCACCCTCGGTATCCAGTATTTCGTGATAGGCAAGCCGGTGGCAGGTATCCTCACTATTCTTCTTTCGATTGTTACATGCGGCCTCTGGGGTATCGTAATGCTTGTTCAGGGTATTCTGATCCTGACCATGTCCGATGCCGAGTTCGAGCGGAAGTTCGTCAACACTACGTCCACACTGCCCATCTTCTGATCGGATCCATCGATGACCGATAGTTCGCGCGTGGCAAGGCGGGTGGTTTTCGTGTCGAGCACGCGTGCCGACTGGGGGCTACTGTCGCCTCTGGCACGTGCGCTGCGCGACGGTGCGCCCGAGCTGCTTGTGACCGTTGTTGCGACCAACATGCACTTGCTGCCGGAATACGGCATGACCGTGGATGAGATCCGCAACGACGGCTTCGATCCGGTGTGCGCAGACATGCGGGTCGAGGGCTCCGACGAGGCTTCGCGCGTGCGTGCTCTGGCGCGATGTACGGCAGCCATGGCCGACGTCTTCGATGAGCTCAGGCCCGATCTGATCGTCATTCTCGGCGACCGATACGAGATTCTCGGTGTGGCTTCAGCTGCGGCCCTGATGAATATTCCCATCGTGCATATCGCAGGTGGCGAAATATCGGAGGGGGCAGTCGATGACTCCATCCGACACGCCGTCACCAAGCTCTCCACGCTTCATCTTACAGCCACGGAGGATTATCGCCGCCGTGTGATACAGCTCGGCGAGGACCCGGCTCGCGTGATAAACACAGGCGCCATAGGGGTGTGGAACGCATTGCACGTTCCACGTATGCCTCGCCGGGAACTGGAGGCTTTTCTTGGTCTTTCGCTTTCGCAGGGCCCGGTGGCTGTTGTGACCTATCATCCCGCAACCCTCGACGGGGGGGAGACGCCCGCTGCGCGTGTGCGTCAGCTTCTCGAGGCTCTCGACAAGTTTCCCGAGCTCACGTCGGTCATAACCTATCCCAACAACGACGCACATTCCGAAGGGATAATCTCCGAGATTCAGCGCTATGCAGCTGCGAGAGAGCGCGTCGTGGCCGTGCGTTCGCTGGGGATGAAGCGCTATCTATCCCTGCTCGCATGCGCCGATCTGTGTGTAGGCAATTCATCGAGCGGCATCGTCGAGGTGCCCTCGTTCCATATTCCCACGGTGGATATCGGCATCCGTCAGCGAGGACGCATCGCGGCAGAGTCCGTGATACATTGCGGCGACTCGCACCGGGAGATAGCAGCAGCCCTACGCTATGCCCTGTCGCCGGAGATGAGGCTCCGCTTGCCTGAAATCAGCAATCCGTATTACAAGCCCGACACCCTCCGGCTGCAGGCGCAGGCCGTGCGCGAATTCGCGGCCTCGCTCCCTTGTCCTCAAAAAAAATTCTACGATTTATGAGACAGCTTCTTCCGCTTTTCGTGATTCCGGCCCGCGGTGGCAGCAAGGGTATTCCTCGCAAGAATATCAAGCCTCTTGGCGGCCGCCCGCTTCTGGCATGGACCGTCGATGCGGCAATGCAGGCTCTCGGCCCCGGGGGAGATTTACGACGCATCCTCCTATCCACCGATGATCCGGAAATTGCGGAGACGGGTCGCTCGCTGGGACTCACCGTCGATTACATGCGGCCTTCTGAGCTTGCCACTGACACGGCAGGCTCCCGCGAGGTGATTCTCGATGCGATGGCATGGGCCGACAGCCGTGAGATTACATACGATGCGGTGGTACTTCTGCAGCCTACAAGCCCTTTCCGCACGGCCTCCGACATTCTCGGCGCATGCGAGATGTATGCCTCGGCGACGGAGGAGCCCGATATGGTGGTGAGCGTGTGCGAGAGCGCGGCAAATCCCTACTACAACCTGTTTGAAACCCGCGACGATGGCACGCTTGCTGTGTGCAAAGGTCCGGGACTCTACACTCGCCGGCAGGACGCTCCGCCCGTGTGGGAGTACAACGGAGCGGTCTATGTGATCCGCCCTGAGTCCATTCGCCGCATGGCATTGGGCGAATTCCCCGTGCGGCTGCCATATGTGATGCCTCGCAGCCGCAGTCTCGACCTCGACACGCAGGCCGACTGGATGCTGGCTGAAGCTCAAATATCCGACACTGCCAAATGATTACGGAAACGAATACCATAGCCGAAACGGCCACGCTGACTGATGCGCTCGGACGCCTGAATCTGCTCACCGACCGCGCGCACATGACCCTCTTTGTGTTGGACGGAATGCATGTGAAAGGAACTCTCACCGATGGCGATATAAGGCGCAGCATCCTCCGCGGCCTCAATCTCGAATCGACCGTCAGCGAAGCTTGTTGCCGGCAGTTCCGGCATCTTTCCCCCTCCGATTCTCCCCGCCGGCGCATCGAGATACTGCGCGAGTGCCGCGAAAAGGGCATATCGCTCGTGCCGGAAATCGACGGCGAGGGTGCGCTCATGCGCATTGTAGATCTCACGGCCACTCACACGCTGCTCCCCCTGAAGGCCGTGCTCATGGCCGGCGGCAAGGGCGAACGCCTGCGGCCACTTACGCTGGATACGCCCAAACCACTGCTACAGATAGAGGGCAAGGCCATAATCGACTACAATATAGAGGCTCTCGCGGCGGCCGGCATACGCGACATCACCGTCTGCACGCGATATCTTGCCGAGCAGATAGAGGCCCATTTCGCATCGCCTTTCGGCCCGGGCGCTTTGCGGGTGAAGTGTGTGCGCGAGCGCGAGCCCTTGGGCACGATAGGGGCCGTGGCACTGACAACCGTGGCTCTTGACGAGGGTGATACGCTGGTGATGAACTCCGATCTCCTCACGTCCATTTCTTACGAGGATATGTATCTCCGACACCTCGATAGCCACGCGGACATCACTATCGCCACGGTGCCTTTCCAGGTGAGCGTGCCCTTTGCCATCCTGAGTTTCGACCGTGATGACCCTGAGCGCGTAGTGGCTCTGGAGGAGAAACCTACCTATTCGCACTACGCCAATGCAGGTATCTACATCTTCAACAACCGGATACTGCGTCGCCTCGCTCCCGGCATGCGCAAGGATGCGACAGAGCTTATCGAAGAGGCCATTGCCGACGGCGCGCGCGTATGCCACTATACGATCAAAGGCACCTGGATCGACGTGGGCTCTCCCACGGATTTCCGCCAGGCTTCGGAGCTCATGCGGCACCACAGGGCTATGGATGCCCGAACCTAAGGCCCTCCGCCGACGTTTTATTACCGGAACATAAAACACACCAATTTCAACTATGGCAGACAGCAATTTCATAGACTATGTAAAGATACTTTGCCGCTCGGGTAAGGGCGGCGCAGGTTCGCGTCATTTCTATCGTGCGAAATACGTGCCCAAGGGTGGCCCTGACGGCGGCGACGGCGGTCGTGGCGGCCACATCATACTTAAGGGCAACCGCAATATGTGGACTCTTCTACCCCTGCGCTATCGCAGGCATATCTTTGCCGGGAACGGTCAGAGCGGCTCCGGAGGCCGTTCGTTTGGCAAGGACGGCGAGGACCAGATTATCGAAGTGCCCTGCGGCACGGTAGTCTTCAATGCCGAGACGGGGCAGTATCTCTGCGAGGTGACGGACGACGGACAGGAGGTGAAGCTCCTGCGCGGCGGTCGCGGTGGTCTCGGAAACTGGCATTTCAAGTCGTCCACAAACCGCACGCCGCGATATGCGCAGCCGGGCGAGCCTGCGATTGAGAAGTCTGTGATTCTGGAGCTGAAAATGCTTGCCGACGTGGGTCTCGTGGGATTCCCTAATGCCGGCAAGAGCACCTTGCTCTCGGCCATCTCCGCTGCCGAGCCTAAGATTGCTGACTATCCCTTCACCACTATGGAGCCGCAGTTAGGTATCGTGAGCTATCGCGACAACAGGTCTTTCGTCATGGCCGATATTCCCGGAATTATCGAGGGCGCAAGTGAAGGCAAGGGCCTCGGACTGAGATTCCTGCGGCATATCGAGCGCAATGCCGTGCTGCTGTTCATGGTGCCGGCCGATGCCGATGACATCGACGCGCAATACCGCATCCTGCTCCGCGAGCTCGAGCAGTTCAATCCCCAGCTGATGGACAAGCAGCGCGTGCTCGCGATCACCAAGACCGACCTTCTCGACGAGGAGCTCAAGCATGAGATTGCCAAGACAGTGCCGACGGATGTTCCCTCGGTATTCATCTCAGCCGTCACCGGCGAGGGCCTCACCGAGCTGAAGGACATGCTGTGGAAGGCCATCACGGATGAGAACAACCGCATCGAACCTTCCGAGATCACGCACCGTCCGCTCGACGGACACCACCGTGTCCGCGAAGAGGACGAGTTCATATTCGAACACACTCCCGAGGAGCCGGATGAAGAGGCCGAGGACCTGCGACGCATTGACGCCGCCTCCTGGGGCGATGACATCGACTGGGATGATGTGGATGTTGACGACGATTCCGTGGGATTCGACGGCAACGACATCGATGTGCCCGGCTACAGTGGGGCCGACGATGACGATACGTTCATCTTCGAGCAGATCAACGACGACAAATAATGACGGCGCGCGAGAAGTTTTCGGAGCTTCGGCGCATGCTTGCCCCGGCTCTCGGAGCGTCCGAAGCCGAAGCTGCGGCTCGGATTCTCATGGAGGATATTGCCGGTTTCGACCGCAAGAAGCTCTTTGCCGACGGCGACCGCACGTTGATAGACTTTATCGAGACCAAGCTTGATGCTGCTGCCCGTCGTGTGCTTGCAGGCGAGCCCGTGCAGTATGCTGTGGGCCGTGCCCGCTTCTGCGGCATGGATTTCGAAGTCTCGCCGGCAGTGCTGATTCCGCGCCCTGAGACGGAGGGCCTCGTTGATCTGGTCACGGACTGCCTCGGCTCCCGACGCGACCTCCGCGGCCTGGACGTATGCACCGGCAGCGGCTGTATTGCCATAGCGCTTGCCCGCGCTCTGCCTTTCAGCGTGATAGAGGCATGCGATATAAGCGAGGAGGCTCTCGAGGTGGCCCGCGCAAATGGCAGGCGTCTTGCCCCTGAGGTGGAGTTTTTTAAGGGCGATGCCCTCCACCTTCCCGTTCCGGCTGACGCCCGCTATGATTTTATTGTCAGCAACCCTCCCTACGTCCTCCCTTCCGAGAAGGCCGGGATGGATGCCCGCGTGCTCGACCACGAGCCCGCCCTCGCCCTCTTTGTGCCCGAGGATGAGCCCCTGCTGTTCTACGATGCTATTGCTGAATATGCTCTCCGGGCGCTTCGTCCCGGAGGGGAACTTTTCTTCGAGATTAATCAGGCCGAAGGGAAGGCCATGCGCGATATGCTTGCCTCCAAAGGCTTTGAGCCGTCAGGAATAGAGATTCTTAAAGATTATACAGGACGCGACCGTTATGCCATTGCCCGCCGATAAGAAAGCCATCTCGCCCGAGAAGGCCCTGCTGCGCCTCGAGACTCAGTGTGCGCGCAGCGAGATGTGCACGCATGAAGCTCTGACTAAGATGGCGCGCTGGGGCCTGAACGCTAATGACGCGGCGGCAATCCTCAAGTCGCTTAAATCCCGCAAGTTTATCGACGATGCAAGGTTTGCACGCTCCTTTGTGCGCGACAAGTACCGCTTCCAGCGCTGGGGGCGCCGCAAGATAGCCTATGCCCTGGCTTTGAAGCACATCCCCCGTCTCTTGATAGAGGAGGCCATGGGCGAGATTGATGAGCGCGAATACGGTGAGATTCTTGCGGCCCTGATAGCTTCGCGCGCACGCGCTCTCGGCGAGGAGGCACATACCTACGAGGGACGCACCCGTCTTTTCCGCACCGCAGCCTCCCGCGGCTACGAATCCTCCCTCATCGCCCCCCTCCTGTCCAAATACGTCTGATATTATACTTGTTGATATACATCATTTTACCCAATTATGCAAATTGCATTATGCGATTTACATAATGCGATTCGCATAATGGTCTCTCTGCTTGTGGCAGAATGCTCGGCTCCTGTATTTGAATTGCCGTTTTTTTTCGCTAATTTTGCATCGTATTTTTGTAATTCTACACACCAAATGAAGAAAAACATTGCAATTTGCCTGCTTGCGTGGGCTTCCATCGCCCCTGTAGCAGCAATGGCCGAAACTCTGACCATTTGCGACGGAACCGCTAAGAATGACGGTGCGCCCGTATATACGAATTGGCTCGACCGTGCAAACCGCTCGCAGCTGATCTACCCCGAATCCATGCTCGCGGAGCTCAAGGGCAAGTCCCTCACCGGCTTTAAATTCTTTATCGCCACACCCGGCTCCAAGGATTGGACCAATCCCGCAATGAATGTGTCCCTCGCTTCGGTCGAGGCCACCAACTTCGGAGTGGGAGGCGATGATCCCACTCTTGCCTATAATGAAGCAACCACACAGAAAGTCTATGCCGGCGAGGTAAATGTTACGACAAGCGACACCGAGTGGACCATCGAGTTTTCAAATCCATACGTTTACGAGGGCGGTAACCTCCTTGTCGACTTCTCGAATCCCGCAAAGGGCACATATCCCAAAATTTACTGGGCCGGTGAGAATCAGAGCGAGAACACCGCCATTGCCAAGGGCAACAATCTGCGTGGTATTCCCTTCCTTCCCAAGATGGAAATAAGTTACACTTCCGAGCTGGTCGGAGCGTTGGCTTCTGTAAGTACCGAAAGCCTTTCCTTCCCCCTCACCTTCACCGACGACTCCTCCGAGAAGTCCGTCACCGTCTATAACGTCGGTTCCGAACCCATTTCCGGAACTGTTGGAATAAATGGTTCTTCCGCGTTCACAACGGATGTCACTACGCTCGAGATTCCTGTCCGCGGTCATGTGGAAATCGATGTGATTTATTCTCCGAAAGCAACCGGCGAAGATGCTGCCGTGATGACGATTGATATGGGCCCGGCCGGTGCGTTTGAAGTGGATCTTGAAGGCACGGCGCTTGCCGTTCCGTCGGACTATCGCATGGTCTTCAATGCTTCGAGCTACGACCAGTCGCTGCCCGTCGGCTGGACGCCTTATGCCGTAGAGCTTTTCGCAGCTGACAATTCAATTAGCGACACAACTGCCGATTACGCTTTCTTCCCCGCTTATTACCACTTCGGAACTTATCAGGTAGATGGAAGCACCGGACTGGACTGGAATCACGTTAATCCTGCCGCCAATACCGATTTGTACTGGCAGTATTTCTACATCGTATCGCCCGAGCTGGAGGGAAAGATGATGTTGCGCGCCGCCTTCACTGACCTTCCTGCAACCGGTGCTTTCATTCAGATCTATCCCGTGGAAAGCTACGATTCCGACAATCGCCGCTTCACATTGGCCGCTGAGCCCCTTGCAATCGACTGGGATACCCCCCTCGACAATAAGCACTGGAGTGTCGGTGAGCTTTCGCTGCCTGCCAAGACCCGCTATGCCTTCTTCCTGAAGTTTGCGGCACTGAATATCGTGGCTGCCGATTTCTCCGTTTCAGGCATTGAGGCTCCCGCCGTGGTGGAGACGGACGCTCTCGCCGGCGAGACGATGGTGTTCGATCTGACCGGCCGCCGCATCAGCTCCGAAGCTTACACGAGCGGCAGCCTCCCCGCAGGCGTCTATATAGTCCGCAACGGCCGCAACATTGTAAAGATCATCAAGTAAAGAACCTATGACGTACAGTCAGACACTCGAATATCTGTTCGGGCAACTGGCAATGTTTTCCCGCACCGGGGCTGAGGCGTACAAGCCCGGCCTCGGTGCTACATTTGCCCTCTCGGAAGCATTTGGCAGTCCTCACAAAGCCTTTCCGGCTATACATGTAGGGGGCACCAACGGCAAAGGTTCCGTCTCCCATACGCTTGCCGCCGTACTTCAGAGCGCCGGCTATAGGGTAGGGCTCTACACATCGCCCCATCTGGTGGATTTCCGCGAGCGCATCCGTGTCAACGGCCGTCCGATCTCCGAGGAGGCCGTGGTGGATTTTGTGGCCCGCTTCCGCAGGATGCCCTTGGCCCGTAAGCTCACACCAAGTTTCTTTGAATTCACCACAGTGATGGCTTTCGAGCACTTCGCCCGCGAGAAAGTAGATGTAGCCGTCATCGAAGTCGGACTTGGCGGACGCCTCGATTCCACAAACATCCTTGCCGACAAGCTTCTTACCGTGGTCACGAACATTTCCCTCGACCATACCGCGCTCCTGGGCGAGACGGAAGTGGAGATTGCCGCCGAGAAGGCAGGGATTTTTGCCTCCGGAGTTCCCGCCGTGGTGGGAAATCCCGGATCGGAAGCTGTGCGTGAGGTGTTTTTGCGTAAGGCGGCTGAAGCCCGCGTGCCTCTGCTCCTGTTTGCCTCCGAAAAGCTCCCTTACCGGGAGGCTCGCCACGAGGGTATGAAGATCCGATATGTCGATACGCCTTTCGGCACCATCGACGGCGAGCTCAGCGGCGATTGCCAGACCGAGAATGCGGCTACAGTTCTGGCATCCCTTGTCGTGCTTGCCCGTAACTTCCCCGACCTCGACGATGAGGCCGTCCGGGAGGGATTTGCCCGCGTATGCTCCATCACCGGTCTGAAAGGGCGATGGATGCATCTTCCTGCGCCCGAGGGCGTGGAAATGGTGTGTGACACAGGCCACAACATTGGCGGTTGGCGACTCCTCGGCCCGCGGCTCCGCCGGATTGCCGCGGAGCGTCCGCTCGTAATGGTCATAGGTTTCGTCAGCGACAAGGACGTCTCCGCCATCATGCGTGAGATGCCGCGCCGGAATGTACGCTATATCTTCGTCGAGCCCTCCGTCCAGCGGGCGCGCAGTGCCGCTTCCACCGCGGCTCTCGCCCGCGAGGCCGGGCTGCCCGACGGCATGGTCGTGTCAGGTCCGCAGTCCGTCAGGGACGGGTGTCGCCTGGCTTTGGAGCAAGCCTCTTCAGGAGCCTTCGTGTTCGTGGGCGGAAGCACATTCGTCGTTGCCGACCTTCTCTCCTAAGTCCCTGACCCATGTGCCGGGGCTGAAAACGTATGCAGCCGTGAACATTCGCCGCGTCTCCTGCGTTACTATTTAAACGTTTCAACTGACCTTATGCCTAATCCTGCCATTAAAGCCCAGTACTGGACCACCGACCGCATCATGAAGCTGATTATAACGCTCGTGTGCGGCGTGGCCCTGATCTGGCTTATCGGTTATCTTAGCGACGTCCTGCTCCCGTTTGTGGCCGCTTGCTTCATAGCCTACATCCTCGAGCCTCTGGTGGCCCGCAACATGCGTCTTGTCCATACGGGCAAGCGGGTCATAGGTGTGGCCTTTACGATCATCGAGGTCACTGTCGTGCTTGCCCTCGCATTTTACCTTTTCCTCCCTCTGGTCGTTAAGGAAATCGACATGCTCGGCGACATCATCCGCCAGCTATCGTCGGGCCAGCGCGAGCTTCCTCCCGCATACCGTTTCGTTGTAGATTTCGTAACCCGCTACTTCGATGCGCAGAATCTCCGCGACCTAGTAAGCGGCACGCACATCGCCGCCCTGCTCAGTCAGGGCTCGAGCATATTGGAGGAATCGCTTGATACGGTGCTTCACATTCTCTCATGGCTGCTCACTTTGATCTACATCATATTCGTGCTTATCGACTACGAACAGATCGTCCGGGGTTTCAAGCTCATTTTCCCAAAGAAATACCGCACTCGCGGCTGGTCCGTCGTTCGCGACGTGCAGCAGAGCATGAACAGCTATTTCCGCGGACAGGGTTGTGTGGCCCTCATAGCCGCCGTTCTGTATTGCACCGGTTTCTCGATCGTGGGGCTGCCGTTAGCCATACCAATGGGTTTGCTCGTGGGCATTCTCTACATGATCCCTTATTTCCAGTATGTCACCCTGATTCCCGTGGCCGCTATCTGCGTTGTCTACTCTCTGGGTGGTTATGCCGAATTCTGGCCCATGCTCGGCAAGTGCGGATTGGTGTATGTCATTACGCAGGGGCTCTGCGATTATGTCGTCACCCCGCATATCATGGGTAAGGAGATGGGTCTTAATCCCGCCATGATTCTCCTCTCGCTAAGCATCTGGGGATCCCTTCTCGGCATAATCGGCATGATAATAGCCCTACCGGCCACAGCCTTGATTATGGCCTATTACGAAAAATACATTTCTAATCCCGCTCCTCGGCCTCCGCGTAAAGTCATCGCCGACGGGAGCGACAACGACACAGCCGGACTATGAACAAAACCCTTGAAGAAGCCCGGAAATGGATTTCCAACTTCCTGCATGTCTGCGTGCTGGTTCTCTCGGTGTTTCTTGTCGTGAGCATTTCCGTCGATTCATTCCGCGGCCAGGGAATCGAATATTACGATCAGCCCAAATTCCTGAAGACACAGGTCATCATCTGTGCCGTGTTCCTTCTCGACTTCTTCGTCGAGCTGTTCATGGCACAGCGCAAATGGCGTTACTTGCTCACGCATATTCTCTTCTTCTTCGTCTCCATCCCCTACCTGTGGATCATACACCGCATGGGCTTTGAGTTTTTCTCGCCCAAGGCCGCCTACATGTTGCAGTACATTCCGCTCGTTCGAGGCGGCTACGCCCTGGCAATGGTCGTGGGATGGATCACCAGCAACCGGGCCGCCGACCTGTTCGCCACATATCTTATCACCCTGCTGGCAAGCGTGTATTTTGCTTCGCTCGTGTTCTTCATGTTCGAACAAGGCGTCAATCCCCAGGTCTCGGTCTATTCCGATGCCCTATGGTGGGCCGCAATGGACGTCACCACAGTTGGTTCGAACATATCGCCCGTAAGCATCGAGGGGCGTATTCTCGCCGTGGTGCTGGCTGCTCTGGGCATGATGATGTTTCCCATTTTCACCGTCTACATCACAAGCCTCATTTCTCATAAGCATAATGCCTCGCAAACCTCGCAGAGTTCCGCGCCATCGCAGGATAGCACGCAGCCGTGAACTTATCGGCGCGGACGCATGTTAGTCTATCATAAACATTTAAAACCGCAACGTATTATGAAGAAAGCTCTCCTGGCCATCGTGGCCATCATCCTGTCAGTTTCATTTGCCTATGCCGGCGATAAGTACTATCACGACGATTCGCCTCTGCCCCAGGCTGCAAAGGCAACCATAAGCAAGAATTTCAAGGCCAAAGTGTCTGTTGTGAAGGTCGACAAGGACTTCGGTCGTATAAGCGAATATGATGTTGTCCTTACCGACGGTACGGAAATTTCGTTCGACCGTAGCGGCAACTGGAAAGAAATCGAAACCTCGGCCGATAAGAGCGTCCCTGCAGCCTTCATCCCCAAGGCCATGGCCGAGTACATCAGGAAGAACCACAAAGGTCTCAATGTCGTAGGACTTGAAAAGAAGTCCCGCGGAGGCTATGAGGCCACTCTATCCAATGGCATCGAAGCCCGTTTCGACTCGCAGGGAACTTTCCTGCGCTACGACGACTGATGCAGAACCCTTAACGCAACAGAGGCTGTGCTACAAGATGTAGCTCAGCCTCTGTTGGTTTTTTGTCTGATCGCTTATCCTTCAGTTAAGCACGATTCCCGGTGCATCGGGCATCGAGGCGAGTTTCACGGGGCAATATGCGCGGGCAAAACTACGCAACGCTGCAAGTGTGCTTTCTTTAGGGCCCGGGGCGCTCTGCCCTTCGGCCGATGCCGTCGCGACAGGCGGACATTCAAGCGAGCGATAGACCTTCAGGTCAGGGGTAAAACATTCTTCCATAGGCACGCTACGGGGGATTTGAGAGGGTTGTGTGATGAATGGAAATTTTCTCCGCAGTCTCCTTTCGGAGGCTACATCTTTAAAACGATGTCTTTGCCGTTTTATTGCATCATCTCTGTGAATTTCCGGCAGACATGGCCTAAAATCCCGCAAACCCCATGAAGGCCATTGCTAAGAAGCCCGCCACTATCAGCGCTATAGGCACTCCGCGCATCGACCGCGGCATCCCTTCCGTTAGTTCCAGTTGCGTGCGTATGCCTGCGAAAATTGTCAGTGCGAGTGCGAAGCCCGCTGCAGTCGCCACGGCGTAGACAATTGCATGCGGGAAGCTCATGGCCTTCTGCGTCACCATTATCGCCACTCCAAGCACCGCGCAGTTGGTCGTGATCAGCGGCAGATAGACACCCAGAGATGCATACAGGCCGGGAGCGCTTTTCTTCATTATGATTTCAAGCATCTGCACGAGGATAGCTATTACCAGTATAAAAGCTATCGTCTGGATGTATTCCACGCCTAAAGGCACAAGCACGTACGTCTGCAGCAGCCATGTTACGGCTGTGGCTATGGCCATGACGAAAGCCACGGCAGCTCCCATGCCGTAGGCGCTTTCCAGGTTCTTCGACACACCTATGAAGGGGCAGATGCCCAGAAACTGAGCGAAGACTATGTTGTTCACCAATATGGCGGTGAAGATTATACTCAGGTATTCCAGCATGGTTTATTCAGCTTTGACTATTAGACGGTTGAACAGGGCTATCAGCAGCCCCAGGACTATGAATGCACCCGGCGCGAGCACAAACAGCAGGGCGCCGTACTCCTCCGGATAGATTTGCAGTCCGAAAACGCTGCCCGAACCGAGAAACTCGCGCACACTTCCGAGCACGGTGAGCGCGAGCGTGAATCCCAGACCAACACCCAACCCGTCGGCAAGCGATAGTCCCACGCTGTTCTTCGAGGCAAAAGCCTCCGCGCGTCCCAGCAGGATGCAGTTCACGACTATCAGAGGAATGAAGATGCCAAGCGTCGTATAGAGCGCCGGAAGATAGGCCTGCATCAGCATCTGGAGCACCGTCACGAACGACGCTATTACTACGATGAACGCAGGGATACGCACCTTCTCCGGCACGAAATTCTTGAGCGACGAGATGGCCATGTTCGACAGCGCGAGCACAAAGAGTGTGGCCACGCCCATGGAGAAGCCCGTAAGCGCCGAAGAGGTCGTGCCAAGCGTGGGGCACATGCCCAGGATCAGCACGAAAGTAGGATTGCGACGTACAAGTCCGTCGAGAAATACTCTTACTGCCTTCATTGCTTGTCCTCCATTACTTTTCGATACGCGTCCGCTGCCGAGTTAACTGCACCCAGAAATGCCCGCGACGTGATTGTTGCCCCCGTTATTGCATCGATTTCGCCCCCGTCCTTGCTCACCGCCAGGCCACCGCGTTGCGGCTGCGTGTCAGTCTGCTGTGAGGCTCCGCTATGGCCGTCAGCTCCGCCCGGATAGCGTCCGATGATGCTGCGCCCGGGACGCGAGGGATCGTTGAACCAGATGTCCATTTTCGCACCAAGTCCCGGAGTTTCGGCATGGTTGAGAATCTTGTAGCCCGTCACTGCGCCCCCCGCATCAAATCCCACGATCAGCGAGAACGGGCCTCCGAAGCCCTCCTGGGCCGTTATTTCAACTGCGCCTCCCGCAGCCTCCCCGGCAAGCGTTGCAGGGTAAACGGTCGTGCCGTCCTCGAGAGTCACGGCGCCTTCGGCCGGATTATTGTCGAACTCGCCGAGCACATCCGAGAAGGCCGCAAGGCGTGCACGCTCCGAAGCCTCGGCTATCGGTTTGTCCGTGAGGAGTTTCACCCCTGCCAGCAGTGCTCCTGACGCGAGCACCAGCACCCCTAAGGATAGCGTCATGTTGCGCAAGGTACTCTTCATTTCGATGCCCCCTCCGCAGGCTTGGGCGAGAAGCGCTTGGGACGCATATATGTGTTTATCAGTGGCGTAAATCCGTTCATCAGCAGGATGGCGAAGGACATGCCTTCGGGATAGGCCCCCCAGCGGCGGATACACACCGTGATGATGCCGATAGCTGCCCCGTAGAGCAGCATCCCCCGCGAGGTCATGGGCGATGTCGTATAGTCCGTGGCCATGAAGAAAGCCCCTAAAAGCAGGCCCCCGCTGAGGATGTCCACCAGGGGTGGGAAGCCCGTGCAGAGATCCATCACTGCCACGGCGCCCAGGATCGCTGCCGGTATCTCCCAGCGTATTATGCGGCTGCATAGAAGGTAGACGCCACCGGCAATCAGTGCCGCAGAGCCTGTTTCGCCTGCCGAACCGGCCATGTCGCCGAAGAAAAGGCTCGTCAGAGGAGCGTCCGCAGGCGCTATCAGATTGGCCTTCAGCTGGCCCAGGATCGTGGCGCCTGTGCTGCCGTCAGGCAGCAGCCATTCTGTCATGGCTGCAGGGAAAGATATCAGCAGGAACACACGGCCCGCAAGTGCCGGATTGAATATGTTGCAACCCAGACCGCCGAAGCACATCTTCGCTATGCCCACGGCCACTATTGATCCTGAAACGGCCATCCACAGAGGGAGGGTAGGGGGCAGGTTCATGGCTAAGAGCAGACCCGTCAGCAGGGCCGATCCGTCGCCGAGCGTACTCCCGCGACGGAGCATGAAACGGGTGATAGCCCATTCCGTGACCATGCAGCTGAGGATGCACACAAGCGTGAGCCATAGCACGGTGAGCCCGAAGGACCAAACTCCCGTGGCCCAGGCGGGAAGCAAGGCCGCGCATACGCGAAGCATGGTGCCGCGTACGGTGCGCCCTGTGTGCAGATGGGGCGATGGGGATAGTATCATTTGCGCGAACGTTGTTTTGCAAGTCGTATATAATCCAGTAGGGGGCGGCCCGAGGGGCACGAATAGGAGCATGCACCACATTCAAGGCAATCCGCAACATCCAGCCCGCGGGCTTCATCCCACATCCGGAGCATTCCGTAGCGGCTTAGAAGATACGGCTCGAGCCCCATCGGGCAAGCCGATACGCAGGCTGCGCAGCGGATGCAAGGCCCGGGTGCCGGGCGAACTTGGGGTGGAAGGATCGTCAGGCCCGAGCAACCCTTGGTCACCGGACCGCGGAGATCAATCGCCGTGCGACCCATCATCGGTCCTCCCACTATCACTTTGGCTCCGTCGGTAGGCACCCCCGGAAGCTCGCCTAATGGCGTCCCGATGGCCACCATGTAATTGCGGCGCATTTCGGCCGGAATGCCCTCGCCCGTCACGCTCACCACTCTGTGTGTCAGCGGTGTGCCGTGAACGCAGGCCTCACGCACGGCAAAAGCCGTGGCCACATTGGCCACTACCGCCCCTACGCTGATAGGCAGAGCGCCCGATGCCACGCGTCGTCCCGTGATGGCTTCGATCAGCTGCTTCTCGCCCCCCTGCGGGTATTTCGTCTTTAGTATCTCGATTCCTATGCGCCCGTCCGATGGAAGGTGCGAACTGAGAGCAGCTATGGAGTCAGGCTTGTTTTCCTCTATACCGATCACGGCCCGGGGCGCGTCGATGGCCTTCATAAGCAGTTCTATTCCTCCCATGATTTGCCCGGGGAAGGCCTGCATCAGCGCGTCGTCGCAGCGAAGATATGGCTCGCATTCGCAAGCGTTGATTATCAGCACTTCGGGCTTCGCGTCAGGCTTAAGTGTGTACTTTACGTGCGAGGGAAATGCCGCACCGCCCATCCCCACGATGCCCGCGTCGCGGATGGCTGCGCGGATATTGTCGGCGCTTTCGTTTATGGATTCGCCGGCCCCGGTGTCAGAGGCGCTTTTAAGTTCCTGTCGGTATTTTTCGTATGCGCTGCTGTCCGTCGCATGGTCTTCTTCGGATGCCGTGATTACGATGCATTGCTGCGGCATTCCTCCAGCCATAGGCAGGTTTTCAATGGCCTTCACCGTGCCCGAGATGGGCGTGTGAACACATGCCGAAACAAAGCCGGGACACTCGGCCACCTGTTGCAGACGTTCCACGTGGTCCCCGCGGCTCACTGTCGCACGCGCCGGAGCGCCGATATGTTGGCTCAGGGGCAGGATCACCTGACGGGGCAACTCCGGCCATTCAATGGCCGTCGACGCATCCTTATGTTCCGGAGGATGGATGCCTCCGATGCGGAATGTCTTAGTTCTCATCTTGTTTGGGAGCTACGGGGGTGAAAGTGGCATGGATGGCTCCGGTTGGACATACCCCTATACATTTGCCGCAGCCACGGCAGGCATCCGGATTGATATATGCCAGATTATCGTTTATGACTATAGCCTCGAAAGGACACGCTTTAAAACACTTGCCGCAACCTATGCACGCGGCTGTGCATACCTTGCGCGCAACGGCCCCCTTGTCGCGGCTCGAACAGGAAACCCATACCCGACGGTCACGCCGCCCCCGGGGACGCAGCTCAAAGAGCTTGCGCGGACACTCCGCCGCACACATCCCGCAGGCTGTGCACTTCTCCTCGTCCACCTCCGGAAGTCCTGTCTCCGCATTCATCCTAAGAGCTCCGAAACGGCACACATCCACGCAGTCGCCGCAGCCCAGACATCCGTAGGCACAGCCCGACGTCCCTATTCCTACAGCGTTCATTATAGCGCAGCTCCGAGCTCCGTCGTAGGTGTAAGGGCGTGGCCGCGCAGCGCAGCTGCCGTTGCAGCGCAGCACTGCCACCGGACGTGCCATGCTTTCGGCCTTCACCCCAAGGATCGCTGCAATACGCGCCATCCCCTCCGCCCCGGCGCCCGGGCAGCTCAGGCCTTCGAGCTTCCCGCGCCGTACGCATTCACGCGCGAAATCCCCGCAGCCCTTAAGCCCGCAGGCTCCGCAGTTCGCCCCCGGTAGTGCCTCGCGCACTGCATCCTCGCGCGGATCCGTCTCCACCGCAAAACGCTTCGAAGTAGCGTAGAGCAACAAGGCTCCCGCCAGACCCGTAAGACCAAGTATAGCGATGCTTGCCAGAAAAATCGTCATATCTGCTGTTCCTCAATTGTAGATTCTATTGTCCCGACAACCTCCCAGCGCAGTTTCCGTCCCTTGTCGCCGCAAAGAAGCGCCGGAAGAAAGCCTGCGACAGCTCCCGCAAGACCCCACAAGGCTGAGGCTCCGTCCGTTGCCCCGAAAGCCGAGGATATGACAGTCCCCGCCACAAGGCCCCCTAAAGGGAGCGTCAGAAGCAGCGTTGCCGCACGCGATGTGTTTCCACGCACAGGGCTCACCACCACACGCTGTCCGGCCTCAAATTGCAGTTGCTTGCATCTGCTTGTCGCCGCCATAAGTTCGATGCTCTCGCCGCTTTTGTGTCGGCGGGGACCGCAGCTGGATGCAAGCGCACAGCCCGCGCAGCTCTCTGCTTGCGTTGGCTGCATGCGCACAAGCACTTCACCCGCCGTAAGGCTGGCTATGACAAGAGCTTCATGCTGCAACGCTGAACTCATAGATACGTAATTGGAAAACAGGTAAAAAGCGAAGAAGGATATCGGTTAAAAATTCTCTGCAAAAATAGCGAAAATTTCCCGATAACACAAGCATTATAAGCATTACTTCCCCAAACCGATGCATTCAAATCCCGATTAAATCACGATTATCCACGAAAAATCACGATTAATCAGGATAAATCCCGCTAAATCCCCCACAAAAAACCGGCCCGCGAAACGATTTTCGCGGGCCGGTCGGTATGATTCTCTCGTTGCGGATGCTTATTGCGCCGGGTCGAGAATGATTTCGCGGTAGTTGTTCTGCGAAAGAACCTTCGCCATGTAGTTCTGCACATCCTCAACGCTGATGCTGTCAAGAACTTCAATAGCATTTATGAACGTCTCAACGCCGTTTATCTGATAATCGGCCATGGCTTCGAGCCATTCATCGTTCTTTTCCTTGCCTTCCGTAGCGTTCTTAACCATGTATTCCTTCACGGCTGCAAGTTCCGCTTCGGTCACGGTGGCCGTCATCGAATTGTAGATTTCGTGGATGGCCTGCAGAGCCTCGTCCTTCATTTCAGGCTTCATCGGGAAAGCCGTCTGGAACATCACGTTCTCGCCCGAAATACGGCTCAACATGCCTGCGCAACCGATCGAGTAGGTCGCACCCATTTCCTCGCGCACCTTGTTGAGCAGACGCTTCGAAAGGATCTGGCCCGCGATGTCCGTCATTGCTGCGTTCTTGGCCGTGTAGGGCATCTGTGCGAACAGACCGATGAATACCCAGCTCTGGGGTGTCTCCATTGCCACGCTTTCCACGTTGCGGTCTGTGCCGAGAGGCACTTCGAAGTCCGGATTGGTTGTAACATCCTTTACTGCAGTCGCGGGATTGGCCGGAAGTGTGGCGATGTACTGCTCCATCAAGGGCACGAACGTGGCCATATCCAGATTGCCCGTGAAGATGAAGGTGTAGTCTGCCGGGTTGGCCATGACGCTCTTCAGAAGCGCGTCGGTGTCATCGATATTGGCCTGCGAAAGCACTTCCGAGGTCAGGGACTGCATCGAGGATGCCTTGAACAGCGTGCTGTGAAGGAACTTGCTGAAAATGAAGTCGGGAACAGTTTCCTGGGCGGCAAGTGCTGTGGCAAGGGCTTCCTTCGTGGAGGTGAACTCAGCCTGGCTCGTGTGCAGCCCCGTAAAGTAGGAATAGATGAGCTCCATCAGCGTGGGTAGGTCCTTCGGCGTGGTCGAACCTTCAACCTCGCGGCTGTACTGTCCAACCGACAGATTCAGCGAGGCCTGTTTGCCCTGCGTGTATTTGGTCAGGTCAAGCGAGCTGTAGTCGTTCAGCGCAGTTGCGCGCGAGAGGGCAACCGGCAGGAAGATGATGGAAGCTGCCTTGCTCTGATCCAGATCTGAGATACCGCTCTTGGCTATGGCCTTGAACAGAATTTCGTTGTTCTTGAAGGTCGTGGGCTTCACGATCACCTTAAGGCCGTTCGAAAGCGTGTATTCCTTTGCATCCCATTTGTCGAGATCGGTGATGGTTTTCACCGTGCCGGGGGCCGGAAGCGAGGCAATCAGAGGATCCTCGCGCATGGCGTCCTTGTAGGCCTCGAGGGTCTCGGCAAGAGCCTCGGCCTCGGCGATTGCTGCCGCTGCCATAGCCTCGGTGGGCTCTACAAACGTGCTGTTATCGGGCACCATAGCCAGGAACACACGGTTGTCAGGTGTAATAAGCTGCGGCAGAAGAGTATTCAGGGCCTCCACGGGAAGCATCTGAGCCATGGCGTCGTAGAGCTGCTTCTCGATTTCGATGCCCGGTGCGGGATCGCCCTGAGTGAATACCTTTGCGTATTCGCGGCAGTACGACGTATTCGTGCGGTCCTTGCGGCCCTCGTACTGTTTTTCGATCTGCGACAGGAATTCGGCCTTCACGCGTTCGTATTCCCCGACCGTGAAACCGTGCTTGGCCGCACGCAGTACCTCGGCATATACCTGGACGAAGCCCGGAAGTACATCATCGCCCTTGGCCACTACCTCGATGTCAAGCGCGCTCTTGGTGGGAGAGAACAGGAAATCATCAAGCGATACGTGACCCTGGCTGAACTTAGCCTCAGGCGACTGGGCCAGCTCCGAGAGACGCGCATTCAGCATTGCCGACACCATGCGGGTCATGTACTCGGTGGCATAGTACATCTGCGTGTTGCGGATTTCACGCGGTACGAACAGGTCGGTCTTGAAAATCAGATCGGCAACGCCCTGATTCATTTCCTTATCCTTGCCGATGGCATAGATCGTGCCGGGGGTGTCCTCTACTTCAAAATAGATGCGCTCGGCAGCGTTTTCAGGCATCTTGATGCCCGAGAACATCTCTTGGATTTTCTTTTCGATGCGGTCAACGTCAATGTCACCCACAACGATAATGGCCTGGTTGTCCGGACGATACCACTTGTGATAGTAATCTACAAGGGCCTGAACCGGGAAATTGTCCACAACCTCCATCGTGCCGATGGGGAGGCGTTCGCCGTAGCGGTTGCCCGGATAGATTTTCGGTGCAAGCTGCTCGATGATACGCATGGAACCAACATTCGAACGACGCCATTCCTCGTGGATCACTCCGCGCTCGGCGTCTACCTCGGCCGGGTCTAGCGTCAGGCTGCAGCTCCAGTCGTGAAGGATCAGCAGGCACGAATCCTGCACGCTCTCGCGCGCCACGGGAACCTGCGAGATATTGTAGACCGTTTCGTCAAATCCGGTGTAAGCGTTCAGGTTGTAGCCGAATTTCACGCCCACGCTCTCAAGCCAGTCGATTATCATCTTGCCCGGGAAATTGGTCGTGCCGTTGAAGCACATGTGCTCCAGGAAGTGGGCCAGACCGCGCTGATTGTCCTCTTCAAGCACAGAACCAACCTTCTGCGCAATGAAAAAGTCTGCCTGCCCCTTGGGCATTTCGTTGTGGCGGATAAAGTAAGTGAGCCCGTTGTCGAGCTTGCCTGTACGCACTTCGCCATCCAGCGGAAGCTGCGGTATCTGAGGCATTTCAGGCTGCTGGGCCGTCATGGTGCTGAAGCCGCTCACAATCAGTGCGGCTGCCGCAAAGGCCCGGAGAATCAATTTTCTCATCGTTCTGTTGTTTTGATATTGTGGTTTAGAAGTTTTCGTCGCAATGGGTCAGCCTGCTTTTGTCTCGCCGGATGACCGCTGTCTTATTTTTAGACGCAAAGTTACGCAAAACATTACGTCAAGTCCGTTAATTTTTGTTAGCACTCACCATTTAACAATCAAATTTTCCGTACTTTTGCAGTATCAATCAACAAATTCAATCATTATTTTTCTCAACCTCAAGTTCCCGGTAATGAAAAAATTCCTCATCCCGTCGGTGGCCGCAGCCCTGCTGCTGGCCGGTGGCGCCTGTCAGAAGAAAGACGACATGAGCAACAATCCCTTCATGAAGGCCTACGAGACTCCCTACGAGATTCCGCCCTTCGAATCAATCGCTTACGAGCACTATCTCCCCGCACTGCGCGCCGGAATCGAGCAGCAGCAGGCTCAGATCGACTCTATCGTGGCCAACCTCGAGGAGCCCACGTTTGAAAACACCATCCTCGCCCTCGACAACTCCGGCGAGATTCTCTCAAAGGTCGCATATGTCTTTTTTGCTCTCGACGAGAGCAACTCCTCCGATGAGATGGTTGCCATCGCCGAGGATTTCTATCCCATGTATCAGGACGCTACCGACCGCATGACCATGAACGATGCTCTTTTCTCCCGCATCAAGGCCGTGTACGACAAGCGCGACGCCCTCGATACCGACCAGCGCCGCCTCACCGAGGACTATTACAAGCGCTTCACTCGCAACGGCGCCCTCCTGTCCGGCGACGACAAGGAGCAGCTCAAGGCCCTCAATGCCGAGCTCTCGAACCTCTATCTCACCTTCAACAAGAACCTGCTCAACGCCACAAACGCATTCGCCATCACCGTCACCGACAGCACGCGTCTCGCTGGTCTCCCCGCCGCTTCCGTCGCACAGGCCGCCGAAGCCGCTGCCGAGCGCGGACTTCCTGAGGGCAACTGGGTATTCACTCTCCATGCTCCCAGCCGTCTGCCCCTGCTGCAGTATGCCGCCGATCGCGAGCTCCGTCGCGAGATGTACGAGGGCTACACCTCGCTTGCATCCTCCGGCGAGTACGACAATCTGCCTGTAATCAACAAGATTCTGCAGGCTCGTGCCAAGAAAGCCAAACTGCTTGGCTTCGAGAACTTCGGCGCCTATATGACTGATAACGTAATGGCCAAGACCACCGAAAATGCCGAGAATCTTCTCATGCAGATCTGGCGTCCGGCCGTCGACCGCGTTCACGAGGAAGTCGTCGAAATGCAGGCCCTTGCCAACGCCGAGGGCGCAGACTTCACCATCGCCCCCTACGATTACTACTACTATGCCGAGAAGGTGCGTCAGAAAAAATATGACCTCGACGAGGCAAAAGTTCGCGAGTATTTCGCACTCGATTCCGTGCGCAACGGCATCTTCTCCATGGCCGAAAAGCTCTATGGCGTGAAATTCACTGAAATGCCCGATGCCCCCAAGTATTACGACGAGGTTACCGTTTACGACGTTACAGACGCCGAGTCCGGCGAGCATGTCGCCGTATTCATGACCGACTATTTCCCGCGTGCTTCCAAGCGTCAAGGCGCATGGATGAGCGAATTCAAAGGCTCTTCCCTCAACGCCGACTCCACTTGGTCGCGTCCCATTATCTTCAACGTCGGCAACTTCTCGCGTCCCACGGCCGACGCGCCCGCACTCCTCACGCTCGATGAAGTCGAGACCATGTTCCACGAGTTCGGCCACGGCCTCCACGGCATGCTCTCCCGTGCCCGCTATAAAGGTCAGGCCGGAACGAATGTCGACCGCGATTTCGTTGAACTTCCCTCTCAGATCCACGAGCACTGGGCTCTCGAACCCGAGCTCCTCGCAAAGTATGCCCGCCACTACAAGACCGGCGAACCTATCCCCGCTGATCTCGTGGCCAAGCTTGAGGCCGCTTCCACACACAATATGGGCTTCGCCACGGCCGAACTCGCCGGTGCGGCCCTCCTCGACCTGCAGTATGGCAAGCTCAATCCCGAGGGCGATATCGACGTTGCGGCTTTTGAGAAGAATGTTGCCGAGCAGCTTGGCATGCCGGCTGAACTCACATTCCGCTACCGTTCGCCTTACTTCAAGCATATCTTTGGCTCCGACGGCTATGCATCAGGTTATTACACTTACCTGTGGGCTGAGGTTCTCGACACCGACGGCTTCGAGCTCTTCAAGGAAAAGGGCATTTTCGACCCCGAGACAGCTCGCAAATTCAAGGAGAATATACTTGAGAAGGGTGGCTCCGAAGATCCGATGACGCTCTTCGTAAACTTCCGTGGCCACGAACCCAGCGTGGATGCCCTCTTGCGCCATCGTGGCCTGAAACCTTCAGCTCCCAAGGCCAATCTCAAGACTCCCAGCGGCAAGTAAATTGCTCTGTCAATACCAAAAAAGGCTGCATCCCGTTCGGGATGTGGCCTTTTTCAGTGCTTTTTCGTTAAAATATGCAAAATCTAACGAAAAATTCCCCGAAAACATGTTGTAAAACATATTTTCTTTGTACCTTTGCATCAGTTTTTCATGGTATTAGATTTAAGGTAAGAAGATTATTCGTCGTGATGACGAGTAATTTTTTTTGCTTTATATCCACTACCTCCCTCCCACCCCGCAAGATAAGTAGCAGCCCCGAAATGTAGGGATCATGCCTTTGGCATGTCTACAACAAATGAATTGAGGAAATGATCACTAACGCTGTCCCGTAATTTATATACCGGAGAGGTCGTGCTTCTTTCTTTTGAATATACTTGTATAGTTCAGAATTATTAGCTAATTTTGCAATGCTCACTAAAGTGGGCATACATATCAAGAAGCGTTTTTTGCTTTTATCCTCCTAAGGAAATCGCCAATTTCAAAACACGAAGGATAAAGCAGTCGACAAAACGCTCATGCTTGTCGCATATCCACTCCCCGACAAGGGGTATCGATATCCGATAAGGCGTGGGAGTGGACTGTTTATTTCGTGTTAGGCGTTTGGCGATGCCTCCTTAGGGATAGACAAGAACATCATTCCACGCTTTTTTCGTACCACTTCTAAACGTCAACTCGGGAATGGACGCGACAAAAAACAAGCTTATGGCAAAACTATTAAAATGGCTGATGGTGACAGTAATTCCGCTACTCAGCATTGTCCTCGCTTCGTGTACTCATAGCGAGGACGAACCCAATCAAGGTTCGGCAAAGGATGTGTACACATTTAATAAAACGAAAGAATTTTCAAAGAAATGGATGGTCTCAACCATTTCATTTAACGGCGGAATAACTAACTATACTTTTGAGTATGATGCTGAAAATAGGCCTTCAAAAGTTATCACTTATTATAGGGCGCTAGAGTATATATACGAGTGTGAGTATTTATACGATGGAGAGACGTGTACTGTAGATGATTTTAAAGGTTATTTTGATGGCAACAAACTATTGAAGGCTGAGAGGGATCGGTACACAATTACTCATGTATCTTACGATGGAGACCATCTTGTTAGAGGCAGTAATCAGTATGTGCTTACATGGGATTCAAATGGTAATATAACAAATTATTCAGATGGTCCTCTGAAGTTTACTTATAGCGAAATCCTCAATAAGGCCAACATCGATTTTAATATGTTTGTGGAAGGCAGTTTGCGTGATTGTTGGTGTGATGATGGCTCTGAAGTCTTTACAAGATTTGGGTGGACAGGTGCGCGCACAAAAAATTTAATATCTACTAGCAATTGCCCGACTCCATATGGCTATCGAAATGACGTTTCATATACTGTTGATAATCTGGGGCGTCCGATTGAAATAGGAGTTTTCGTGTATGAGCATAGTGGAGAACTTAGGAGAAGTTACAAATATACGATAACGTATATGGAGTCATAGATTATTTAAGTAGAAAGGTTCTGTCTTTTTCGCATAGAGGGTGTTACCGTATTTTGCACATCGGTACCACCCTCTCTATTTTCCGACATGGCATTATTTTATCTCAAGTCACTCACCTGTAGGGACATGCCTTTGGCATGTCTTCAACGGATGATTTCGGATCAGCGGCAAGGGCATCCACTCCAACTTAGCACCAAAATCCCATTCCAATTCGGGGTGAGGCGCCGCTGACATGCCAAAGGCATGATCCCTACATTTCGGATCATCCCATCTCTACAAAATCAAGTAGTATAATACAAAGACAAGCCGCAAAGCTGTTGCAGCTTTGCGGCTTGTCTTGTGTCCGAAATGAGACTCGAACTCACACGAGCTAATGCTCACTACCCCCTCAAAGTAGCGCGTCTACCAATTCCGCCATCCGGACATTTTTACAAGCTTGCGGCTTGAGGGATTGAGCGAAAAACGGGACTCGAACCCGCGACCCCAACCTTGGCAAGGTTGTGCT
>CAZBNM010000008.1:0-46208 GCA_964493495.1 uncultured Bacteroides sp.
ATATCCCGAAGAAGTATTTAGAAGGTTCGGCCGTCCATACCCGGCCGGATCCGGGGCAAATAGGCGACGCCGTTTTTACTCCGAAGCCACTCTATAAAACGCGCTAATTATGTACGTCCCCCAAATTAAAACTCCCGCCGGCTGTCAGCCTATTACGGTCGTTCCTAACGCCTCGCTCCTGGAAGCCTATATGTACAGTGACGCCTGCCCCGAAGATAAGGAGCTGGCGCGCTATCTCTACGCCGTCGGTGATCTGGAATATGCCGGGGCGGTTCTTCGTTGTGCACTCAACGGCGGGAGCCTGGTCGTGGTCTATCCGGGGCTTGGCCAGAAGGAGCCGGAAGGGGCTAAATTTATTTGTACCGTTCTGGATGGGGCTTTATACTTGGTTGCGCCTTGGTCTGGTTGATTTCGGTGTTATCTGCATTTTATTTCGGTGTTATCGTTCATTTGGAGCCCTCTCTTTGTCTGGTCGCTATTGCTTGCCTTATATATTCTCGGACCTCAACCGAAATTAAATTTTGTGGTGTAGATCTTATCAATAACCAGCCCGCCGCGGCTGCTGCGTTATATTTCTCCATATCGCGGAGGTAAGTCTGAGGCCGAATATGTCGTCCGTTTATCCAGGTGCCTCCTTCTTGCTCTATCGCAATTTTATATTTTGGTATTGCATAATCAAAGCGCCATTTACGGTTGGCCGTAAATTGGTATTCTGTTACACAATCCAGCCCAAATTCTGAAGCTATGTACTCCGGAAATGTTTGCGGGGCCGGTCTCTCTTTCCTGGGTCGTGGCGTTGGGGGGATACCTACTTCGGCAAATAGCCCTAATTTTGGGTTTGGTTTCATTCCTTGCGTGGCTTATGTGTTCGAGGATCAATGTCGTGAGCTTGCTCCCATTCTGTACGGTCGTATTGTGAATTAACAAAACCGATAAACGCCTTATGCCAATCATACAGCGGCCTTCCTTTTGCGTCGGCTGTTAACTTATATTCTCCGCTCTCCGTCTTCTCTATGTTCCCTATTCCTGTATTATAATCCCAGAAGGATTGGGCGGCTTCTTTGGCCGCTTCGTCATCCATACCGTGGTCAATGCCATAAGCGCGAAGGTTGGCCAGGGTGCACTCGGGGAGGCTATTAGCGCAGGGCTGCGGTGGGTCCTTTTCTGTTCGCGTGGCTTGTAATGCCTCCCGCCGTCGCCGCTGGGTGGTCCTGCCGCCATCTCTATTCTTCTCTTTGGTTTCGGCGCATTGTCGTTCGTTACGATCTATGTCGTCTTTTATCCCCGCAAATACGAATTCACACAGGGCGCCTTCTATATTGGGCTCTGTTTTATAATCGGCCAAAAAATATTCTGCGGCAGCGGTTATTACTCTGCCTCTTTCCTCAAAGGATTTAAGGCGTAGGATTTCCCGCAAGGCATAGGGAAATAACAGTAAATTGGCCGCTGCTCTCCCGGGGTTATTGTTCTTGTTTGCCATCGTTCGGATCCTGGTATTTGCTGCGAATATAGTCGCAATATGGTTGCACACTCTTTGAAAATCGTATAGAGAGACGTGTTGTTAGTTTGGGTGCTTGGCCGGTTTCTATATATGAGAAGGCTGCCAATCTTAAGCTATCGCGGCTTGCTTGGTGACCGGTGTTTATTGCCTTCAAATATTCACCTTTTAGTTGCTCTTCCTTGCTCATCTTAGGTAATAATGCTTATATCGCGGGCCGTCTATGTCGTGCACCCAATAGGACCCAATATTATAGCCCAATTTAAAAAGATCTCGAATGTGGCCCCGGGGTTCACTGCTCCCGGTAATGGCTGTTAGCTCCCTGGCGCTATGTGGCCGGCGGTCGCTTAATACCTCCAGAATAGATTGCCTTACTTGCGCTTCTCGCCAGCCTCGCTTCATACCGTTCTGCTTGCTAATATTGTATTGACTTCGGAAGCCTTATAAAGCACCCTTACCCCAACTTTTACCGGGACCAAATACCCAGCCTTTGCCCAACGGCCCAGAGTGTTGGTTGACACTCGTAGGGCGGCGGCTGTCTCTGCTCGTGTTAGTGTGCCCCTTTCGTTGGCTTTTGCTTGCTCCGCCTGGGCGCGCTCGCGCTCGGCTTGGACCATACCGTTAAAAACCTCTTTAAGATCTGCGGCGTTAACGCTAATTGTTACGTTACTTTGCCCGGTGGCAATGGCTGTTAAAAGTGTTTTATCCATAACTTTGTGGGTTTGTTCGCCGCAAAGTTATTACCAGTTGCGTGCCTATAAAGAATACAAAGACGGCGTTAAATTCCAATAAGAATAAAACGCCGTTAAATTGGTAATCAAAAGCTCAATTTATAGCCCCATTGTCTTGAGAAGGTTCAAAAAATAGGTGATTTTTCCCGTGTCTTTTGCTGTGTAACGCTGTCGGTTTTCTCTCATATTCTTAGCCGATCCAGCGCGGGCTGTATCAATTAGACCGGCCGAGGCTCTTACAACGTCCGCGCTGTTACCTGCGTTGTTATTTAACAATTTACGACGGTTCATTGCCTCAACCAGAGCCGCAAGGTCGCGGGGGCTCTGGACTTCTTCTGTTATTATCCTTTCAACGGTCCCGGCGTCCCCCGGGTCTTTTAGAAGATCGGCCCAGGCCTTTTCTCGAGGTTCTGGCCGTCCTGGGTCCGGTTTAGCAAGCGTCGGGCCAAGAGTAAATATTAAGCCAATGCCATCTCCACCGGCCGCCTCAAACTCGGCCATTGTATTGTTCGCAAACTCGGCCGCAGCTTCATCTGTTAGCTCGTCTAAGTGTTTTAGAATATATTCTATAATAGCCCGAGCGCCCTTTTTGTCTTTTGTTCGTTTCATAGGCGCGACTATTTAAGAAGGTTAACCAGGTCCCGCTTCATCTCGTCGTCAATATCCCTATATCGGGCAAAGGCGCGGCTCCCTTCCTTGTGGCCGCTCAAAGCTCCCACTAAATTAGGATCTGCGACTTGCTTATATAAATTGCCTACGAAAGTCCGGCGGGCGAGGTGGCTGCTGGCTATCTCATTAATTGGCCTTTTTTCCTCTTGGCCGGTTGTAGGATTAAGAATGGTAACAACGCGAATGATCTCACAAATCGTAAAAATTCGCTTAATAGCTGCGTTGTATTTCTGCGGGCTTATGAAAGGGAATAATCGCCCAGCAGGATCTGATCCTTTGTACTTCTCAACCAGGGCGGCAGCCTGTGGATTAAGAGGGACCCTCACAACCTTAGCACGGTCGTGTTTAGTCTTCTCTGGAATGTATTCTACAGCTCCGTTAACAATATCAGCCGGCGTTAACCTCATCAAGTCGCTTACTCGGCAACCGATTAAACACTGAAAAATAAAAATATCTCGTTGGGTGGCGTCAGCACTGCTCACAATGGGCCAGGAGGCTATTTGGTTGCGTTCCTCCTGGGTTAAATAGTAAGGTGTGCCGTAATGCTCTGTCGTTGGCTTATCAAATTTAGCAAATGGCCTGTTTGAGGTATAATCGTGCCTATTAGCCCAATTAAAGAAGGCGCGAAGGCAGCCCAGAAGCTGCACGATCGTGTTATTACCTCTCGGCTCCTGCTTGGGACGTTTGCGCGCTTTCCGCGTGTCTGCTGGGATCTCTGCGTAAATATCTGGGTATTTATCGCAAAGTGTATGTTCCTGGCGGAGAAATGTGTCAAAGGCGCCGACGGCCTCAACATCAAAAGCTCCCAACGTCAATTTATAATCGTCCTGGACGGTGGCCTTCTGGTATGCCTCAAAGCGAAGGAGAGCCCGCTTTAATACTTGGTAGCGCTTTTTCCTCCACTCCGAAAGATCGTGAGACTTCAAAAATTGGTCGTATAACGTACAAAAATCTATCTCGGTCTCTGTTTTGGGGCGATACTTATCTGGGTGTTGGTGGCGGTCTATAACTTCTTCAAAATACGCCTTTGTATAACACTCTGGAGTAATCTCTTGGCTCCTTGTAATCAGAAGGCGCTCAATCTCAATTAAAGCGTTTTCTTTTGCCGTCAGCTCCTGGACTTCCTTCTGATTGGCGCGTGGCTTTTTAATCTGGCCGGCGTCAAATCTGGCCGGGTTTATAAATATGCCGCTCTTTATTCTTAATTGCACAGCTCGCGCCAGGGTTAACCTTAGAAGGATCTCACTCTCGCCGGCGCTGTTTGTCTTTGCCGAAATAGTTCTTACAATTTTTGCCATATTTGTGTCGCTTATGAATGACACTGCAAAGATAGACAAATTATTTTATTTTTGTCTGCAAATTGTCTGCAAAAATGTGTTCTGTTGTCGCTCGATAGTGTTCTGTGGTGTGGTATTAAATGGTTATATGCTTGCTTATATATCTGTCTAATAGATATTTGAGCTTGCAATACTATTACACCAACAAAACACATCGCAAAATACTGGATTATATAAATATGCTCCTGTTCTGGGCACTCCCGAGAAGAGATAAGAGGCTGGTTTCAGAATCTTATCTCTTTTCTCTTTAATTTTGCACCGAATTTGCACCGATGAAAATAATGGGAATTGTTCCAACTGAAATAAATAATACTGGGCCAAATTATTGGGAAGCACTTAAAAATCCCGATAGTTTATTTTATGCATTTTGGCTATCTGTAGCTCTTTTAGCCTTGATGTCATTATTAAAATATTTAGTTTCTAAAAAATCAGAACAGAAAGATTGGGGCATGTTAATGCTTGAATTACCTATTGATCTATGCCTGGTCGTAATAACGGTTATAATCACTGGTTTTATGAAAGAACCTAATTTTGCATTAGGAATCGTACTTGTTGTGATAACTCTGGTGATATCAATTATATGTTGTCATTTTAGACAGTGTTCCATTAGACACAGCTACGATGAAAAAGGTGTTATGACGTATGTGTTTGGCATTCTTGATGTAATATTAGCTGTAATCTGGATTTGTTTTATTTACCTGCAAATTATTTAAACCATGTCGGAATTTATAATCTATGCATCATTGGCTGGTAGTATTCTATCTTTGGGGTATTGTCTGTATATCTCTCATTTGCGAAAGAAATACCCCCACGATAAACATAGTGCGACAATTAATGGTCAACGCGAAAGGCTGGAGAATCAAATATATAATCTAAATGATATATTACTTGGTGATCCGGAACGGTTATTCGATAATACCAAACTTTTGCTCCAATTTCCAGATAAAGATTTAAGTGTAAACACAAACATACCCAATTATTCTTTTTATAAGGATTTAGGTATTGACCTCGGAAATGTTGAAGTTAAGGATAAGACTGTTTTTTGTCTTATGCCATTTCATAAATCTTTTGACAAAACCTATGTTACAATTAAAGAAGCATGTAGTTTATGTGGTTACCAATGTTATAGAAGTGACACCCCGTATAACCCGGGTAAATTATTGAATCAAATTGTCCAATTAATTTTGGATTCTCAATTGACTGTGGCAGTTTTGGATGGAAAGAATCCCAATGTGTTTTATGAAATTGGACTAGCTCATAGCATTGGGAAAACTGTGATCTAGATAGCAAATATGAGTAATATTAAAGACATTCCTTTTGATTTGAGGTCGGACAGGCTCCTACTATATTCCAATCCCAAGGATTTAAACAACAAGCTTTCAACCATTTTGGGTACTATTCACTATGTTTGACGAAAAAACTAAAATAGAGATTATAAAAAGACTATCGGAAAGAATTCCTTCGTTTGAATGTCCGATTTGTCACTATAAAAATTTTAGTATTGTAGATGGATTCCTAGTACAAGGTATACAACAACAAATGGAGGGCATAGTATTAGGCAATGGACCAATGGTACCTTCTGTCGCGTTGGTATGCACTCGTTGTGGATTTATGTCACAACATAATCTAGGTATCCTTGGAATGATAAACGGCGATTCTCCAAAGTAATAAATCCCAATTTATTATAGCGGCTTTAGAATTATGTCCTATATCTAAATATTGCTGATTAAGTCAAAGAGGAATAATCATATTCCGATGTTTGGATAATTACTACATTATATTCCATAAAAGGCTCATAAGAGCCACTTAACATTGGATTAAATAGTTCTTTTGATTATATTTCTTCTGAAAAATCATCTGTTTTATCTTATATTATAGTTACGTTTCCATCCTTCTGTTGCGGAATGAATTTGAGAAAGAGAAAGGTACGCTGATTTTGCCCACTCATTGTTAATCTATGTATCATCGCTTAACTTATATCGCAAAATTATGGCATTGATTATCGTACCAATCGTTTTTATATCATGCCCTCTCAAAGCCCTTCTTGTTTGACATGAGTCCCACAATTATGCTCTTTTGCATAAGCTCTTGCTTCTATCAAAATTTTTTCTTAATTTTGCACTCATTAGTCGAATGTAGGCTTTTCAACTCCTCCATTCTACAACCATGCAAAATATATAAGAATCACCTTACTTTAGCTAAAAATTTTAACATCACAAAACAATGAGCTACAATATTGAAACAAGACAAGTAAGCGAATTTGTAAAAGATGATAAAATTAAACTACCGCGTTTTCAACGCAAATCTACCTGGACAGGCAAACAAAACTTTGAACTTGCTATTAGTATATTTCAAGAATATCCTGTAGGAGTGGTTATTATAAATAACGAAGGTGATACATCGTGGTTACTCGATGGCCGTCAGCGTAGAAGTGCTTTAACAGAGCTACGAGCTAATCCCGATTTGGTTTATGATTGGGCCCGATCCTATATAGGGTTCAGTCCAAAAGAATCGGTGGAAACTCTAAGACAACTTTACTGGGAGAAGGTTGACGCATATTTACAAACAGAAGAGTCTGATACTAGTGAGCATGAAGATAGCGCAGAGACCGCCGATTCACCTGCTGAGTATGATATTGACAGGAATCGTCAACGTGAAGGATTAAATACTTTACTGGATATAATATTAATGGTCCATCAGAAGACAAAAGATAAATCTGGACTCTGGTATGGTAAATGGGAGCGAATATTTAATCTTTCTTCTATGGTTGAACGTCTTCCAGATGCGCCTAGGCGTAATAATTATAGAATCGATGGTATCAGCTTGCGTACGTTTATTTTAGATTTTAAGAACAAATTTAATACTGTTTCAAAAGAAAAATTTTTGGAATACTTAGATGATAACTTTGGAATAAAAGAAGATCAAAAGAACGCGCTTCATAAATACTTAGATATTCACTGGGGGGATATGATAGATATAATAAATGTTATAAGAAAGTCAGAACATATATTTGAAGAAGCCCGTATCGGCGTTATCTTTATCAAAAATGTTACAGCATTAGATGCACAGAACATATTTTCTCGTATTAATAGAGGTGGAACACAGTTAAAGGCCGAAGAACTTTTATCAGCTAAGCCATTTTGGAATGAAAGAGTTAATGTTAATGACTCAAAAATTTCAAAATTAGTTCAAGATTTGTATGAACGTCTGGGAGTAGAATTCCCGAGGGACGGAGTAGTCGTAAGATGGGATTATGGTGCCACATTACTATCTCGTATAAAGGATGGTGGATTACTTTTCGATGCGAATAGCAATTCAAAAGACAATGGAAAAGTTGATATGACCCATATATCGCTCGGGTTTAAACTTATTAGTTCGTGGTTTATGGGAGGCATGTCTGCAAAAATGGTGAATGATCTTGAAACAAGAAAAGATATCGTTTGGGGAGACAGTATTGATGAATTGGTTAGTGATATAAATCAATTATGCAAACTCTTGCTCAACAATCAGTTCTTTAAATATCTCCAATCTTGGGGGCGTTCTATTAATAAGCTATTGGGCTCAGCTATCGTTTTAGAATTCATCACTATCTTATTGAAGGATTGGAAAGCAAATGGTTCGCCAACCGTTGCTTCTAACGAGTTAAACATTGTTCTACGTGATGCAAAAATTCTTTTTGACCGTTTAGTCTTTGAATACTCAACCGGTATTTGGCGCGGTTCTGGAGATTCAAAGATGGCAAAACATATTGACAAATGGCAGGAACGTATCAAACCTGTTGGAAACAAAGAATGGAGCGGCTTAGTAGAGGGAGCTTGCACAGGATTATACAATGGTCAATCATTTGTTATAAAGAGTCTTACACCCCTAATCTACTATCAATATGTTTTAAGAAAAATGTGTCCTCCTGGAGGAGCGCAACTGGATATTATATATGATGTTGATCATATAATTCCACAAGCGAAATTGAAAGGTAATATAAAAGTACCAGCTGAGTTCAAGGATTCATTGGCGAATTTAGCGTTGTTGCCTCATAATGATAATATTGATAAAAAAGATAAGGCACTTAATGAAATTTCAGATCCATGGCTTCGAGATGTTGTTTCTGAACATACCGGAATTGATAAGAATGATTTCGATAAGTTTTCAGATGTATCTCATATTGACGAATTTAAAATATTACGCAAACAAATGCTCCTAAATATTTTTGAAGAATCTAGAAATTCTGCATTATGCAATTAACGTTAAGCAAATGAATAATTTCTACCTTGGATAGGATAGAACTTCTGTCTCTATCATCATGTCGAAATTTTTAGCTTGATGCGAGTTATTTATAAGCCCCATGAACTAACGTGTCTACTTATGTTGGCTAATGGAAAGGAAAAAACAATAAATTCCTATACACAATTATATGATTTTTATGGCACATATAACCACACCTATTAGCAGCTATATTCAATCTCCTATCTGATTTATTCAATCTAATTATGTCAAAAGTAGATGGTATATGAGTGACAAACATAATCCAATGTGTGTATATTTATTCCTCGTTCACTTACATCATACCGCTAAATTTCATTATTTTATACCATATATGGTTGGTGTATGTAAGTGAACATTGTTTTTTGCCTAGTCCTGCTCCAAATACATACCATTTCTTTTTTTATCTTGATTTGAATCTGATTAAAAGCGCCCCACATGACTGCCGAGATACACGATTTTATCGGACATAAGATGCTCCTGGTTGCCGAAGGCAATGTCCTGACTTCATGCCATTGGTTGCGGGAAGATATCAATGTTGCGCCCTATGCAGATTCGGAGACGGAAAAGAGGATAATCGACATGGCTGTAATCCAGATTTCAGAGTATCTCGAGGGCAAACGTAAGGTTTTCAGTATCCCTTTGAGCCAGCATGGCACTGATTTCAGAATGAGAGTATGGAATGAGATGAGAAGAATTCCTTACGGTGCGACGGCCACTTACAAAGAGCTGGCACATCGTATCGACCGCCCTGGCGCATTCCGCGCTGTGGCCAACGCCTGTGGCGCCAATCCCTTCCCCATTATTATTCCTTGTCATCGTGTCGTAGCTTCTGGCGGTAAAATGGGTGGATACACCGGTGGCCCGGACATCAAGCGATCTTTATTGGAATTGGAAAGCCGGAATCCTGACACATCCATTGTGTAAGTCACAGACAGTCCGGCAGGCTTCCACATCAGATGCATCGCCGGTAGCATATCCGGATTTTTTCCACTGCTGATCTATCATCATCTTTTTCCTCTTGCTTTTTTCGGGCGATTTCTTTATCTTTGCTGCGGGGGATTATTACCTTTACTGTCTAACTTTAAAACCTATATGATATGATAGCCTGTGTACAATACAACGACCTAATCGGGACGGCCGCGGCCGATGTAGCCGACTGCTACTTCAACTCCCTGCAAAAATATCTCGTCGATTCCTATTCATCGTATGACGGAGATAGATTCTCCTGCCGCGGATGCTCGGTGTATATCAGTGAGCGTAATTGCGCCTTTGTGGCGTTCGTTTGCCTTGACCGTGACACAAACGAGTTCGTAAAATTCGCCACACCTGAGCCATGGTCGCCCGAAAGCTTCTTTGAACTTTTCAAACGATTTGAAATAGTTGTCGGCCGCGATATTAATGAAGTCGAGATTCCCGACGGAAACGAAAAAATGCTTCTGCACAATGGAGTACAATAAGAAATATCCCGACGCTCTTATAGCCGATCTTGGCGGTGTATTCGCGCTTAAAGACTCGAACGCGCCCGGCTATCTTAGCGGTCCGAAACTAACGAGTCTTTTCAATGGGCTTGGCTTTGCTGATACATATAAGTTCCCCGAACTGGGGATTGTCACGCCCGATGTTGCCAACCTTTCGCGCACGCAATATGCCATCAAACGCCTTACGGATCTCAATAATTCCCTGCGTGTGCCGGAAGCCTTGAAAGCGCTGGTTGATGCCACCGGCAATATTACGGCGGTTACGGATCGCATCAGCCGGATTTTCGATCACTATAAGTTTGTCAATCCGCTTGCCGTCAGCACGCCGAAGGCCGCTCCCGCCATCACGTCCCCGCAAGAAGAGCCCACACATGGCACACCTCCCGCGAAAATTGAAGACCCAGTCTTCGACGCAATTCCACCGGGATTCAAGATTGCCTTCTTCAGCTATTCATGGGATGACGACGCGCACAAGCAATGGGTTCTTAAGCTGGCCAACGACCTTGCTCCCAACGGTATCTATGTCCTTCTCGACCAGTATCTCCCCGCCGGCTATCCTTTGACTCATTTCATGAACAAAGGGCTTGATATTGCCGATCGTGTAATAATAATCGGCACGCCTAAATACAAGGAAAAATCCATAAAATCTCTTTCCGGAGGCGTGACCTACGAAGAAAGCATCATACACGTCGACTTGATGCGCTCCATCGCAACCACTAAATTTCTGCCAATCGTCCGCTCCGGCACTTTTGACACCTCTCTTCCACCTCTTCTTAGTCGGCGAATAGGATTTGATTTCAGCGATGATGCAGCGTATGGTTCTTTAGTAAAAGAGCTCGTGCGCGAAATATACGATGTTCCCAAAAAATCCCAGGCCCACGCTTGGGCCTGTACCGTCATTTGAATACTCGGATCTCACGCCGCGCGAACAGGAAAAATTAAAAAGCCCTGATTCCGACTTCCGCAAGAATCAGGACCGAAAATGGCTCGACCGGCTGCTGGGGAGCTTCAGTTTCGATCTGATGGATAGCTACGTCCAGAATCCACCCGATCGCGTTGACGAACGCATTTTCATCTCCATCGACATTTGGAACGCACTGATTGGCAGCGCCACATTCCGCATCTACGATCCTCAGCTGCGCCGTCTAATCTCCGATTTTCATGGCCTCTGGCATAAAGCCGAGATAATCGGACTGCCGTATTATTCTTCAGAGACACGCACTCACATGGTACGCTTTCACGCTCTGCAGCACGACACTTTTACCTCGGACAAGGCCGAAGACGCATATAATCAACTTAGTGAGATCCGCGTTCAAATGCAACCCCTATTGCGCGAACTTGCAACATATATTATGGACAACTTCGAAATCGACGTGGAAGAAACATCCCGGGCATTCCTCATCTCGCTGCAACACTGAAAACATCACCTGACACTGATAGCTGCTCCGCCCTACTCTCCCAGGAGTCTGAGACCCTCGGAGAAGTATGGGGCGAAGTAGTCGCCTCGGAGGACTTGTCCGTCGGCAAGAACAAAATCTATATCTATCACCACCTCACCGCGCTCCTTTCCCTCCGGCGTCCGTCCGCATGCTCGCTCATAGCTCTTGGACCTCTCGATCAGTTCTGACAGAGGAAACAGCGGACAAAACCGCGCCACAGCGTTTCCGTAAGCCGAATCCCCGCAGTGATAAACCGGAGAAGCATCCAGAGATCCCACCTTGCCGAGTTTCCGCAAAAATTCAATCGCACCAAGAATGCGCATGTCAGCATCAGGCATATTGCTGCCGATACAGGCCACCACTTGCTTCGGAATCACAGAAGAAAGATTCGTCATTTCCTGTGCAAAGTTATAAGTGTAATCTCGGGTGTGGCACCAATTCGTGCAGGGAAACCAACTTCACCGAGCCCGATGTTCACATACAGCTTCCCGGCATTATCGCCGCCCTCATACAGGCCACCCCATGTAGGATAACGGAATACTGCCGGCGACCAGCCCAGGAAACGCATCTGCATTGCGTGCGTATGTCCCGAAAGCGTGAGAGCTATATTCTTATCCGGCGCATCCCTTATATCGTCCACCCAGTGAGCCGGATTGTGCGAAAGAAGAATCTTCACATTTCCATCTGCAAGATCCCCGGGGTATGCGGCATCGAGATCGCCGTAAGTATGAAATGGCGGGTCTCCTACATTCTCTACCCCAATAAGCATAATGCTGTCGGGCACAGCACCTCCCCGACGCAATGTGTCAGTGGAATTGTTTAGCATTCGCCATCCCATTGATGCCTGCATATCCTTAAGTTCCTGCAGATTGGCCGCCTTTGCAGCGGAGTCGGGCCACTCGAGGTAGTCGCCGTAATCATGATTTCCCAAAATAGAGTACACACCATCCTGAGCTGAAAGCCTAGCAAGAACGCGCGTAAACGGAAGTAGTTCATCGCTTCTACGATTCACGATGTCCCCGGTAAAGCATATCATATCCGGATGCAAAGCATTTATATCATCCACTACACGGCTTACAAAGCTTGTGTCCGTGCCATACGTTCCCGTATGAAAATCCGAGAACTGCACTATCGTATACCCGTCGAACGCGTCAGGTAGTCCATCGACTTCAATATCCACCCTGCGCACATCCGTCTGATGCACCGTAACAAGCGCACCCCACCACATAGCACAGAAAACAAGCGCCCCAATTCCGATACCCGCTTTCCCAAGCCACTTCAAACGTCGATGGCGAAATAACCTCGGAATTTGCGACAGCAAGTCGAAAAGGACAAAAACCAACGCAGGAATGAACACCGAACAGAAGGCAAACAGTCCCCACATTATCACTCGCAATTGCTCGTCTGCGCCCGATCGTTTCGGAATCAGGAAAAGCACAAGAAGTCCCGCAATAAGAAGTCCGCTCACAATACGCGAAACGATGCCCGGCACCCGCGAACTGCATCGACGATCTGCCGCACGGCATATATACCACGCCGTGAGTACTACCAGCAGAATTACGATCAACGCAAAAATTACAGGAATACGCATCGAAGTTATTATTGCTTTTCCCGACGGCACTCCCGGGCATCGTAGTGATTCCGCAGGGGATTTGCGTACATGGTCAGCATCATCCGGCGCATATACTCCCGCTCATCAGCCGTAATGTCCGGCTCATCGATTTTCGAAAGCTGCGACTCGATATATTCATTGAACTTATGCACATCTTCCTCCGTGTATCGTGCAGCGTGTGTCGTAGTACCGTCCAGTTCGTCTGCCGCAATATAATTGCCGGGATAAAGATAATATCCACAATGTATCTCACGGTCTATCAGCGTACAAGCATGCTTGATCACCTCATTGCGGGCCGATCCTTCAAAGCGGGACAATTCCTCATTTATGGACACACCGATATTGAAATGAATCCGTCCTTTCTGTCCAAGAATTCCCGTCTCCATGCTGAACAGATCGTCGCGCTGGCTCTTCTTGAATTCCGGATCGCGTCGGCGGAGCAGGAACTCCCTGATTTTTAGATAGTCGTTCGGATCGTATTCATAAGAAATCGACACCGGAGTAATATTCAGTGCAAGAAGATTCTCCTTCGTATCACCTCCACCTGCCAGCGACATCATCTTCACGAGACTCGCCTGCGTACGGTCGTTCGAATCCTTTGCCCGTCCCTCACGCTGCGCAATCCAAATACTCTGGCGGCGCACATCCACCGCCCAATGCATATAGCCCGAAAGCTGCTTTGCGGCAGCCAGAGCATGAGCCGGGCGGATATCGCGCTTCACAATAAAGCTCTTGTTTATCTTTACAAGATCTGTAATCCAGTCGTATATAAGGAGATTATTACCGATAGCCACCTGAGTGATAGGAAGGTTCCGCCGAATCATTCCAAGATTGAGAAAGGATGCATCCAACACAATATCCCGGTGATTGGTGATAAATGTATTGGCCCTGTCCGGAACAATGTTCTCTACTCCGTCAAGCGTTACACCCTTCGTTGTCGTGGCTGCAAGCAATTCGAGGAAAGGTCCCATGACCTTTTTCTGGAAATCATCCTGTGTACGGACTGTTCGCAGATTCTCGACGAATGCAGGATAATCCACATCAGGCATTACATAGCGCACAGCATGCTCAAACCCCGGCTCCCGGACCAAAGAATCAATCTTCTCATGAAATACATGGTCATCGTATGGAGCAATATCGCGAAATTCCTCCGGGACCTCGGGCAGTTTGGATATCGTATCTGTCGTATTATCGTGTTTTATATTGTCAGTCATCATCGGTAGTCTTTGTAGTGACTAAATAACTTTCAAAGTTACTACAAATTTCTAACACGTCCCACAAAAAAATGGTTCGTCTCGAGTATTATTGTTAACATTTACTAATCTTTCACACTTCAGATCGTATGAATCTTAGCAGACGAGAACTTTTTCATTGGATTTCCCTCATGCAGAGGTTGCCCTATTGGAATCAGGTTGAATGGAACAAGCGTATTCGGAATAGAAAGAATTTCACGCGCCGACTCCATTCGGTCGGCATGTGGGTAAAGACATGTCCATACCCCTCCGAGACCAAGAGCATGTGCCGCAAGAAGTATATTTTCTGATGATGCCGACAGATCCTGAACCCACAGTGTAGAATCATCGCCTTCAAGAAAACGTGTTGAATCGCCACACACAAGAATAGCCACCGGCGCGTCAGCTACCATTTTCGCATAAGGCAATGCGGCTGCAAGCTTTTTCAGAACTTCCTTTTTTTGAATCACATAATATTCCCATGGTTGTCGGTTCACGCCCGATGGTGCCGACATTGCAGCATGCAGTATAGTATCAATCTGAACGGGTGAGACGGATGCGGAGGTAAAACGGCGTACACTTGTTCTGGATAGGATGCACTTGATTATTTCGTTGGACTGCATAGTTTAAGGTGTTAGAAATTTGTCAGCAATATTACTGACTTATATTATAACAACCAAAAGCCCCAAAAAGGTCACTCGGTATTCCGGTGAAAGCAAATATTTTTCATTAAAACACTTCAGCGAGGAAAACAACCGCAGGGATAGCCGCCTACTATCCCCGCGCATATTCACTTCATCAGAACTCGCTCGTAAAATGGAAACGGATTTTGGGAAAATCATTCTGGGCCATCTGAAGAACGAAACGGGAATCAGCCATGAACACATCCCGGCCCTCTCGGTCAGTAGCCATAAACTGGTGCTTTCGCTTCTTGAAATTGGCCAATGCCTCGGGGTCATCGCTTTCTATCCAGCAAGCCTTGTACATCGACATAGGTTCCCAACGGCATTGCGCGCCATACTCGTGAAGCAGACGGTACTGGATAACCTCGAACTGCAGTTGGCCCACAGTGCCTATAATCTTCCGACCGTTGAACTGATGTACAAAAAGCTGCGCCACACCTTCATCCATAAGCTGCTGGATACCCTTCTCCAATTGCTTGCTCTTCATTGGATCAGTATTCTCGATATACATGAACATTTCCGGCGAGAAGCTGGGCAAACCACGAAAATGGATTTCCTCTCCCGACGTAAGCGTATCACCGATCTTAAAATTTCCTGTATCAGGAATACCTACGATATCACCTGGAAAAGCCTCGTCAACAATATTCTTCTTTTGAGCCATGAATGCTGTCGGTGCTGCAAAGCGCATGGATTTCCCTGTTCGCACCTGCTTGTAAGGCGCATTACGTTCAAACTTGCCCGAGCAAACCTTAACAAAAGCGATACACGAACGGTGATTCGGATCCATGTTAGCGTGTATCTTGAACACAAATCCGCTAAAGGTCGGATCTTCTGGTCGCACGACTCGTTCTTCTGCCTGCACAGGACGGGGTGCCGGCGCTATCTGCACGAAGCAGTCGAGCAACTCCTTTACACCAAATGTATTAAGAGCCGACCCGAAAAAAACGGGCGCCGTCCGGCCGGCAAGATAATCATCGACATTAAATTCCGGATATACTCCCTCAATCAGTTCAAGATCCTCTCGAAGTTTTGCAGCATCTCTCTCTCCCACAGCCTCGTCGATCAAAGGAGAATTGATGTCGGCTATCTCAACACGCTCTGTCGCCTTCTGCTTGTCCGGAGTGAAAAGATCCAGCGAATGTTCGTAGATATTATATACGCCCTTGAACTTTGCGCCTATATTGATCGGCCACGACAAAGGACGCACGGCAATCTTCAACTCAGATTCAAGTTCATCAAGAATATCGAACGGATCACGCCCCTCGCGGTCAAGCTTGTTCACGAAGATAATTACCGGAGTATTGCGCATTCGGCACACTTCCATCAGCTTTCGCGTCTGCTGTTCCACGCCCTTCGCGACATCCACCACAATGATCACAGAATCCACAGCCGTAAGCGTCCGGTAAGTATCCTCCGCAAAATCCTGGTGGCCCGGCGTATCGAGAATATTAATCTTGTAATCCCCGTAATTGAAACCCATCACCGATGTTGCAACAGATATTCCGCGTTGTTTTTCTATTTCCATCCAGTCCGATGTGGCCGTCTTTTTGATCTTATTGCTCTTTACAGCACCGGCAATATGGATAGCGCCGCCGAAAAGCAGCAGTTTCTCAGTGAGCGTAGTCTTGCCCGCATCCGGGTGGGAAATTATGGCGAACGTGCGCCTACGGCTTATTTCGTCTTCGAGAGTAGCCATTATAACACTTTTGTATTAAGCGAATTTAGAATTTCAGGAAAGTCACGCTTTAGAGAGTGACGCCAATGAGGTATGGAAATGCCGTAAGTAGCACGTATACGTGAATGATCAAGAACAGCATAAAGAGGTCGTGCTGCCGGCGCTGAATATTCGGCACTAAGAATCGGCATGAGTTCCGGAGCCTTTATGCCATCCGGAAGGTTGTCGAAAACCTCACGGGCAACATCATACCACGAACAAACTCCTTCATTGGAGTAATGATATATTCCTCCTTTCCACTTATTTGAAAACAATATGGCATATATCGCAGCCGCAAGATCCACGGCAGATGTAGGAGCGCCTATCTGGTCGTATACCACACGTACCTGTTTGCGTCCTTCAAGAGCAAGCCTTAGCATAGTCTTGACAAAATTATTTCCATAGCGAGAATAAAGGCCTGCGGTTCTGATAATTATACTGTCAGGTGCCAGGCCCAACAGGGCTGTCTCACCACGTCGCTTTGTAGTTCCATATACACCCAGTGGAGCGGGCTTGTCGCTCTCTGTCATCGGTTTATGGCCTGTGCCGTCGAATACATAGTCCGTACTGATATGTATAATCCTGTAACCAAGCTCCTCGGCCATGCGAGCCAGATTGCCCGGGCCATCGGTGTTGATTGCATGGCATAGGGCCTTGTCCTCTTCTGCCTTATCCACCGCAGTGTAAGCCGCACAGTTCACCACGTGTGTGAACTCACCCTGACGCAAAAAATTCTCAACAGCCTGCCTGTCCGTGATATCGAGAGTGTCGACATCAGCGTATACGACAACTGTTTCCGAATCATCATTCTTTTCGAAAAGAGAGCGGAGCTCGCGTCCTAACTGACCGTTACTACCTGTAACAAGAATTTTCATCATTGATAGCGGAAATATAACCTGAGGACAAAGTTACGAAAAAAACCTCACCCGCGCAAACCACGCACTTCGTCAGTACGAAAATCAGCAACACACCTATCGTATTTTTATTTCTTTATTTTTGCGGGTGTGAAATAATCCATGCCCAGAAGTCCGTGATGAATTTCAACAGCGAGAGAATCACCCTTATGCAGCTTCCTGTACTGACTGAGAGTCAATGGATAATCCTTTACCTCACCGTCCTTCAAGCGCACGTCGGCATGATATCGGTAATAAGTACTTCCCGTGGTTGTATAATGCCTCCCTACCCTGCGGGTGTGCTGGTGACTGGTCTTGTACAGACGCTCCACCGGGCACCTATACACCTCTGACTCCGACCCGGGCCGTGGAATAAAATTGAGCCCGATAAGGATTGCAGAGAAAAGTCCGGATGCAATAAGGATTCCTAAAAATCTATTGACTGTCCTGTTCTTTATCCGAAAAGTACGCTGCCAGAAATCAGGAGCACCCCCTCGGGTTATGAAGACTGCCACGCAGGCTGCCGTGATAGGAAGGCGCCATTCGCCGGAAACAGCCATCTTGGATTGCAAGAACACGAATATCCAGCCTAATACAGCAAGTGTAATCAACACCGAAGGGAAAAGAGAACGTAAGAAACGCATGGGCATACCGGTTTTATGTGCAAAATTACAAATTCCGGAATGTTCTGAGAAAAATTTTTCTTACTTTTGCAGACGATGAGCCAACGGATATTCTATCGCTACAATTCAGCCACCGAGCAGTATGAGCGCGTGTTTCCCACACGGCGTGAGCGGATTCGCGCACGCATAACCCAGGGAATCACGGGCGTAATCGCCGGTATTGCCGTTGTGGCGGTAGCCTACTCGCTAATGGACTTCCCCCGTGAAAAAGAGCTTCGTACAGAGAACGAAACACTTCGATCGGAAATAAATGTCCTTCATCATCGTGCCGACGAGGCTTTAGCTGTAATGGAAGACCTTGCTGACCGCGACAATAATTTCTACCGGGTGATGATGCAGGCTGAACCAATTTCTGCAGGCCGTCGCTACGCAGGTCTTGAGAGACAAAGAGCAATCAGCCGTCTTGACTCTCTTGCGGATCCGGAGGTGATCGTAGAAGTCGAAGGTAAATTCGATCGTCTGGAGCGAATGTTATACGTCCAATCGCTCTCCTTTGATTCGCTTGCAAGTCTTGCCGGAGCTAACGAACATCGGCTTGCGCATGTACCGGCCATTCCCCCTATTTCAGAAAAATACCTGCGCACCGTGGCATCGGGATATGGCACACGCATCGACCCTGTATACGGCACAACGCGTTTCCATGAGGGGCTCGACTTTTCAGCACCACCCGGAACTCCGGTTTATGCCACCGGCGACGGCACCGTGACCACGGCCGGGTGGGAAAGTGCATACGGCAATATGGTGCAGATAAACCACGGCTACAACTACACTACCCGATATGCTCACTTGTCCGAGATTGATGTTCGTCCCGGACAGACAGTGCACCGAGGCGATCTGATCGGTAAAGTGGGCAATACAGGGAAAAGTACCGGTCCGCATCTGCACTATGAAGTACGTCTCAAGGGGCAGCCGCAGAACCCCGTTTATTACCATTTCTACGACATCACGCCTGAAGAATATGACGAAATGATACGGCTTGCGGAAAATGCGGGCCGCATGATGGACTGATTGCCATGGATTCACTCGACAAACATTTCTATACCATACGAGAGGTTTCGGAACTCACGGAGCTTCCTGCATCGACCCTGCGATTCTGGGAAACTCAGTTTTCAGAACTTAGGCCAAATCGTACAAACAAGGGCCAACGGCGATATACTCCCAAGGATATAGAAACAATCCGAATGCTTCGATTTCTACTCCATGAGCGCGGACTGAAGCTCGAGGCTGCGCGTGAAGAACTGAAACGCAACCGACGGGGAGTGGACAAGACAGCGGAAGTTGTGCATCGGCTGGAGGATGTGCGAACACAACTTCAAAAGATACTTGATAAACTCACAAGCAAATAAGCTACGTCAAGGTCTCCGGTCGCCTGTCGAAATCACCTATAGCACCCTACTCCAAAACTCCTTATCACCGGTTGCAGATAGTACGGGCTTTTTGGAGCGCCAAAGCTGCCTGAGCTTGAAGCTCCTCGACTGTCAGACGAGCTTCCTGTAGTGTATTCAGCTCATAGAAATACTGATATAATGTGATCGATCCGCCAGCAATAGCCTTGTCCAGCAATCTGATATAATCTTCAGGGGCCCCAATGGCTTCCGACAGACGTTCGGCCTGTGTTGTCAAAGACATCACATTCTCCCTTAACGAATTATACTCGGCCATGAGTTCGCGTCGACGCGCCTCTGCCGCCTCAGCTTCAGCGTCTGCCAGCAGGCGTGCCGCGATATTTTCCTTCTTTGAACGCCACAGGGGCAGCGAAACGCCAAGCGAGAAGCCGTTGAAGTGCTCTCGACCTTCCGTCTCATGGACATAACCAAGTGAAAAACCCGGCATTCGCAGCCTTGAGGCAGCCGTGGCCTCCGCACGGGCAGCTTCCACATTCCATCGTGAAGCAGCCAGTGCGGGTACTGCATCCTCGCTAAATTCGTCAAGCCGGCCCGTTGGAAATTCAGTAAGACCGGATAGGTCGAGTGGTCTGTGGCCATTCAGTGATTCAATTTCGCCGGCAAGGGTTCTCATCTCAGTCTGTGCTTCTGCAAGTCTTGAAGCTGCCAACTCACGCTCTATCCTAACTTTACGCCAATCCAGGACCGTAATAGAGCGGAGTTCATACTCGCGAGCCGAGACACGATAGATCGAATCCACATTCGCCGCAAAAGCCTCAAGCAGAATGGCCCGCCTATATGCAGATGTATATTTTACGAGCAGCTTACGCAGTTCAGCCTCCCGGGTAATGCGATATGCCTGCAGACTCTCCTCTGCGGCACGTGTACGGAAACTTAGGGCCTTGCGCCGAGCGGAATATACGCCGGGCCAATCGAATGACTGTGAAACGGATATATCCCACTTGTTGACATCCGGACCTGCCGGAGATCCGAATTTGTATGTAAACTCAACCTCGGGATTATCGAGTGAGTTAGCAGCGCTCCTCGATTTTATAGATGCCTCGAGTTCAGCCCGTTGAGCCTTAAGTGCAGGGTCGGACGCAAGAATGGCATTACATATATCGGAATAGGCATCCTGCGCCTGTAATAAAGGGCAAAGCGCAAAGATAAAGGCAATTATAAGCTGGAGACGTAGGTTTTTCATTGGTCTTTACGATTGAGGAGCCGGTAGACAGCCGGGACAACGAAAATATTGAGGATTGTGCTGGAAACAAGTCCGCCGAGGATTACGAGCGCCATGGGTGCCTGAATTTCATTTCCCGGCTCATCCCCTCCCAGAGCAATAGGGACAAGGGCAAGCGCGGATGTCAAGGCAGTCATGATTATCGGAAGGAGGCGGTCGGATGAACCTTCGCAAATTCGGCGATCGAGAGGCACTCCAATGTCTTTAAGGCGGTTATATCTGCTGATCAGTAGCATGCCATTTCGTGTGGTAATACCCATAAGCGATATGAAACCGATAATGGCAGGGATATTCAGGGGCTTTCCGGCGCACACGAGTAGGAAAACAGCTCCGATGAGAGCAAGAGGCATGTTGAGGAGGATTGTGAGCGCCTGAGCTGTATTCTTAAACTCACCATAGAGCAACATAAAAATTACGAGAAGTGCTCCGACAGATGTCCAGAGAAGCGTGCGGGTTGCCTGTTCCTCGCTCTCGAACTGTCCGCCATAGTTAATGAAATATCCTTCCGGGAGTTTCACATCCTCGACCACGCGATTACGGATCTCCTCAACCGTACCATGCAGATCACGGCCTTCGACATTGGCAGAGACGATGATGCGTCGACGCACGTTTTCGCGATTAATGCCGTTGGGTCCTGTTGTCGAAATAATGTCCGCTATCTCGGATAGAGCGACGGGGCCGTTGGCGCCATCTACCGTAAGCAATTTCAAATCATCGATTCCATTACGGAAACGCTGGTCAAGAACAACGGAAACGGGATAACTGAAACCGCGGTCATAGACCTCCGAAACCGTTGCACCGCCCAAAGCTACGGAGACGGCACGATTGAAGTCGGCCATGCGTATTCCGTTCATAGCCAACATTCCACGGCGAGGAGCGATGACAATCTCAGGACGTTCGATAAGCTGCTCGACGTTAGCATCCACCACACCGGGAACAGAAGCGATAAGCTTCTGAATCTCATGTCCAATCGAGACAAGCCGAGGCAACTCGGGACCAAAAACCTTTATTGCAATCTGAGCCTGCGTACCTGATAGCATAGCATCGATACGGTGGGAAATAGGCTGGCCTATTTCAATTACAACTCCGGGTAACTGACCGAGTTTATTGCGCAAATCGGCACTGACTTCGCTGCGTGAGCGTCCCTTATCGAGCACATACGGGGCTTCAATTTCGGAGCCGTTCGCACCCTGGGAGTGTTCGTCGAGTTCGGCACGCCCCGTCTTTCGTGCTACAGTACGCACTTCAGGAATTTCGAGAATCAGGCGCTCAGCCTCGCGGCCGATACGGTCGCTTTCCTCAAGAGAAATGCCGGGAAGTGCAGATATGTTGATCGTGAAAGAGCCTTCGTTGAAAGAGGGAAGGAAACTGCGTCCGAGAGTGAAAAACAAGCCGAGAGCTACAAGAAAGATTACCGCAGTGGAGATGAGTAGAGCCTTGGTGCGGGCGAGAGTGTAGCCTAAAATCTTAAGATATGATGTCTTAAGCCAACGAGAAAGCGCGGGCTCGCGGCCGGAATTGTCCTTAGCGGCAGTTTTAGGTTCGCCTCCGAGAAGGAAGGAACAGAGGACCGGCGTAAGAGTCAGCGCCACAATAGTCGAGGCAATTAGAGATACAATAAAGGAAACGCCCAATGGACGCATCAGACGCCCTTCGATTCCTGTGAGGAAAAAGAGAGGCAGGAATGCGGCAACGATTATGAGCGTGGAATTGAATATGGGCATGCGCACCTCGGCTGATGCCTGAAAGACAACCTGAAGCACAGGTTTTCGCTTGTCGTCGGGAAGTTCGCGGTTCTGACGCAGTCGTTTATAGACATTCTCGACATCGACGATGGCATCATCCACCAGGCAACCGATGGCAATCGCGATGCCACCGAGTACCATTGTGTTGATTGTGTAGCCCATGAGGTTGAGAATCAGCACTGAGATGATGATCGAGAGAGGGAGAGCAATGACAGAAATGACTGTGGTCCGGAGATTCATCAGGAAGATAAACAGCACTATGATAACGAATAGCGCGCCTTCTAAAAGGGATTTCTGCAGGTTTGTGACAGAGGCATCGATGAAGTCGCTCTGCCGAAAGATATCGCTTTTTAGACTAACCCCCGGCGGAAGAGATAAGGCTATGTCAGCAAGTTCTTTATCAATATTTTCGGTAAGCGATAGTGTGCCTTGCTCGGGCTGTTTGGTGACAGTGACAAGGACGGCGGGCTGTCCCTCTACACTGGCAAGTCCCGTGCGTGGTAAGCGGCCATCTATCTCAACATCAGCAACATCGCCGATTGTCACCGTTTCTCCCGTGGCGGGGTTGGAGCGTATAACGGCACGTGCAATATCAGCGGGATCGGTCGTGTTAAGCTTTGCCTTGACGATATACTCGCTGCCATAGTCGTAGACTATGCCTCCGCGGGCATTGTCATTGACAGCTTCGGCAGCCTCCATTAGATCCGATAAAGATACGCCATATGAAAGCATCCGGCCTGGATCGATTTTTATCTGATATTCAGGGGCATCTCCTCCAATAACGCTTACTTGCGACACTCCGCCGAGAGCCAGCAGGCGAGGACGCACGGCAGTGTCGGCCAGGCGGCGGAGTTCGAGCATACTGAGCGAATCGGATGTGAGTCCGATAATCATAACTTCGCCAAGGATAGAGGATTGCGGTCCCATAACGGGCTTAGAGACTCCAGCCGGTAGCGCCTCGGCCATTGCCTCGAGGCGCTCGGCAACAATCTGACGTGCACGATAAACATCTGTGCCCCAATCGAATTCAACCCAGACAACAGAGAAGCCGGTTGTGGAGGACGAGCGAACACGGCGGACTCCATTTGAACCGTTGACAGTTGTTTCAACCGGGTATGTGACTATATTTTCCACTTCTTCGGCTGCGAGCCCCGGGGCTTCGGTCATGATGACAACCGTGGGTGCATTGAGGTCGGGAAAGATGTCGACGTCCATCCGCAAAAGGGTGAAGAGTCCGGCGAACAAAAGAACGCAAGTGAGGCCTATAACCGCGAGTCTATTTCGCAGGGAGGCTTGTATTATCTTATTGAGCATAAGGGCAAAGCGACATCAATGGTTATGCGAATGACCCTCGGGAACCGCCTTGGCGTTCTCAGAAAGGCGAAGTGTTACAGCTCCCTTAAACACAAGGACTTGGCCGGACTCGAGACCCTCAAGGATCTCCACGCGCTCGCCATCGGACGAACCGATACGGACCGGGAGTTTACGATAGCACTCTTCGTCAAGTCGTTCATAAACAAAGTATTCACCCATCTGCTCGGAAATGGCCGTGAGCGGAACTGAGATAACGCCGTGTCGCGGGGCACCGAGGAGCCACGCATCGAAACCGGCTCCACCGGTGAGTGCGCCATCGGTGTTTGGAACCGAGAAAAACACCGGGATGTAGGCGGAAGCGGCCGGGGCAGCGGATGATGTGGCGGCTCCAACGCGCCTGCCACCTACCGAGGAGAGCAGGAGGGTTGAGCCATCGCCGAGCTCGAGGCGTGCATCGGTGAAGCGGGCGAGCCTGGCGGCGGCTGAGCGGGGAACATCGAGACGGACGGTGAGATTGCGGTCGGAAGCGATTGTCGCGAGCGGAGCACCCGCCTCAACATAACTTCCTTCCGTGACATCCAGGCTGAGAATGACGCCTGAAATCGGAGCTGTTGCTGCGCCGGAAGCAGCCGATGAACTGTATGCCGCGCGAGCTGATTCGTATGCCGCGAGAGCGGCGTTGTACTCGGAGGCCGTTACGAGCCGTTCGTCGTACAGCGGTCGGATGCGTTCGAGCTCGCGGGCGGCAGCGTCGAGGGCGGCTTTCGCGGCGAGATTGGGATTGCCACCGGTGACGGCACCCGAGCGGATTGAGGCGATGACGGCCCCGCGGCTGACATCGCGACCGGGGAGAGCCACGCGGGAGAAGGATACGATTCCGGATGTTGGTGCGACGACGGTGGCGACTTCCGATCCGGTGGCGAGAACGCGTGCCGGGGCATGGATGACTTCGGCAAAATCACCGGGGACGACGGTATCGCAAATCACGCCGAAACGGGCGGCCATCTCGGGGGAAAGGGTGATTTCGTCGGAATCTTCCTCGGCATCGCCATCGTGCTGATGATGCTCATGAGCTTCATGCCCATGATGGCCGTGGTCGTGATCGTGCTCATCAGCAGGAGCTTTTGAACACGCCGGAAGGCAGATCAATGCCAAAAAACCGAGGGAATATGCTGCATATCGGAAGGGAGTTTTTTTCATGAGTCGGAGGGATGAATGTGTTTTATCTGATGCAAAAGTACGAAAAAAGGGGATAGGGTCCATTTGTGCGCGCATAATGCGCACATGATGTGCATGAAGCCGAATTTTGTCCGGCGCTCGTAAAAATTCGCTTGATATATTCGAATCTTGTATTATCTTTGCAGTCGGGATGCGGAAATTTGTTCGTCGGAGCTTTAAACTATCAACAAATTGCTGCGTCTAAAATAGAAATACAAAATTTTCACGAAGGGGAAAACCAAACACAAACGAAAAGCATTTTAGATAAAGGAGACGAGATTATGAACATGACAAGCTTCAAGAAGATACGCCTGGCAGCCATGGCCCTGATGGCCGTAGGTGGCATAGTGCTTACGCCGTGTGTTCATGCAGACGATTACGATGACGATCTGTACTACTCGCCGTCGAAGGCTGAGAAGCAGAAGAAGGAAGCACTGGCGAAACAGCGTGCGGCCGCAGAAAAGGCCCGGAAGGAATACGAGACCATGCTTGCACGTCAGGATTCGATGAGCGCGGCTTACAACGCAGCGCACCCGATGAACGGTCTTGACGTGAATGTGGACAGCTACAACCGCCACGGTTCGTTTCTGGTGGCAGAAATGCCGGCGGATACGACAGGCCTCCAGATAGGCGGGATGAAGGATTTCGCCTATACGCGCCGAATCGAACGTTTCCATAATGATTCTATCATCACTCAAAATCCGGATGAGGAACTTCAGGAATACTACTACGCCGTGACGGAAGCAGAAGAGAATCCGACGGTTGTGAACATATACGTGAACAACGGCTGGCCGTTCAATTCGTTTTACGGCGGCTATTACGCACCGCGCTACGGCTGGCCGTGGGGCTGGAATTACGGCTGGAACTGGGGCCTTGGCTGGTATGACCCGTGGTTTGACATGGGCTGGGGTCTCGGATGGAGCTGGAACTGGGGCTGGAACTGGGGCCCGGGTCCGTGGATACCGAGCATGGGCTGGAACGGACCAGGCGGTCAGTGGCGCCCCTCGGGAGTGCCGGGAGCTTCCCGCCCCCACGGATATGCCAGCGGAAACGTCCGTCCGAGCAATGTAGGACCGAACGGCGCACCCCGCCCCGGCACCGCCCGTCCGACGGCCACCAGCACAACAGGCACTCCGGGTCGCGGTCGTGGTCAGGCCGGAACCTTCGACGGGTCGCATGAAGTGTGGCACAGCTCGCTGAGTGAGCAGCGCGGAGGCTTCAATGCATCGCACAATACACAGACTGCACCGGCAGTTCCCTCGGCATCGGGGCGCGGGCGCAACAATTACAACACCGGGAACAACAGCTCGAGCAACAGCAACTACACGCCGTCGCGGAGCTCGAGTTCGTCGACGAGATCGTCGAGCAGCTTCGGCAGCAGCCGCGGGAGCAATTTCGGAGGAAGCTCGAGCAGAGGCGGGGGCGGCGCATCCCGCGGACGCGGACGCTAAATAATCGACTACATCATACAGTCGACTACAATATACAGCCAACACTTTTCAACTGAATGAAAACCGATATGAAGAAAATATGGAGAAGCGGCGTGGCCGCAGGAGTTCTGATGCTACCGCTATCAATGGCGGCCCAGAGCGCAATAGACGCAAACGAGCTCAACGGCTCGGATGTTCGGGGTACAGCCCGATTCGTTGCCATGGGCGGCGCGTTCACATCGCTGGGTGGCGATCTATCGAGTATGGCTCAGAATCCGGCAGGTCTCGGACTTTACCGCCGGAGCGAGATAGGGCTGACCTTCGATGTGGCCAAGCGCAATTATTCCTCGGAGACACCCGGAAATATCTTCCATAATTCGCAGACGAAGGGTAACTTCGATAACTTCGGATATGTGGGCACGGTGAGTCTGAACTCGGCATTAAAGAGCCTGACGTGGGGGGTGAGCTATCAGCGGCTGAATACGTTCCACCGCCGTCATCAGGGATACAACCTCCCGACTGAAACATCGCTCTCGAACTACATAGCCTCCTACACGACGCAGCCGCCGAGCGAGCTTGATTTCGGACAGAACTATAATCCCTACCAGGACAGCGACGCCGACTGGATGAGTATCTTAGGCTATACGACGGCCATGATCAATCCGACGGGTAACGGCACATACGCCGGTCTGTTCCAGGGGACCACCGTCGGAGATGCTGAATATACGGTAGAAGAAACGGGCTATCAGGACGAATACAACATAGATTTCGGCGGCAACGTGTCGGATATCGTTTACTGGGGCATCGGCATCGGCATCCAGGACATCAGCTACAGCCGTAGCGTTGTCTACAGCGAGCGAATGGAGAACGCGCGGATATGGTCGGAAAGCGAGCAGACGACGGTTACGGGCGATGCGGGCTTCGATCTGGATTCGTACAAGACCATCAGCGGCACGGGCGTAAACCTGAAGTTCGGTGTGATCGTTCGTCCGACGGATGATTTCCGCATCGGTTTCGCCGTGCACACTCCGACCTGGTACACGCTGACGCATGAGGGCGACGCCTACGCCAGCTATGATTATTACAATCCTTCGCGACCGGAAAGCACGTCGAATCCGGACGCCGGACGCGAGAATACGGATCTCTACAGCTACAATTCGCGGCTGAACATGCCGTGGCGAATCATGGCAGGTATGAGCTACACTTTCGGGGGCCGGGCTATTCTGAGCGTGGACTACGAGCGGGTGCAGTATCAGGACATGCGTAGCCGCTACCAATCGTACAGCGGGGCGTGGGGCCCGGAATATGTGAACGACACGCAGGTTAACGATGACATCAAGAGCTATTTCAAGGGCGGGGACATCGTTCGCGCGGGCCTGGAATATCGCGTGACGCCCCAGTTCTCTTTACGTGCGGGCTACAATTACCAGACAAGCCATGTTCGCGAGGCAACAGAGGCCCGCGGCGCAAACGTCCTGACCGCAGGGACGGATGCTTCCTACACCTTAGGAAAGGATACGGGTAATCTGTCCTTCGGCCTCGGTTACCGCTACAAGATGTGGTATATCGACGTGGCCTATCAGTGGAAGCATCAGGAGAGCACGTTCCACGCTTACTCGGACTTCGAACAGTATCAGGCTCCGCAGGCGACATTCAAGGATAATATCCATTCGTTTGTGGTGTCGACGGGATTCAAGTTCTGAGGGGTTTGCGGGGTTTAGCCCGGGATTTTTGGGGTTTTCCCTGATTTATCGGGATTTTTTTGATTTTTCCTGATTTAGCGTGATTTATCTTGATTTATCCTGATTTATCCTGATTAAGCGAGATTAAGCCTGATTAAGCCTGATTCCGGGGGAATTTACTGACAAAAATGCGAGTTATTGACAAATGTTTCACGAAAGTGGAACATTTGTTTTTTTATTTGGCGGGATGTTGCTATCTTTGTGGAGACAAACCCCTGAGGAGCTTATAGAATGGGAAAAATCATAGCAATCGCGAACCAGAAAGGCGGAGTCGGGAAGACGACAACGACGATCAATCTCGCTGCGTCGCTGGCAAACGAAGGAAAGACAGTACTTATAATCGATGCGGACCCACAGGCGAACGCAACTTCGGGCTACGGAATCGATCCACGGACGATGAGCTCGTCGATCTACGAGTGTATGGTTGACGGCTACCCACTTGACGGGTCGCAGGTTCACACGTGCATGGAGGGACTTGATCTTGTGGGATCGCGAATAGATCTTGCGGGAGCAGAAATCGAGCTTATCAATAAGAATGACCGCGAGCGAGTTCTTGCGCGTCTGCTGGAACCGATACGCGATAAGTATGACTACGTGATCATCGACTGCTCGCCGTCGCTTGGGCTGATCACGGTGAACGCGTTGACGGCAGCAGACTCTGTGATAATCCCCGTACAGGCTGAATATTTCGCGCTCGAGGGCATCAGCAAGCTGTTGAACACGATACGCATAATCAAGGGACGTCTGAATCCGGGACTTGAAATAGAGGGTTTCCTTCTGACGATGTATGATGCGCGTCTTCGTCTTGCAAACCAGATCTACGATGAGCTGAAGGGGCATTTCGGAGACATGGTTTTCAACACGGTGATACCGCGCAATATCCGACTGAGCGAAGCACCGAGCCACGGGCTTCCGGCGCTGCTCTACGATAGCGAGAGCCGCGGTGCGACAAGCCATCTGCTGCTTGCCCGAGAAATAATATCCAAACACAAGAAGAAAAAATGAGCCATCCGAACAAGAGGAGCGCCTTGGGGCGCGGACTTGACACTCTTCTGCCGATGGATGACACGCCAGCGCGCGGGTCATCGGCCATCAACGAGATCGCGCTTGCCAACATAGCCGTCAATCCGGACCAACCACGTCGCACCTTCGACGAGGAGAGCCTGGAAGAGCTTGCGACGTCGATCGCGCAGCTTGGCATCATCCAGCCACTTTCGCTACGAAAGACGGGGCCTGAAAGCTATCAGATCATAGCCGGTGAGCGCCGCTATCGCGCGGCGCAGAAGGCGGGCCTGACGTCTGTTCCGGCCTACATACGCACGGCCAATGACGCGGAGCTGACGGAAATGGCCCTTATCGAGAATATACAGCGCGAGGACCTGAACGCAATAGAAATCGCACTTACGTTCCGAAAGCTTATAGACCAATACAATCTGACACAGGAGCGTCTGAGCGAACGTATAGGCAAGAAGCGCGCGACGATAGCCAATTTCCTGCGTCTGCTGCGACTTCCTGCGGAGGTGCAGTTAGGACTGCGCGACCGGCGTGTGGATATGGGACACGCGCGCGCACTTCTGACCATAGCGGATCCGGCCCTTCAGCTGAAGCTCTACAACGAGATACTGCGCGACGGGCTAAGCGTCCGGCGCGTGGAGGAGCTTGCGAAAGCTTACCAGGCAGCTTCGGAGGCCGGGGAAAAGCCTGCGGAAACGAGCGGCGCGAAGCAGGGAACGGGCAAGAATGATTTCGAGGTGCTGAAGAAACACCTCTCGGCAGTGTTCCAGACGCCGGTGCAGTTTGCCTGCGACAAGCAAGGGAAGGGACGTATCACATTCCCGTTCAAGGACGAAAAAGAACTGGAGCGTCTTCTGACGCTCTTCGACTCGCTGAAAAAGTGAAGAGGCGGGGAGGAAAAATATCACGGATTCTTGCTTCGGCGACGCTAATGCTGTGTTGCGGGCTGGCTGCGTCGGGGCAGACTGCACCTACGCAAGCGCGGAGTGCGGAGACTGATTCGCTTATCTCAGTCAGCGCGGCTGTGGCTGACGGAGTGCCAGCGATTGCCGATGGCGACGGAGTGTTCCTGGATCTGACGCCCGAGGATGCGAGCGAGACGCCGAAAGACAATCTGAATCGCTACGACGTGTGGGTGGAACGGAAGACAGAATTCAATCCGAGCCCGACACGCGCAGTGTGGATGTCGGCACTATTTCCCGGACTGGGGCAGGTCTATAACCGGTGCTACTGGAAGCTTCCGATCATCATCGGAGGTTACCTTGGACTGGCGTATGCGACGAGCTGGAACAACGGGATGCTGACGGATTACACGCGCGCCTACAGAGACATCATGGATAATGATCCATCTACGAAATCGTATATGGATTTCTTTCCTCCGACGACCCAGGAGTCGGACCTTGACAAGACGTGGCTGACGAACGTGCTTCAGTCGCGCAAGAACTATTTCCGACGCAACCGCGACCTGTGCATCATAGCGATGGTGGGTGTATATCTGCTTGCTATGGTAGATGCATACGTGGATGCGTCGCTATCACATTTCGACATTTCGCCCGACCTCTCGATGGATATATCTCCTGCGATATTCCAGGAAGTGAGAGGGATGAAGCCCTCAGTGGGCATCAACTGGGCCATAACCTTCTGAACCACACCAATGAAACGACTAATAAGAAACGGTCTACTGGCATGTATGGCGCTCATGGGAAGCGCGGCAGTGCAGGGACAGACGAATGTGCTGGGCGTGACGTGCGAAACACCGTCGGGCAGCCTTATATTTCCCGAGAGCTTCGAAACGGACACGAAGAAAATGCTCGAGGGCTGGTATCTGCAAAAGTATGCAGTGATAGACAATGAAGCCGACTCGCGGGCGGATGTAGAAGTTACAGACGAGGTGCTGGTGGAGCGCTTAGGGAAGATGCCGACGGAAATAGAGATGCCTCTGAACTCGGTGGTGAAGAATTCGATCCTCTTCTACGCGAACCGCCGGAAGCAACTTGTGGAAAACATGCTTGCGCTGAGCCTCTACTATATGCCGATCTTCGAGACGGCTCTTGACCGCTACGACCTTCCCCGGGAGCTTCGTTATCTTCCGGTGATCGAGTCGGCACTGGAGCCTTCGGCCGTTTCGCGAGCCGGGGCCGTGGGCTTATGGCAGATAATGGGTCCGACAGCCGGCGGCCTGGGACTGGAGATGAATTCGCTGGTCGATGGGCGGCGCGATCCGTATGCATCGACAGATGCGGCCGTGCGGTATCTGAAGCAGCTCTACGATACGTACAAGGACTGGAGCCTGGCGATCTCGGCCTATAACTGCGGACCGGGGAACGTGAACAAGGCCTTGCGGCGCGTGGGCGAGGGGAAGCATGATTTCTGGGATATCTATCCTTTCCTTCCGGCGGAGACACGCGGCTATTTCCCGGCCTTTATCGCTGCGAACTACATAATGACGTACTACCGTGACCACAATATCGCACCGGCGCTTGCGAAGCGGCCGGTTGTGACGGACACGGTGCATGTGACGCGCAGGGTTCATTTCCAGCAGATCGCGGACGTGATGGACATACCGATGGAAGAAATACGTGCGCTGAATCCGCAGTACCGCAAGGATTTGATACCGGGGGACATCAAGCCCTACCCTCTTGTGCTTCCGTCGCTACAGACCATGGCTTATATCGTGAACGAGGATTCGATCGTGAACCATGATGCGGAGAAATATGCCCGACGGAGCATCGTGGAACCGGCAACGGAGGGAACGGTAAGCGGCCAGGATTCGCGCGGAGAATATGTGGACGAGCTTGTGACACACTACCATACGGTGAAGCGCGGTGAGACGCTGACGCAGATAGCGCGACGCTACGGAGTGACGGTAAGCTCGATCCGCAAGCTGAACAAGATAGGAAAATCTGTGCAGAAAGGAAAGCGGCTGAAGATACAGACCTACCGACGGAAGTATATCGAGAAGCCTTCGGAGACTCCGGCAGCCGCCCAGGACAGCATAGAGACCAGCGCACCGGAGACAGCACCCGCGCTGACAGACAGCACGGCCACGCCAAGCACTGATGAAGTGGTGAACCAAGCTTTCACGACTCCGGCACTGAAGGCCGAGAAGCCCAAGAGCCAGAAGAAGAAGGGAACGACGAACACTCACACAGTGAAGAAGGGCGAGAATCTCTACAAGATAGCGACACGCCACGGGATTAGCGTGGATCAGCTGAAAGCTGCGAACGGCTTGAAGAACAACAATATCCAGGTGGGCCAGCGGCTGAAAATCCCGAGCAAATGAGCTTCGGACGAGGAAAGAACAATCATTAATAAAACCAATCATAGATGAAAAAGAATCTGAATCAGACGGAGCTGTCTCCGGCGGAGGTAGATCCGGTGGACCTTCCGGAAAACGCCTTCCGGCAGCTTGGCGCGGACGAGGAGTACCGGCCCATCATGCATCCGGCGCACGACTATCCCGAGGCTACGCCTTACTCGGTGGGGATGGGTCTTGTGCTTGCCGTAATCTTCAGCGCTGCGGCTGCATATCTGGGCCTGAAAGTGGGCCAGGTGTTTGAAGCGGCAATTCCTATCGCGATCATAGCGGTGGGGTTGTCGGGGATGCTCAAGAAAGACCATGCCCTGGGGCAGAACGTGATAATCCAGAGTATCGGTGCGTGTTCGGGTGTGATAGTCGCGGGTGCGATCTTCACGCTTCCGGCGCTCTATATCCTGCAGGCGAGCTATCCTGAAATCACCGTTGACTTCCTGCAGATATTCCTTAGCTCGCTCTTGGGCGGCGTGTTAGGCATACTTTTCTTCATTCCTTTCCGGAAATATTTCGTGAAGGACATGCACGGTAAGTATCCTTTCCCGGAGGCTACGGCGACGACGCAGGTGCTGGTGAGCGGTAACTCGCAGAAGGCATCGAACGGCGGTCAGGCCAAGCTGCTGGCGATAGCTGCACTTGTGGGCGGCGTCTATGACTATATCGTTGCCACGTTCGGCTGGTGGTCGGAGGTGGTGACGACGACAGCCTATTCGTGGGGTCAGACCTTAGCGGACAAAGCGAAATTCGTATTCTCATGCAATACGGGCGCTGCCGTGCTGGGCCTGGGCTATATCGTGGGGCTGAAGTATGCGTTTGTGATCTTCGCAGGGTCGGCCTTCGTATGGTGGGTGATAATTCCTCTGATGGGCACCTACGGCTCGGCTGAAATCGCAGCCATGAGCCCCGGGGCTATCTTCAGCGATTACGCGCGCATGATAGGTATTGGGGGTATAGCAATGGCCGGCGTGATCGGCATCATTAAGTCGCGCAGCATCATCGGGCAGGCCGTAGGTCTGGCAGCCCGCGAGCTGAAGGGTGCGGATACGGGCGCGAAGACCGTGCGCTGGCAGACGGACATATCGATGAAGCATATAGCGTTCCTTACGGGAATCGCGCTGCTGGCAGTGCTGCTGTTCTTCTGGATCGGGGTTATCAACACGTTCTGGCAGGCGCTTGTGGCGTGGCTGGTGGTGACTGTGATAGCATTCCTGTTCACGACAGTGGCGGCTAATGCCATCGCCATCGTGGGATCGAACCCTGTGAGCGGCATGACGCTTATGACGCTGATCATAGCTTCGGCAGTGTTCGTGGGTATAGGTCTGAGCGGCACCTCGGGCATTGTTGCGGCGATGGTCGTGGGCGGTGTGGTGTGCACGGCGCTCTCGATGGCCGGCGGCTTCGTTACCGACCTGAAGATAGGCTACTGGCTGGGGTCGACGCCGAAGAAGCAGGAAAGCTGGAAATTCCTTGGCACGCTGGTATCGGCAGCAACCGTCGGCGGCGTGATCATGCTTCTGAACAATGTGTACGGTTTCTCGGGGGACAATGCTCTGGCGGCTCCGCAGGCCAATGCGATGGCCAAGGTGATCGAGCCGATGATGATGGGTAATGCGACGCCGTGGACGCTCTACATTACCGGTGCTGTTCTGGCTTGTCTTCTGAACTGGCTGGGCGTTCCGGCCCTGGCGTTCTGCCTGGGCATGTTCCTGCCCCTGCAGCTGAACACGCCGATGCTGATGGGCGGTCTGATCTCATGGCTCGTGGGCCGCAGCTCGAAGGACAAGGAGGTATGCCGCAAGCGTCTGGACCGCGGCACGCTGGTGTCGTCGGGTCTGATAGCAGGCGGGGCGCTTTTCGGTGTGTTCGCGGCAATCACGATCATGTGCGGCTTCGAAGTTCCGAACACGGGGATGGACTTCGGGCCTCAGATCCTGGGTCTGGTGGCTTATGCGTGCATTATGGGATATCTTTATTTCGCATCGTGCAAGGACGAGAAATAAGTCCGGCAAACAGATAAGAGCACTATCCTCCGCGGAACATCCGCGGGGGATAGATTGTTTTAGAAAAAACTCCATAAAACACTAAAGAATCATGATAATAGCAAGCCAGAAAAGGAAGGAAAACATTGCGGAATATCTGCTCTACATGTGGCAGATAGAGGATCTGATACGTGCCAACGGGCTTGACGCGGACAAAATCAAGGCGAATGTGGTGAGCCGCTTCGCCGGGCTGAGCGAACAGCAGATCAAGGAGATGGGCGAATGGTATGAGTCGCTTATCGACATGATGCGGCGTGAGGATGTGACAAAGAAGGGGCACCTGCAGATGCACCGCAACATTATAAACGATCTGGCGCGACTGAACAATGAGGTGCTGGCGGATCCGGATCCGAAATTCGAGGAGTACAGGAAGGAATTCTACGCGACGCTGCCTTACATCGTGGAGCTTCGGGCAAAGAGCGGCGAGGAGAAGGCGGGAGAAATCGAGACGTGCTTCAATGCGCTCTACGGAGTGCTGATGCTGAGGCTTCAGGGGAAGGAAATCTCGAAGGAGACGCTGGCGGCCGTGACTCAGATAAGCCGCTTCACGGCACTTCTGGCAAAATACTGGCACCTGGACGAGGAAGACAAGCTCTTCGAGCACAAGGACGACGAAAGCGAGAAGTAAAAGGGACTCCGGGGGCGAAGGAAATGTGCTGCAAAACATATTTCGGAGCCTCGGGAGACTTTTTTCAATTTTAGTTTGCTTGAAGAAAATTTTTTATGTAACTTCGTGGAGAATAACTAACAACACCACCACGAAAAATAAATACTACCCTAAACCATCCATAACACGATGAGTTATCTGAAATTTGACAAGAATCTGCTGATCAATCTCGACCAGAGTCTTCGCAAAGAGATACTCCGCACGAATCAGGCGGGCGCGTATATGTGCTCGACTCTTCCGGGGTGCAATACGCGCAAGCAGCACGGTATGCTTGTAATTCCGATCGAGGAGTTCGGGAACCGTCCGCACGTGCTTCTTTCGAGCCTTGACGAGACCGTGATCCAGCACGGTGCGTCGTTCAATCTGGGACTTCACCGCTACCGCGGGGGCGTGTACAGTCCGAACGGGCATAAATATATCCGTGAGTTTGACTGCGAGAGCGTTCCGCGGACGACCTTCCGCGTTGGGGGCGTGATACTTACGCGCGAAAAGATATTCATAAGTCAGGAGAACCGAATCCTGATACGCTACACGCTCGTGGACGCACATTCTGCAACGACGCTCCGTTTCCGTCCGTTCCTGGCGTTCCGCGAGGTAGAATCGCTGTGCGTGCAGAACGACACGATCAACAAGGCCTGCGAACCGGTGGAGAACGGTATAGCTACGTGTCTGTACGCTGGATTCCCGACGCTATACATGCAGTTCAACCGGAAGGTGGAATGGGTGAACGAGCCGAACTGGTATAACGGAATCGAATACATCAAGGATCTGGAGCGGGGAGTGCCATATTGCGAGGACCTGTGGGTTCCGGGCTACTTCGAGCTACCGATCAAGAAGGGAGAGAGCGTGATCTTCTCGGCAGGCGTGAGCCCTGTGGCACCCCGGAGCCTCAAGAAGATGTATGAGATGGAAATAGCTTCGCGGACGCCGCGTTCGTCGTTCTTCAACTGTCTGAAGAATGCGGCCAAGCAGTTCTACGAACGCATCCATCACGGGATGTACATTATCTCGGGATATCCTTTCGGCCGCGTGATCGCACGGAATACGTTCATGGCGGTTCCGGGGCTTACGCTGGCCATCAACCATACGGCAGACTACGAGGCCATCATGTCGACGGCTCTCGGAAGCCTGCGTCGATTCATGGATACGGGCGCACTGTCGACACACATCGAGGGCATAGACCAGCCTGACATCCCTCTGTGGGCTCTCTGGGCTATCCAGCAATACCGCAAGAGCCAGGGATCGGAACAGAGCCGTAAGCTATACATGGAAAGCGTGACGGAAATCGTGGATTATATCCTGGGGAACCGCCATCCTAACCTGAAGGTGGAAGACGGAACGGGGCTGCTGGTGACGGACGGCTATGACCACGCTGTGTCGTGGATGTATTCGACGCGCCGCGACGGGACTCCGGTTGTGCGTCGTACGGGCAAGCTTGTGGAGATCAATGCGCTGTGGTATAACGCACTGAAATTCGCAGCCGAACTGGCTGAGGGGAACGAAGGTCTGTCAGGGCGTCGCGAGGCATGGCTTGCGATGGCCGAAAAGATGGGTCCGGCGTTTGTGAACTGCTTCCTGAATGAGGCGGGGTATCTGTATGACTACGTGGACGGGAATTTCGCGGAGCCTTCGGTGCGTCCGAATATGGCAATAGCGATCGGTCTGGACTACTCGCCGCTTGACCGCCGTCAGCGCAAGAGCGTGCTGGATGTGGTGACGCGCGAACTTCTGACCCCGAAGGGTCTGCGGACGCTGAGCCCGAAGAATCCGGCATACCGTCCGAGCTATGCGGGGAATCCCGACGAGCGGGACGAGGCCATGCACAACGGTCCTGCGCGTCCGTGGCTGATGGGATTCTATGCGGATGCTTATCTACGTGTGTTCGGCATGAGCGGCGTAGCCTATATCGACAGGATGCTGATAGGCTTCGAAGACGAGATGAGCAAGGGGTGCATCGGTTCGCTGAGCCAGATGTACGACGGCAATCCTCCATACGACGGACGCGGGGCTGTGAGCCATGCGACGAATGTTGCGGAGGTGCTACGGACGCTGCGAACGCTCAAGAAGTTCGAACAGGAGGGCTAAGGGCCACACATAGAGAGAAACATAACTGACATAAGCAATACAAGACACAATCAAATTCCTAAACCCGAGATGAAAGCATTAATGTTCGGATGGGAGTTTCCGCCACACATCCTTGGCGGCCTGGGGACGGCGAGCTACGGCCTGACGCGAGGCATGTGGGAGTGCGGCGATATGGACATCACCTTCGTGATTCCGAAGCCCTACGGCGACGAGGACCGCAGTTTCGCGCACATCATAGGCACGAGCCAGACTCCAGTGGCCTGGCGGGACGTGAGCCGCGACTATGTGGAAAGCCGCATAGGCAAGGTGATGAGTCCGGAGCTCTACTTCCGTTTACGCGACCATATCTATGCGGATTTCAACTACATGCGGCTCAATGATCTGGGATGCATAGAGTTTTCAGGCCGCTATCCCGACAATCTACTCGAAGAAATCAACAACTATTCCATCTGTGCGGGTGTGATAGCCCGGACCGTGGACTTCGACATCATCCACTCGCACGACTGGCTGACCTACCCTGCGGGGATACACGCGAAGCAGGTGACGGGAAAGCCGCTGGTGATCCACGTGCATGCTACGGACTATGACCGTTCGCGCGGAAATGTGAACCCGACGGTTTTCAATATAGAACGCGACGGTATGATTCATGCGGACCATATCATAACGGTGAGCAACCTGACGCGACGGACGGTGATCGAGAAGTACGGCATCGATCCGGCCAAGGTTACGACGGTGCATAATGCCGTTGTGCCTCTAAGTCAGGATCTGCTTGACATCCGTATGCCCAAGGGTAAGGAGAAGGTGGTGACGTTCCTGGGCCGCATTACCATGCAGAAGGGCCCGGAGTATTTCGTGGAGGCAGCGGCGAAGGTGCTTCAGAACAATCACAACGTGCGCTTCGTCATGGCCGGTTCGGGCGATATGATGGACAAGATGATCAAGCTGGCGGCCCAGCGAGGTATCGCGGACCGTTTCCACTTCCCGGGCTTCCAGAAGGGACGCCAGGTCTATGAGATGCTTGCGGCGAGCGATGTGTACATCATGCCTTCTGTGTCGGAGCCTTTCGGTATCTCGCCTCTTGAGGCCATGCAGATGGGAGTTCCGTCGATAATCTCGAAGCAGAGCGGCTGCGCTGAAATCCTGACGAACGTGATAAAGACGGACTACTGGGACATCGATGCGATGGCCGATGCGATCAACGCCATAACAAGCTATCCGGCGCTGTACAAACAGCTTCGCGAGGACGGGCTGGCCGAAGTGAACCAGATTACCTGGGACAAGGCGGGCAAGAAAGTGATAGACATATACAACAAGGTGCTGGGCCGCTAAAGGGGCGCAGCGAGAAGCAGAAAACACCTATCAAAACTGAAGAATAAAGATGAAAGCAATTTGTTTCAACTTCGAGATACATCAGCCGTTCCGCCTGAAACGCTACCGCTTTTTCGACATCGGCAACGACCACTATTATTATGATGACTTCGCGGACGACGATATCGTGACGCGAATCGCTCATCAGAGCTACATACCGGCAGCGGAGACTCTGCTGCGCATGATCGAGGAGAACAAGGGAATGTTCAAGGTCTCGTTCTCGATCAGCGGTGTGGCCATAGAGCAGTTGCAGCAATATGTGCCTGAATTCATAGATCTGCTGAAGAAGCTGGCGGCTACGCGGTGTGTGGAATTCGTGGCTCAGCCATATGCACATTCACTGGCATCGCTGACGGACGCGGATGAGTTCCGTCAGCAGATGGAGGTTGCGTGCGCTCAGATTAAGGACCTTTTCGGGCTTAAGGCAACGGTGGCCCGCAACACGGAGTTCATTTATGACGACGACATCGCCCCCCAGCTTGCTGCCATGGGCTTCAAGGGTGTGCTCACAGAGGGTGCAAAGCACATTCTCGGATGGAAATCACCGGACTATATCTATACGGCGGCATCGGCTCCGAAGCTGCGCCTGCTGCTCCGCAACGCCAAGCTGAGCGAGGATATCTCGGTGCGCTTCAGCGACAGCTCCTGGAATGAGTTCCCGCTTACGGCGGACAAGTACATGGACTGGATTGCCTCCACGCCGGAGGAGGAGCAGATCGTGAACCTGTTCCTGAATCTGGAGACGTTCGGCGACCACCAGCCGGCTTCAACGGGCATCTTCCAGTTTCTGGAAGCACTGCCGCGCTTCGCAGCGGAGAAGGGTATCAGCTTCGTGACGCCGTCGGAAGCTATTTCGAAGATAAAGCCTGTCGGGGAGCTGTCGGTAGTTCATCCGATCTCGGGCGCCGACGAGGCCCGCGACACGTCGGCATGGCTTGGCAATGATCTTCAGAACGAGGCATTCCGCAAGCTTTACAGTGTAGCCGAGCGTGTGCGCCTGTGCGATGACCGCCGTCTGAAACAGGACTGGTGGTATCTGCAGGCTGCGGACCATTTCTACTTCATGAGCACGAAATCTATGGCCGACGGGGCTGCGCACAGCATGTTCTCGCCCTATGAAACGCCGTTCCAGGCATTCACGAACTATATGAACGTGCTTGCGGACTTTATTGTGCGAGTCGAGGAGCAGTATCCGCTTTCTATCGAAAACGAGGAACTGAACGCGCTGCTGACGACGATCCGCAATCAGGCCAAGGAGATAGAGACGCTGAACAAGGAAGTGGGCTCGATGCGCAAGAATATCGAGCAGTACAACGTGGAGCACAAGCTGCGTGAACCGGAGGCCAAGGCACCAGAGAAAAAGGCGTCAAAGAAAGCCGAATCTGCCGGAGCCAAGGAGAAGGCACCCCGCAAACAGCGTGCAAAGAAAGCCGACAAGGAGACGAAATGAAGGATTTCCCCGAACGCTTTGTCATAACCATAGGGCGGACATTCGGAAGCGGCGGACGCGAGCTCGGAAGGCTGATAGCCGAGCGTCTGGGCATCTCGTTCTACGATAAGATGCTTCTTGTGAAGGCTGCCGAAAAGGCCGGACTGCGCCCTGAGTTCATGGCACATAACGATGAGAAGCCGCCGAAGTTTTTCGGCGGCCTCTCTCCACTAAGTCTCGGTTTCTACTCTGGAGGCGGGGCCGGGGGCTGGCTCGGCGACCAGACCAACAGCGGCTCGGACCATATCTATCAGGCTCAGAGCGATTTCATGCATGAGCTTGCGGCGACGGAAGCGTGCGTGATCGTGGGCCGGAGCGCGGACTACATCCTGCGGGATGTGGACAATGTGGTAAATATCTTCGTGCACGCACCGATGGATGCATGCGTGCGCCGCATACGGAGCCGCAGCAAGGAACCCATGACGGATATGCAGGCCAAAACTCTGGCTGAAAAGACCAACAAGCTAAGGGCAAACTTCTACAATTTCTATACAGACAAGCGCTGGGGCCATGCGTCGACCTATGATCTGTGTCTGGATTCGGGACTCCTTCCGATGGAGGAGCTTGCGGATCTGGTGATCGACTATGCGAGGCGGAGATTTGCAAAATCGGCACAAAATGCTTAATTTTGCAATTCACTGAAAGGAAATCACAATGACAGAAGACGACAAGAAACGGCTGCGCAAGGACCCGGACGGGCTCCTGAGCTATGAGTATCTGGCAAATAATATCGGCGAATGCTCGGAGGAGGATCTCCGGGAACTCGTTGATATCATGCGCACGGTGGACCTCTCGGGCCAGTTCCTTGCCAGCGCCGCACGTTATCTCCATGCCATCGACGCCGAGGGCTTCGACGAGAGTGTGCGCACACTTGTTGCGGCCACCATAGACAAGGACCGGGAACACAAGTATCTACCGGCGCTGCTGATGAGCCTCTACGGGGAGGACTGTCTGGAACGGAGCGTGCAGCTGTGTGCTTCGGACGACAACTTCCGACGCATCTACAAACGGCTTTATCCGGAGCCCAACAAACTCTGACAACCCACAAGATGTTGAAACTACTGCGAACACTTTCCGCCGCAGCCTTTGCGCTGGGCGCCATGGCATGCGCCAGCGAGGGCGCAGCCGCTGAAGGAAGCGGCAATGACAAAGATACGGCCGGTATCAAAACCATCAAAACAGAAACTAACATGACTCCAACCCCGGAAACCAAAGGCGACGTGAAAGTACGCGTCAGCACTACGGCAGGCGACTTCACCGTACTGCTCTACGGAGATACGCCCAAACATCAGGCCAACTTCCTGAAGCTTGTGAAGGAAGGCTACTATAACGGCACGCTCTTCCACAGAGTGATCAAGGACTTTATGGTGCAGGCAGGAGATCCCGACTCCAAAAGCGCTCCGGCTGGTGCAGCCCTCGGAAGCGGAGGTCCCGGCTATCAGATCGACGCCGAGATTGAGTTTCCCAAGCATTTCCACAAGCGCTATGCACTTGCAGCCGCACGCCAGGGCGATCAGGTGAACCCGGAGAAACGCTCCAGTGGCTCGCAGTTCTATGTCGTGACGGGACAGGTCGTTCCGGAAGGCAAGCTCGGCCAGCTCGAGACTCAGGCCAAGCACACGAGGATGCAGAACATCTTCAACGAGCTGACCTTGGAGCACAAGGATGAAATAATGGCTCTGCGTCGCAACCGCGACCGCGAAGGGCTGCAGGCTCTTCAGGACAAGCTCATCAAGGAAACTGAGGCGAAGGCCGCCAACGACGGTCCGATGCTTACGGATGAAATGAAAGCGGCCTACACCACTGTGGGAGGCGCACCGCATCTCGATGGCGCTTACACCGTATTCGGCGAGGTAATAGAGGGTCAGGACGTCATCGACCGGATTGAGAAAGTCGATACCGATGGCCGCGATCGTCCGAAGGAGGACGTGCGCATCACCTCCATGAGCGTGGTGGAATAATGAGCGAGGGAAAGAAAATACATCCGCAGCGGATGACGCTTGAGAACGGGCTGCGGATTGTGCATAACTACGATCCGTCGACAGCCATGGTGGCTGTCGACGTTTTGTATGACACAGGAGCGCGTGATGAAAGCCCTGAGCTAACGGGGATAGCGCATCTTTTCGAGCATCTGATGTTCGCCGGATCGGAGAATGTCGCTGATTTCGATGGAGTGCTTCAGGATGCGGGCGGAACGTCCAATGCGTGGACGTCGAATGATTTCACGAATTTCTACGACATACTTCCGGCGCAAAACGTGGAGACGGCATTCTATCTTGAAAGCGACCGTATGCAGGCATTGAGCTTTCGAGAAGATGCGCTGGAGGTTCAGCGCGGAGTGGTCATTGAAGAATTCAAGGAACGCGTGCTCAATGCGCCTTACGGAGATCTATACCACATCCTTCGAGCGGCACTTTATGGCTCGCACCCTTATTCTTGGCCCACGATAGGCTTGACCCCGGAGCATATCGAACGTGTCCGGATCGAGGACATCCGACGATGGTTCTATGCCCATTATGCACCGGACAACGCAATTCTGAGCGTATGCGGGAACGTGAGCTTCGAACGCACCTGTGAGCTTGCCAAGAAATGGTTCGGCGATATTCCCAGGCGCAATATAGTCCCCCGCATGGACCACCCATTCGACCCGGCGAAAGTGGTATCCTACACCGCAGTTGAAGCGTCGGTGCCTCAGACTATGGTGGTCATAGCCTACCCCATGGCCGCTTACGGACAGCCCGGGTACGCGGAAGCCGATACGATGACCGACCTGCTTGCATCGGGGAAGGCTTCGCGCTTCTACCGGCATTTGGTTGCAGAGCAGGCAGCAGACGGCCTTATAGCTCAGGCCGACGCATCTATAATCGGGAGCGAGGATACGGGGATGCTTATGCTGATGGCCATTCTCAACCGCGAGGGAAAGGATGCGGAAGATGAGGCATGCAGGCTTCTGCGGAAAGAGTTCGAAATGTTAACTCGAGATGAGAGCGAAGGCGGGTGCACGCCCCGGGAACTGGAGCGCGTGTTCAACCGTTTCGAAACCGATTTCCGGATAAAGACCCAGAGCTATCGCTCGACGGCCACAGAACTCGCGATAGATGAATTTCACGGAGAAGATATAAACAATCGTGTTGCAGAGCGCCGTTCGCTCAAGGTATCTGACATACGCAGCATCGCATCCGAACTTCTTGAAGGCCCATGCGCCACTCTGATATACCGTGCAGCGGAAAACAAATAAAAAAGAGAAGTTTCACAACTTCTCTTTTCCTTTAAACCTTTATCTTAATCTAATACTATGAAAAACACACTGCAAAGGTACAAGTAAAAAATGAAACTGCAAACATAAGCACATTCGTTTAACACGTTTTAATATAAAATTAAGTAAAACTGAGGCGCCCCTTAACCGTCTTTAACAAGGAAGGGAGAACAACAGGCACAATGATGTATTCCGAAGAAGAAATTTTCCAACGCACGGCGCTTGCCGCCGGTGCGGAGATGATGTCGCGACTAAAGGACACACGTGTTATTCTTTTCGGCACAGGAGGTGTAGGCTCCTGGTGTGCCGAAGCTCTTATCCGATGCGGAGTCGGACATCTTACGCTTGTCGACTCGGACACTGTTGCAATAAGCAATATCAACCGTCAGCTACCCGCGACGGTGCATACCGTCGGCCTGGTGAAAGTGGATGTACTGCGCGAGCGGCTGCTTTCCATCAACCCTCATGCGGAAATAGAAGCTATCCAAGGTATCTACTCGCCTGACACAGCCGCCGAATTCAAGATTGAGAGCTATGACTACGCGATAGATGCCATCGACTCTCTGTCCAACAAGGCTGATCTGATACTGCGGTGCACCAATCCGGCCACTGCACCGCGGCGGGCATTCTTTTCATCCATGGGTGCGGCACTAAAGCTCCATGGCACAGCTATAGACGTAGCTGAATTCCGCAAAGTCATCGGGTGTCCTCTGGCACGTGCTCTCCGAAATAAATTCAAGAAAGCAGGGACTATGCCCCGCCGCAAATTCCTATGTGTTTATTCACCGGAACGACTGAGCAACCGGCTCTGCACTGAAGTGCGGGGCGAGGCCGAGTCCGGCGACAGCTGGAGCTCAAAAAAAGCCGCCATCAACGGAACCTTCGCTCACACCACTGCCATTTTCGGAATGATGCTGGCCGGGCTGGTGATTGAAAATGAATATGAGCACTGAACAAAATGCGTCGGACGTACGTTGTATTTTCAAGAACTCCGAAAGGACCTAAGACCGAAGCAAAGCTTCCACAACCTCCAAGGGCCGGGATTTGAATCCCAACCTATGATTCACTAAAACAGGCGGCTGAAATCGCCGCCGCCCACGGAAGAAACCTGAAGCCGGGAGCAAGCGCGGGAGGGTCCGGAGAGAGTCGAAACAACATACCCGTGAACGCAAAAGCAAGCAATTCACACACCAATTCCCGAAGCCGCAGCAGACAGAGAAAGCTGCAAGGCTTGTCGATTTGCCGACAGAAATCCAATACGGATAAGCTGCCGGCAATCGGTGTACGCGGGAGAACACTCTTTTAAATTTAATTAATAAAGAAATTTTTCCTTAATAGCGCAATGAAGCGAAAAAAATTTGCTATCTTTGCAGTGGTAAACCGGGTATCGGGATATACCAAAAACACAGACCAAACGTAAGAACAAAATAACTAAAATACTCAACACATATTTTTTCAAACATCACTATGAGCAAGATTGAAGAAATCAAGAAAGCCCGTATCGCCGAGATCCGCAAGGACCTTGAAAAGTACGGCATCGACGGCACGACCGAAATCGTGTACAACCCCACGTACGAGGAACTGTACAAAGAAGAGACACTTCCCAGCCTTGAAGGCTTCGAGCGTGGCGTAGAGACAGAACTTGCTGCCGTAAACGTAATGACCGGCGTCTACACCGGCCGTTCGCCCAAGGACAAATTCATCGTACTTGACGAAAACTCGAAGGATACCATCTGGTGGACCAGCGAGGAATACAAGAACGACAACAAGCCCGCAAGCGAAGAAGCCTGGAAGGCATGCAAGGAGCTCGCAGTGAAGGAGCTTTCGAACAAGAAGCTCTATGTTGTGGATGGTTTCTGCGGCGCCAACAAGGACACCCGCATGGCCGTACGCTTCATCATGGAAGTAGCTTGGCAGGCACACTTCGTGACCAACATGTTTATCCGTCCGACCGCTGAAGAACTGGCAGAATTCGTGCCTGACTTCCGCGTATACAACGCATCGAAGGCCAAGCTGACCAACTACAAGGAACTGGGCCTGAACAGCGAGACCGCTGTTGTATTCAACATCACCACCCGCGAACAGGTAATCATCAACACCTGGTACGGCGGCGAAATGAAGAAGGGTATGTTCTCGATGATGAACTACTTCCTCCCGCTGAAGGGCATCGCCTCGATGCACTGCTCGGCCAACACCGACCTCAACGGCGAGAACACGGCTATCTTCTTCGGACTGTCCGGCACGGGCAAGACCACCCTTTCCACCGACCCGAAGCGTCTGCTTATCGGCGATGACGAACACGGCTGGGACGACAAGGGCGTGTTCAACTTCGAAGGCGGCTGCTATGCCAAGGTTATCAACCTCGACAAGGACAGCGAGCCCGACATCTACAACGCTATCCGTCGCGACGCTCTCCTCGAGAACGTTACCGTTGACGAAAAGGGCAAAATCGACTTCGCCGACAAGAGCGTGACCGAGAACACCCGTGTGAGCTACCCCATCGACCACATCAAGAATATTGTACGTCCTATCTCCGCAGGTCCCGCTGCCAAGAACGTAATCTTCCTGAGCGCAGATGCCTTCGGTGTTCTTCCCCCCGTTTCGATCCTGACTCCCGAGCAGACCAAGTACTACTTCCTGAGCGGCTTCACCGCCAAGCTCGCCGGCA
>CAZBNM010000009.1:0-44319 GCA_964493495.1 uncultured Bacteroides sp.
AGCCATTTGTCGAACCAGCGGAAGAAGAGACGCTGCCACATGATAGCGTTCTGAGGTTTCAGTATCCAGTGATTCTCATCCGGATAGATCACCATTTCGGCCGGAATCCCGCGCAGTTTTGCTGCATTGAACGCTGCCATGCCCTGCGAGGCAAGGATACGGTAGTCGTATTCACCGTGCGAAATCATGATAGGCGTCGTCCAGCGGTCAACAAACCGATGGGGCGAGTTAGCGAACGTCCGCTGTGCCGCCGCGTTGTCCTTCTCCCAGTATGCGCCGCCCATATCCCAGTTGGCAAACCACATTTCCTCCGTCTCGAGATATTGGGCCTCCATGTTGAAAATACCTGCATGAGCCAGCAGTGCAGCGAAGCGCCCGTCATGAATCCCCGCCAGCATATACACGCTGAAGCCCCCGTAGCTTGCGCCCGTTGCGCCGATATGGTCCGCGTCGATGTACGCTTCCTTCTTCATGTCATCTACAGCCGATAGGTAGTCCTGCATGTTCTGGCCGGGATAATCCTTCGAAATCTGTTCCTCCCATTCCGTGCCGAACCCCGGTAGACCGCGGCGGTTAGGCGCAATCATCACATAGCCGTTCGAAGCCATAAGTGCGAGATTCCAGCGATAGCTCCAGAACTGGCTTACCGCCTGTTGCGGACCGCCCTGACAGTAAAGAATCGCAGGATATTTCTTGTTGGCGTCAAAGCGAGGGGGATAAACGATCCATGTCAGCATCTCCTTGCCGTCGGTGGTCGGAACCATGCGTGCCTCGATTGTAGGCATAACAAGTTTCTCGAACACTGGACCGTTGACGTCCGTCAGCGCCTTCGATTTAGCGCCCGTCGCATCGATGTCCACGCGGTAAATCTCGTTCGGTCGCAGCATCGAGTGACGCATCGTCAGCAGCGCGTCATTGCCCACTGCTGCCAGCGAAGTATAGTCAGCCATCTCCTGCACAAGAGTCGTCACTGCCCCGCTTTCTGCATCAATGCCGAATACAGGTGCCACACCGTCTTTTGCTGCAATGAAATACAGGGCCTTGCCGTCCGGACGCCATGCGAATTCATCGATCGTATAGTCCCATTCAGCCGTCAGGTCGCGGCGTTCACCGCTCTTCATATCCATCACGAACAGGCGGTTGCGGTCTGCTTCATATCCGTCGCGCTCCATGCTCAGCCATGCCAGACGGCTGCCGTCAGCCGAAAATGCAGGCATCGTGTCATAGCCCGTCATTCCCTCGGTAAGGTTGCGTGTCTCGCCGCTCTCGGTATCGTATGCGTAAAGGTCCGAGTTGGTCGAAACGGCGTATTCAAGCCCCGTTTTCTTTCGCGAGACATACACAAGCGTCTTGGAATCCGGGCTCCATGCGAAGGATTCCGTGCCGCCGAAAGGCTTCATCGGCGACTCAAACGGCTCGTCGGCCATGATGTCTTTTGTGTCCGTGACCTTCTTGCCGTCGAAATTGGCAAGGAAGGGGTGGGGAATTTCCGTCACCCATTCGTCCCAGTGCTTGTACATGAGGTCGTCAACCACGCGCCCCGTGGCTTTTGGAAGATCAGGGTAGATGTCGGCGGCCGTTCGTGCATACTTCACGTTGCCGATCAGCACCACCTTGCTCTCGTCAGGCGAGAACAGGAAGCCGCTGATCCCTCCCTCGTGTTCGGTCAATTGTGTGCGCCCGTTGCCCTTGGCGTCCATGGTCCAGAGCTGCATCTTGCCATCCTTGTCGGGATACATGAATGCTATGGTCTTGCCATCGGCCATCCACACGGCGCCGCTCTCGTTCTTGTCCGTTTCCGTGATGCGTTTGGGCTGCGCATTCTCAGCCTCCAGGTCCAGCGTATAGAGGTCTGTATGCGTGGCATTTGCCTCAAGATCTTCAAAAGAAATAGCGAAAAGCGCCGTCTTGCCGTCGGGAGATACACTCGGTGCTCCGACACGTCCTAATGCCTCGAGAGCGTCGATGTTGAATACACTGTCCGCCGGCGCGGTGAAGGCGGGGCGGGGGAGTTCGCTTTCCGCGCCGGATCCCTCGCCGCTTTGCGAGCATGAAGCCGTGGCCAGGAGTAGCATGGAGGCTGCTCCAAGGGCAAATGTGTTGGTAAATCGGTTCATTGATGTTGTATTTTGGTTGTTTATTTCGTTGCGTGGAATTCAATAAGCCCCGGCATCGAGGATTGCTGCACCTTTCCGATGGTCAGTCCGAAATCCTTGGCTGCCCGTTCGAGGATGCTACGGTAAGTCGTACACATCGAGCCCACGAAACTCACCGGTTGCGATTTATAGTCGTAGAAAGCAATATTGCGTGTAAAGAAGTCCATAAAGCCGTCATACACAAGCTTGTAAGCATAAGGGTCCGCTGTCTCCGACGCAAGGAAGCTTGCGTACTTGGCTAAAGAACGAGCCGGTAGGGGTGATGAATACACGTCTTCCATAAGCTTGTTCGGCGTCACGGAGAATTTCTCGAAAAACCTCTCTGAAAGCTCGCGAGGAGCTATTCCTTTCAGCACATCGGCTATGAAGCGCTTGCCCAGCGACGACCCCGAGCCTTCATCGCCCAGAATGAAACCGAGCGGCGATACATTCTTCACGATTTCTGTCCCGTCGTAGTAGCAGGAATTCGAACCTGTCCCCAAGATGCATGCCAGACCGCTGTCGCGTACAAGCAGTCCGCGGGCTGCCCCAAGCAGATCCGAATTTACGGTTGCGGGTGTCTTGAACTGGGCCACAAGCGACTGCTCCACGGTTTTCATTTTGTCCTGGGTGCTGCACCCCGCGCCATAGAACCATACGTGTTCCCAGCGACGCTTGAAAAATGCGTCCGGAAGCTCCAGGCGAATGCTGTGGGAAATCTCCCTGCGCGAAAGAAAGTATGGATTCAGGCTCGTAGTGAAGGCTCGTTCCACAATCTCCCGACCCTCCACGAGAGCCCATTCCGTGCGTGTATTGCTGCTGTCTGCTATGATTTTAATCATTATGTTCCGGTATTTGTGTCATTTTCAGAAATTCGTCTTCACCGATTACGGGCACTCCAAGTTCCCGCGCCTTTTCCAGCTTTGCCGGTCCCATGTTCTCGCCTGCCAGTATAAATGAAGTCTTCTTGGAAATTGAGCCGGCGTTCTTTCCGCCGTGTCTTTCGATCAGTTGCTTGTATTCGTCACGCGAATGGTGCTGGAACACACCGCTTATCACAACCGTTTTTCCGGCCAAAGTATCGCTAAGCACACCGGCACCCGCGTCCTCGGGTAGCTCAAGCTGCACACCGGCAGCCCGTAGACGCTCGACGGATTCAACGTTCACCGGCGTCGCGAAATACTCCAGTATGCTTTCGGCAATGCGCGGACCCACATCCTCGATGGCCTCGAGCTCTGCCTGCGACATTGTCATTAGTCGGTCTATCGAGCCGCACGAACGCGCGATTTTCTTGGCCGTCGTCTCACCCACATAAGGTATCGACAGCGCGTACACCACGCGGTCGAAGGGCACCTCCTTGCTTCGGCGGATGCCTTCTATAACCCTTTCCGCGCTCTTTTCGCCAAATCCCTCGATACTCATCAGTTCCTCCGGCTTGAGCGAGTAAAGGTCTGCGAAATTACGCACGAATCCCGCTTCGAACAGCGCCTTGGCGGTTTCCTCGCCGATACCGTCTATATCCATCATCCGTCGGCCCACGAAATGCTCTATCCGCCCCACGATCTGTGGCGGGCAGCCCCATTTGTTGGGGCATATCCATGCCGCCTCGCCTTCCACGCGTTCAAGACGCGTGCCGCACGCAGGGCAGTGGCTCACGAAGCGCACTTTGGCCGCCCCGGGAATGCGTGCAGCCTCGTCCACCCCTGTGATTTTCGGAATTATCTCCCCACCTTTCTCCACATACAGCGCATCCCCCTCGTGGATGTCAAGGGCGTTCATGATGTCCTCGTTGTGCAGCGAGGCACGCTTGACGATGGTCCCGCTTAAAAGCACAGGCTCCAGATTTGCCACAGGGGTGACTATACCCATGCGCCCTACATCAAAACTCACGAAACGCAATGGCGTGAGTGCCCGCTCCGCTGCAAATTTGTATGCAACCGCCCAACGGGGCGACTTGGACCTAAGGCCGAGTTCCTGCTGCTGGGCAAGACTGTTCACCTTGAACACAAGTCCGTCCGTCGCAACGGGAAGCGCATGGCGAGCATCGTCCCACTTCCGGATATATGCATCCACCTCGGGAATGTCGCGCAGAAGCGTCATTGCATCACTCACCTTGAAGCCCCATGAGCGCACAGCCTCCATGGCCTCGAAATGAGTGGTATAGGGCAGATCCTCGCCCAGCAGGTAGTAGAAATACGCATCAAGGCCGCGACGTGCTACTTCGGACGAATTCTGAAGCTTCAGCGTTCCGGCAGCGGCGTTGCGGGGATTGGCAAACAGACTTTCGCCCGCTTCCTCGCGCTGGGCGTTCAGACGGTTGAATGCAGCCCACGGAAGCACGATCTCACCGCGCAACTCGAAAAATTCTGGCCATCCTCCACCTTGAAGCACCAGAGGGATACTGCGGATGGTGCGCACATTTTCTGTCACGTCATCACCCTTCTCGCCATCCCCTCGAGTGACAGCTCTGACCAGACGCCCGTGCTCATAGATCAGCGAAATACCCGTTCCGTCGAATTTCAGTTCGCCGCAAAGCATGGTTTCCGCTGTGCCCGTGAGCTTGTCCACACCTCGGACCCATGCATCAACCTCGTCGATCGAATATGTGTTCGCCAGCGAAAGCATGGGATAGACATGTGCAGCCTGCGTAAAGCCCTTGGCAATATCCGACCCGGGCCGTTGCGTGGGCGAGTTTGGATCGAAGGCCTCGGGATGGAGCTTCTCCAGCTCCTCCAGCCGGCGCATCAGAATATCAAACTCTCGATCGCTGATTCTCGGATCGTTCTCCACATAATAGTGGCGGTTGTGGAGATGAAGCTCGTTCCGGAGTCGTTCTATTTCTTTAAGTTCGTCCATTATTATATTGTGGATGAAATGGTTACAGTTCAGAGTCCCGACACCTTGTCGGGATTGCGGGCAATGAAGTCCTTCCATGACTTCGGACCCTTGGCGGCGGCGGGCTTTCCTGATTCGTAAAAATGACACAGAGCGGCTGCAAGGCCGTCCGTAGCGTCAAGCTTGGTTTCAAGAGCCTCTGCGGGAATGTTGAGTATTCGTCGGAGCATCTCGCATACCTGTTCTTTGGATGCTGCCCCGTTACCCGTTATGGCCATTTTTATTTTTCGCGGCTCATACTCTGTTATGGGAACGTCGCGCGCTATGGCAGCCGCTATCGCCACGCCCTGCGCACGCCCAAGTTTCAGCATACTCTGCACGTTCTTGCCGAAGAACGGTGCCTCGATGGCCAGCTCGTCAGGAAGGAATTCCTCTACAATCTCGGTCACGCGACGGTGAATCCGGCTTAGCCTCAGATAGTGATCGCCGGTTTTCGACAGCTCGATGATGCCGAGACTGATCATGCGGGGAGTCTTGCCGTAAATACCCAGCACGCCATAGCCCGTGACATTGGTCCCGGGGTCGATTCCAAGTATTATCCGGTCGGCTTTCTCTACAGATTCGAGCATTAGCGTATTACCTCAAGTATAGTTGTGAAATATAGAACCTTATCGCCGTGACGGGTGAATAGCTCACGGAAAAGAAGGGGCAGAAGCTCGTCATGATACTTTTTCATTGCATCAGCTGTTGGGGCACGGAACTGCAGCGCGAAGTTCACGCCTTCCGGCTCTCCCTCGCCTTGCGGAGCCTTCACGCGGGTAAGGACGGGAGAATGAAGGTCTGTATCCCTGTCTACCATGCCTATGAAGTCTTCGACTTCCGACGGGAACAGCTTCTCCAGCTTCGGTTCTACGAGAAATGTTGTGTTTATCAGATACATGTTCCTGAAGTCTTTAATTCCTGGCTTTGCCTTTCCTTGAGCCTAAATATCGGACGACAAATCCAAAATGGTGTGCGATAGTCGGGAAAAGCCCGAAGTAATAGTTCATGATCCGGAAGCGCTCCCATAGAGATGCACGCCGATTGCGTGTCGTCATGCCTTCGTTCAGATACTCCACAATAGGTTCATTCCCGAGATACACGTTGCGGCGCGAATGCTGGAGACAGCGCACGCACCAGTCGTAATCGGCGGAAAAACGATAGAAGGTATTGAACGGCTGCGCTATGTTTGCAAGTGCCACAAAAGCCTGATGACATACCACCATTCCCTCGCGGAAAGAATTAAGCCGGAGCCTCTCAGGCGCTCGCAGATGCCGTTCGCCTGCATAATGTCCTTCGCTGTCTATCAGCATGGTCTGCCCGTAGATGACTCCGGGAAGAAGAACGCCGCCCACCGAGTCAAGAATACGCTCAATTGCGTTCGTGCCGTGCAGTCGGTCGCCCGCGTTGAGAAACATCACGTATTCGCCGCGTGCATGTTCCAGACCCTTGTTCATGGCGTAGTAGATTCCATTGTCCGTCTCGCTCACCGTGCGCCGGCGCGGATTCTCTTTTTCAGACAGCAGCTTCAATGTCCCATCGGTGGAAGCTCCGTCGATTATGAGATGCTCGTATGCTTCTTCGCGATGAGGATCGAGAATCTGGCTGTCGACACTCTCTATGGTGGACTGCAGATTATCAGCGGCGTTATAGCATACGGTGATGATGCTTAGTAGCGGCCTGTGTTCGCTGTGACCGTTGTTCATTTTCCGTCGTTGTTGACTTTTAGTCGCTCTATAAAATTATTCAGATTGGCTGCAGCTTCCGGCGTGTTTATGCGTGAACGCATCGTCACGCCGAAATTCCTCGGTTGCTTCCCCGGCAGACAGTCGGACAAAAGCTCTGCCGAGACTGCGTCTGCAACTTCCCAGGCCACAATCGCTTCAGCCGGCACACCCGAGTGGAATGCTTGTGTATCGCCTCCCAGACGTGAGTTTTCAAGCGACGATAGGGGCACGGCCCGACGCATGAGCACGCCTCCGGCTTTCTCCGCTCCGAAACAGATGGCATACCCGCCTCCTGCTGTCGTGGCGGCGAATACAGGGCGCGTGTCTTCGCGTGTCAGCATCACACCGCGCTGTATGTCGCGCACCTTCTGTAGCTCGCTTAGCTTGAATTTCATCACTTTCCCGTTATCGAAAGCCACGAACAGCCATCCGTCCTGTGCCTCATTGGAGGGTACTGTCAGTGCAAGGGAGCAATCCGGTTGCATATCGCGCCAGGTGTCTGTGCGGGCCAGTTCGAGTTTTCCGTCTGTGGTAAAGTAGAGATAGAACTGGGGTTGCACGAATTTGTCCATGTGCGAGTGGAGGATAACCGATTTCCACCCCGAGGTGCTCATCGGTTCACTCGAATCGGTGTCTCCGCCCGTAGTATCTTCGGCTTTCACACTCTCTTGGGGAGTCTGCCGGGATTCGATGCTTGCTGATGCAACGACGGTGTCGGCATGTCGGCGGGCCTTCGTCGCTTCCTGTTCGGCTTTTTCTTTTTCGATACGCAATGCGTTCTCGTGTTCGCGGCTGATGCGTTCGCGTTCGCGTTCGAACACTTCGATTTTCGCTGCGTCTCGCAATTCCGTCGTGGAGGTGGAAGTGCGCACGAACAGCTTGCCGTTCAGAAGCACCGGCTCATAGGACGGTTCGACAGCCACGGTGATTACATCCTTGCCCCCCTTGACTGCTTCATCATCGAGGCCGATACGCACCTTCCGGCTGATAGCTTCGTTGAAAGTTGTACGGACAAGATTTTCGAGCATGAGGGCCAGTGAGGCTCCGTCAGTGACGGTAAAGAACTTGTCGCCGACATTCACTTTCTTGCGCTTACGGTAGAAATCCATGTCCTCGGGAAGCCCGCAGGCATAACCCCGGTCGTTGACGCCGATATACAGCGTGCCGCCGGTGGAGTTGAGGAAGCCCGCAATGATGTGCATGAGTTCGAATTGCTGCTCCTCGATGTTCTCCACGCTTTTCTTTCCGGCTTTTACGGCCGGGAATACCGTCGAGCTCTTGAATTCCGTGAACTGGCTCTCCGAGCCATAATATTTGCTTGTGGGCGTTTCGTAATTTACTTTCAGCAGACTCTTGATTCGGCGCCTTATGCTTTCGGCTATAGCCGGTTCGTCCTGACAGGTCAGACTCACGAGCGTGTACGACAGCGCCAGTTTTCCGAGGTACTTTTCCAGTTCGTTGTGCGGGTGCGCCAGAATGTGTTCAAGAGTCTCAACGGATTCTCTCTTGCCCATCATGTCTACGATGTCGAGCCTGCGGTAGAGGTTCTCGAGCACAGGATGTCCCTCCGCTTTAGGCTTGAGTTCCTTAAGTTCTTCCGGGTCAACGCGGTCGTTTGTTGCAAAAAACTGCGTAAGGTTCAGCAGTGCGGCATGTGTGCTCATTTCATCTGCAAGCTCCCTGTTGTCCGCCAGAATAGCAAGCAGGCGTCCGTAGTGTACATAGTCGAAGGCCGTAACGAGATTTTCTTCGACCAGTGCCTTGAATCGCATCAGTCGGGCAAGCTCCTCGACATCCTCGCGCATCAGCATCTCTTCGGGTTCGCGAATCAGTTCCTCCTCGCGTGATTCTTCATCCTCGTCATACATAGGAGTCGTGGATTCGAGCCCTGCAAATATGTTTTTGAGGATCTCGGCATTGGTGAAGCTCCCGGCCGGTGAGTAGTCGATAATTTCTCCCTCGTAAGCTCCGCGTTCCGTGAGGCCCAGATAGCGGAACGAGACGGTGTCTCCGTTCTTGGGGTTGATGTGCATCGGATCGTTGAGGAAAAGCCCGCGACCTGTCTCGCATACGCCGCTGTAACGCTGACCCACTTGTCCGGTTACCCCTGCATCATATATGTCGCCCACCACCATCTGGTCGCGCAGATAGTCGTCTACGATTTCCTTAAGAGTAAATTCATATCTGCCGTCGTCGGATATTTCTTTGACAATAGCATCGAGTATATACCCGCGGCCATTATGGCTCCATGTCTTGCGGTCGGCGTTGCGCACGGTATATCCCACGATGTCCTTGCGGCTGATGGTGCCTTCAACACTATGATACCCTTCACTAAGCACTCGACAGCTGAACACGGGAGTATCCTCCTGTGCGGTATTGATTCCCGTCAGTTCAACTTTCACGCATTCGTCTATCATCGGCATCCGAAGACGTTCCTTGGATTCGGCAGTCACACGGTTCTCCGAGCGGTCGAACAGGGCTCTTTCCGCCTCCGACCACCAGGCGCCACGCTCCTTGAGCTTGCTGATGGCCGCACGTCCCGGCGAAGTCAGGTCCTCAAGTGAGATCTGAGGATTCAGCCATGGCATCCACCCGTCGGGAATCGCCTCATGATCACAGTCGATACGACCGGCCCGTTGCAGTCGCAGGCCTTTCGAGTCGACAGTCAGCTGAACATGTCCGTTGCTGTATGTCTGGGCAATCGTTCCGTATCCATCTTCATTTCTATCTTCCACTTCCCTTGATGCACGTGCCAGCATCACCATGGGCTGTTTCAGATTCTCGAATGTATAGGCCGGAGGAAAATTATCGTTGTTTGTCAGCGCCAGGAAGCTCTTGTTGAGCAATACGTCCGAATCCTTTTTGCTCACGAGCGAAGCATAACGGTAGAAAAGCGAACGGAGTCGCGGTGCATATTCTTCCGGAAGTCCGTCCTGACCTGCAATGAGCAGTTCGAGCGCTATTGCTGTGAGCAGATTGCCGATGCGGGCGCGTTCCTCGGGACTTTCAACTTGTGGAAGATTCTCGATTGCCTCACGTGTCACGTTTATATACAGATCGAACTGCTCGATGAATGCCTGCCGGAAGGGCTCACGCTGCCAGTTGGAAAGCTTGCGTTCGAAGATCAAGGCGAAAATGCGGTCGAGATGCGTCTGCACCTCATGCGGAAAAAGGCGGAAGATAAGCATCAGGATTGCGAACTGGCGCGAAGGATGATATATAAATCCGGATTTCTGCAAACGTCCCAGAAGCGACGAGATGAATTCCTCATGCCTCCCTTCGCGCACAAGCTCCAGTGTGAGGGAATAGGGCTTGATATTTTCCACAATGGTCGTGAGCATATCCTGTTTCTGCTGACGTTCGCTGTCGCCAAGAAGGTTCAGGAAGGCCGAACGCTCAAGTAGGAAGAGGCCCAGTGCGCGGATGACTCCCACAACACGCTCGAGGATTTTCTTTCCGCGATCCGTCCGTGCCTGCATGAACCACTCCGGCATCAGCTTGTTCATATGCGTCAGGGCAGTGAGGGGCCATGAGGTGCAATCGCCGTCGATTTCCTTCTGTACGGCCGCCAGTTCAGGCCGGGAGTATAGCAGACGTCGGTAATATACCCGTTCCTGATTTGTAAGTCGGAGTCCGTCGCACACTTCATCGAACGTATAGAACGGATAGTCCGTCTGTTCGCGGATATACTTCAGATTTAGTTTGCCGTTACGTGCCCGATAGAAACTGCCTTTTACGATCTGGCCCTTATGGAACTGAACGCCTTCTGTCTTTTTCAATCGGTAGCGAAGTCCGTATTCATCACTGACTGTCATATATTCTTCGCCGTCCTGTGAAGGCACCAGCACAGTAAAATCAAAAATTTCGCCTGTCCGGTCCGCATCGGAGTACAGCTCGTCGACATAGTTTTCAATTATATGCCCGAGAATCGGTGTGCCGTCCGCATCCAACGCACGCACTCGGCATTTCAGATATGCAGGATCCGTATAATTCTCCTTTTGAAACTTTATGCGTTCGAGTTTTATATATCTGTCTTCCCCGTCGACATTAGCTTTCAAATAGATATATCTGTTTTCTGGGTCATCGATCTTAACTGTCGGGAACAAATATTCATTGTCTATTTCGTACTGCATAGTCTTAGGGGAGTTTAATATATTTCCGCAAAATTACGAAAAAATTCCACCTTCCCTTTATTGCCCGTCCATTTTTTTTTATTAATTTCGCAATCGGTAAATTCCTCAAGCAAGAAATCATCGAAATGATAGTCATAGGCATCGCCGGAGGCACAGGTTCCGGAAAAACAACAGTCGTAAGAAAGATCATCGACTCTTTCCCTGCCGGTGAGGTTGCGGTAATCCCACAGGATTCATATTACAAGGATTCAAGTCATATTCCTCCCGAGGAAAGAAGCAAGATAAACTTCGACGAACCGGCAGCCATCGAGTGGCCACTGCTTGTGCGCCATCTTTCGGAACTCCGGGAAGGCCGCACTATACAGATGCCCACATATTCGTATCTTACCTGCACTCGCCAGGAAGAGACCGTGGAGGTGCGCCCGGCGGATGTTGTGATTGTCGAGGGGATACTTGTCCTATGCGATCCTGTGTTGCGCACCATGATGGATGTCAAGGTATTTGTAGACGCCGATGCCGATGATCGGCTCATCCGCGTTATTGCACGCGACTGTATAGAGCGTGGCCGCACACCGCAGATGGTTATCGACCGGTACGAGGAAGTGCTGAAACCCATGCACTGCCAGTATATAGAACCCTCGAAACGTTTTGCAGACCTCATTGTCCCGCAGGGTGGAAGCAATATTGTAGCGATCACACTGCTCACGGATTATATCGAATCGCGCCTGCGGCGAAAATAACCTTTCACTTTCTGTTTCAAGCCGTGGAAATTCACATGCCTACCTCCGATGAGTCCGGCGACAAGCACGCAAAGGACATCCCGCAGCCTTTCACACTGCAGAGTGCTATTCTGGGAGATGACCGTCCGCTTGTGCCTGAACCATCACCTACCGGAACTTTGCGCACCGACAATCTGGTGAAGACTTACGGAAAACGAACGGTCGTCAACCATGTGAGCATAAAGCTCGAGCAAGGCGAGATTGTGGGCCTGCTCGGACCGAACGGTGCCGGAAAGACTACTACGTTCTACATGACCGTGGGCCTTATCCGTCCGAACCAGGGCCGTATATTTCTTGATGATCTGGACATCACGTCCATGCCAATGTATCGACGTGCGCAACTCGGGATTGGCTACCTCCCTCAGGAAGCCTCCGTATTCCGCAAGCTTACGGTGGAAGACAATATAAGAGGGGTGTTGCAGATGACCGGTAAACCCATCGAGTATCAACGCGAGAAGCTCGAGAGTCTCATCACGGAGTTCCGCCTCCAGGCTGTGCGGCATAATCTTGGCGACCGTCTTTCCGGTGGTGAGCGCCGACGGACTGAAATTGCTCGTTGTCTGGCCATTGACCCGCGCTTCATAATGCTCGATGAGCCTTTCGCCGGTGTGGATCCGATTGCAGTGGAAGACATACAGAGCGTTGTCTATAGTCTTAAAAAGAAAAATATAGGCATTCTTATTACCGACCACAACGCGCAGGAAACGTTGCATATCACCGATCGTGCTTATCTCCTTTTCGAAGGCCGCATCCTCTTTCAGGGAACATCGGAGGAATTGGCAGAGAATCCGATTGTCCGCGAAAAGTATCTCGGGCGCAATTTTGTGTTCTATCGCAAGCAGTTCGAGGAATAATCGTTGCCGTAACTAACATCCCTTATCGAATGGGCTCTAAACAAAACAGGCCGCCGACATTTTCGTCGGCGGCCTGTTTTGTTTAAAAGCCACATCAAAGGATGCGATGAAACTCCGAAAAGACAGGATTTGAGTGCCCGCCGCCCTTTGTAATCCGCCTGGTCCCCTGTTGGGACATCCTCCCCGGAAGGAGGATTGGGGCCCGCCATCGGACGGTCAAGCTTGTCTCGGGATTTCAGATAAATTTGAAGAGTTTCCCAATCCACTTTGATGTGGTATATTTCGTGAGCCACGTTAAGGCTCGCTTGAATGTCAATGTCCCATATGCCTTACAAGTTTCGGAGACTTGCTTCCGGCTTTCATTTCTGTAACGCAAAAATACTTCCTTTGGTTCAATTATCCAAATTTCTCGCTTAAATTTTTGTCACGAAAAGAAAATTTATTACCTTTGTATGTCGTATAACATTATTCTACATCACTTATACACCAATTTTTTCACAGAAACGCCCCAATTCAGCATGCTACGCAAAGCTTTAGAAAAGGTTATAAATGAAGATATGGCCGAAATCTGGTCTATTCTTTCTCCTGAGGAAAAACGTATTATTACTGATAATCTTACGTTTCATTCCTTCAAGAAGAATCAGCTTATTTATGCTGAGGGTGATGAGCCCGAGTTTCTGTGGTGCCTTTTCAAAGGAAAAGTAAAAAAGACAAAGAAGGGAGTGGGGGACCGCGTGCAGATTCTGCGCCTTATCCGCCCCGTGCAGTATTTCGGCTACCGTGCCTATTTTGCGGAGGAGACTTATGTGTCCAGCGCAAGTGCTTTCGAGCCCTCCATTCTCGGAGCTCTCCCCTTGAATATAGTCAAGGATATTATTCAGAAGAACATAAATCTCGCGTGGTTCTTCATTCGCGAACTATCCCACAACCTCGGAGGGTCTGATACAAAAATCGTTAACCTTACACAGAAGCATATCCGCGGGCGTCTTGCAGAAGCCCTCATGGTGCTCCTTGACAGCTACGGATACGAGGACGACGGCGCAACCCTCAATATCTACATGTCGCGTGAGGATCTTGCCAACCTCTCGAACATGACCACGGCGAACGCTATCCGCACTCTTTCCGCTTTCGTGGCCGAACATATCCTTCTCGTGGACGGACGACGTATTAAAATCATCAACGAAGCCGCCCTCCGCAAGGTCAGCAAGTTCGGATAATCTTTCCGTTGGCCGTCCGCGGCAGTTTTTCCCTATAGATTATAGCCTTCGGCAAGTGGCGCCTGTCTGTCACCACGGAGGCTATTTTGCTTGCCAGATCATTGATTTCCTTGCCTTCCACAACCAATACGGCTGCCGTCCCCCACGTCTCGTCCGGGACTCCGCACACATAGTATTCCCTATCATCCAGGACCTGCGCGTATTCCTTCTCCAGCTCTTCCGGATGGAGTTTCAGTCCGCCCGACACGATCGCATTATCTGCACGTCCCTTGAACAGAAAATGCCGGTCATCCGGCAATTCCACGCAGTCATTCGTTACGAGGCGCCCCCACGAAAAGCAGTCGGACAATATGCATAGGCAAGCTCTTTCGTCTCTCTCGAACCGAATCCCCGGCATCGCTTCGAAAGGCACCGATTCATCGGCCCCGACGCGCCGAAGCGCCACGTGCGAGCACGTTTCCGTCATTCCGTAGCTCTCCCATGCCCGCAACCCCGATTCGATGAGCGCCTCCCGCTGCATGCGTGTCATTGCCGACCCCCCTACAAGAACGTTCTTTAGACCGGCGTGACAGTCCTTCTGTGCAACTAAAGAAGGTATCTGGGCCGGCACAATGGCCAGCAGGTCCAGCGGAAGAGCGTCTTTCAGGCATAACTCGCGCGACACATCAATTGCCACGTGTTCGCACCCGACCTCCAGCGCCCTCACGATCATCATCTTCCCGGCAATGAAGTCAGCCGAAAGCGCGGCAGCGATCCGCGAATCCGTGTTTAGCCCGAAAAAATTCAACGTAGCGTGCGCTGATACTCGCATATCCGCCTTCAGGAGGTGTATTTCTTTTGGCTTGCCTGTCGAGCCCGAACTATGGGCCACAACGGCATCCGAGTCCGAAAGCCATTCGCGCATGAATGCATCAATCTTTTCTCTTTCGTCCATCGTTATATAGCTTTTCACCCCGGAGTTGCATGTGCGTCGGAGTGTTGTTGGCGTACAGTTGTCCCGTGCCGAGGCCTTGCGGAAGAGTAGGACGCTTTGCTGCCACCCATTGAGCGATAGCATTTAGTCCTACGTTGGATTCCAGAGCAGATGTCGCCCACCATTGGATCCCTCTTTTCTCGGCTTCCGCAATCCAACGGTCCGCTCCCGCGAATCCTCCGCAGAGCGTCGGCTTAAGTATGATATATTGCGGATGTATGTCATCCAGAAGAGACGCGCACTCCTTTGCCGTGCGGCATCCGATGAGTTCTTCATCAAGCGCAATCGCAATCGGGCTCTCGCGACATATCCGGGCGCTTTCATCTGTCAGGCCGGCCGGCAAAGGCTGTTCAAGCGAATGAATATCGAACTTGCTCAGACTCTCGAGGCGAGCAAGTGCATTCTGCGGAGTGAAACTGCCGTTGGCATCCAGCCGCACGGTAAGGTCACGGACAGAGTACTCGCGACGTATTGCCTTGAGAATATCGCACTCCTCCTCGAAGTTTATTCCACCGATTTTCAGCTTCAGCACCGTGAATCCGGCATCGAGTTTCTCGCGTACACGTCGCAGCATGGTTGCCTTGTCGCCCATCCACACGAGTCCGTTTATCACAATTCCTTCGCGCCCCTCGAACCATGGCTCGGCTCCGCGGAAAAGACAGCCATCGTTCGACTCGAGAGCCTTGAAGGCCGTCTCGAAGCCCATACGGATAGAGCTGTACTCGCAGTCAAGAGCTTCCAGGGGATGGAGGCAGTAATACTCCAGCAGCGAAGTGTAGTCCGTACGGTCATCTGCAGAAAGGCCACGGAACACCCCGCATTCGCCTACACCCGTACGCCCCGTCTCCGACTCGTGCAGGCTCACGAAAAAAGTCTCCTTTTCCCACATCCTCTCACGCGATGTGCGCGCTTCGAATAGAAAGCGAAGCACATAGCGTTCATAATGCCCCTGGAGCATGTCTTAGCCCGGGAACTGAGGATAGTTGTCGAAATCCGGATCTCGCTTCTCCAGGAAAGCCCGCGAGCCCTCCTGGGCTTCGTCCATCAGATAGTACATCAGCGTTGCATCGCCGGCAAATTCCATCAGGCCGTGCTGGCCGTCCAGTTCGGCGTTGAGCGCGCGTTTAATCATGCGGATTGCAAACGGGCTCCGTTTCATGATGGTCTCGCACCATTCCACGGTCTCGTCCTCAAGTCGCTCGAAAGGCACAACTGCGTTCACCATGCCCATCTGCAGGGCTTCCTGAGCCGTGTACTGGCGACAGAGATACCAGATTTCGCGTGCCTTCTTCTGTCCGACGCAACGCGCAAGATAGCTTGCGCCGAAGCCCGCATCGAAGCTGCCCACCTTCGGTCCCGTCTGGCCGAAGCGTGCGTTCTCCGAGGCTATCGAAAGGTCGCAGATCACATTCAGCACGTTTCCCCCTCCGATCGAATAGCCGTTGACCATTGCTATTACGGGCTTCACGAGCGAGCGGATTGCCTTGTGAAGATCCAGTACATTAAGGCGCGGCGTGCCGTCCTCGTCTCTATAGCCTCCGCGGGATTTGTAGTTCTGATCGCCGCCCGAGCAGAAAGCTTTGTCGCCGGCACCCGTCAGTACAACTACGCGGATGTCGCGTCGGTCGCGGCATATGCCCATCGCGTCCAGCATCTGTGCGTTGGTCTGCGGACGGAAGGCATTGTAGACTTCCGGGCGGTTGATGGTGATTTTTGCTATTCCGTTGTAGAATTCAAAAAGAATATCGCTGTACTCTTTTATGGTGGTCCACTCTCGTTTCATTTGAAGTAATTTAAAAGTGTTGCCGCGGACTCGTGGCCGGGCGTTATGATGTTCAGGATTATCGGACTGTCGCTTGTCCCGAAGAATTCCCGCAGATTTTCGCGCAGTCCGTCTTCGGAGTTTGCCTCCAGGTATCGAAATCCGTAGGCTGCAGCGAGTTCGCGCAGAGGGAGTCTTGGCCGAGCCACGAATGCTTTCTCCAGCTCAGGGAGCTCGCGCGTAGTAGGAATGAAGCGGAATATGCCGCCGCCGCCGTTGTTAAGAACTGCAATTCGGAAGGTAGCGGGAATGTCCTGTAGCGCCAGCGCGCCCACGTCGTAGGCCGCACTCATGTCCCCGGTAAGCAATAGGGTCGGCGCAGAGGCCGCCTGAGCGAAACCTATGGCTGTGGACGTGCATCCGTCGATGCCGCTCACGCCGCGATTGCAGTGTACCGTGCGGAACTTTTCATAGCTTTTGAAAAGTTGCACATATCGCACGGCAGTGCCGTTGCTCGCTTGCAGATTCATTCCTTCGGGGGCGCCGTCAAGAACCATGTGAACGGCCGAGAGATCGCTCCATGGCGCTTCCTCTATTCCGCTTTCTGAACAGCCGCGCCGCGCGGCCTCACTCCAGTTGAAGGCAAAATCAGCGTCGTGTTGTGCCGGAACTTGTATTATGGAGCTTAGGAAGTCTCTTGGGGGCATTTCGAAACGGGATGTGAGTCCTTTGAAGCAGTCAACGGCATGGTCGTTGTATCCTACGCTCCAGATTCGGGCTCCGCGGGCATTTCGCCTTAGAAATGCCTTGACATGACGCGAGAGTAATGCACCTCCCATGGTCACGACCAGTTCCGGTACGAAATCCAAGCCCGGACAGCGGCGGGTTCCGCGCAGAGTGGCGTCTACGCATCCAAGCACGTTTTCAGACTTGCAATGAAGGTTCGACTGCGCCTCTTTCAACACCACACAGCCCGTCTCCGCCACTTGGTCCATCAATGAGGAGAGCACTGGGTCAGGCTGCATGAAACCTACCACAAAAAGCACTTTCCCGGCAGTTGCAAACTGCGTTACATATTCTTTGGGCACGGATCCTCCGCATGTATGAACGGTGGCTATGCGGCGTCCTGTCGTCCGGGGCTCGGACTCCGGCACCATACTCACCAGCGGCTCGTCGAGCTGCAGATTTATATGTACCGGGCCTTTAATCGGGCCACATATGGCGGTCGAAAGCACATCGTTGAGCCGACGGTTCAACCACCATGGTCCGTCCTTGCCGGCATATATGCTTTCGCTTACATCCAGAGTGGCACGGACGATGCTTGTAAGCGCTCCGGGCTGGCGGATGGTTTGCGAATCATCCTGGTCAATCCATTCGGCGGGCCTGTCTGCACTTATTACTATAAGCGGCAGGCGTCGGTAATAAGCCTCTGCTACAGCCGGAGCATAATTGAGTAGCGCCGTCCCCGAGGTACACACGAGCGCAATGGGTTCGTCCAGAGCCATAGCCATGCCCAAGGCCGTGAAAGCTGCTGTACGTTCGTCTATTACGACAAATGACCGGAAGGCCTCCGAGCGCTCGACGGCAACTATCATGGGCGCATTGCGCGATCCCGGTGATAGAACCACGCGTCGCACTCCATACTGTTCGAGCAGATCGCACAGCATCAGGCAGCTATCCTTGGAAATTCGTCTTCCCGTCGTCTTTTCTGTCATATTTGTCCTTTCAGACAACAAAATTAGTAATTATTGTGTTAACTTTGTATAGCGTTTCACACATTATGCTCAGAAAAATTATTGTATCATCCATTCTCCTCCTTGCAGTGCCCCTGTATAGCCGTGCTGATATTTCGGAAATGACTCCGGAACCATACGTTGCCGACAGCGTGGCAGCCCTGACTCCGGAGCAGACTTATTCGGAGCAGCCGGAGTCCCTTGTAGCCTTGCCGTTCTATCGAAAGGGTATCATCGGTAAGGTCTATGACTATTTCGACTCCTCCAATGACGTACATGAGGAGAAGGAATTTGACATAAGCTTCATTGGCGGTCCGTATTACTCCTCGGATACAAAGTTCGGCCTTGCACTCGTCGCAGCCGGCCAGTACCGCCACGACAAGACCGACAAGTCAATTCCTATGAGTGACGTATCTTTGACGGCTCGTGCCACGACAAGTGCTTTTTTTGAATTGAGCCTTGACGGCAACCATATATTCCCGCACGATCGTCAGCGCCTCACATATTCCGTAAGTATCAGCTATGTGCGCTCTCATTTCTGGGGAATAGGCTACGATATGGCTGCAAACAATGACAATGACTCCAAATATAAATACATTTGTTCTCGAGCCAACGCCGCTTATTTCTGGCGAATAGGCAAGCGGTTTTATATCGGTCCGCAGGCAACTTTCGACTATATCAACGGCAGCGATTTCGAGAAGCCATGGCTCCTCAATGGAGAGAGCGACCGCACGTTCAATGTCGGTCTCGGATTCGCCGTCCAGTTTGATACTCGCGATAATCTTACGGCTCCGACTCGTGGCGTGAGTCTGCGGCTCGACCAGCGCTTCAATCCGCGCTTCCTTGCCAATAAGTATGCATTCTCACTTACGGAGCTGACTTTCAGCACATACACTCCGATGTGGAAGGGAAGTGTGCTTGCCTTCCAATATCATACCCGTCTTACGTATGGCAACACGCCCTGGGGACTGCTCTCCACTTTTGGTGGCAGCCACAGCATGCGCGGATACTTCGAAGGCCGCTATCGCGACAAGATGGGCATGGATGCAACTCTCGAGCTGCGCCAGCACGTCTGGCGACGTAACGGAGTCGTGGCTTGGATAGGCGCAGGTTCCGTATTTCCCAAGTTCTCCGCTCTCCGTGCGCGTATCGTTCTCCCAAGCTATGGCGTCGGATACCGATGGGAATTCAAGAAAAACATGAACGTCCGTGTCGATGTCGGCTTCGGTCGCCACGAATGGGGTTTAAATTTCAGCATAAATGAAGCATTCTAAATATATGGTTAAAGCCGAATACCCTCGTACGGCCACGGCACTGATGTGGATTCTTCCACTACTACTGATTGTGCCCAATATTGCTCTGGACATCACGGAGATGTCCTATTCGTTCTGGGCACGCCTCACAAACGTGTTGATTCCCCTGGGCCTTTATCTCCTCGCCGCCGCATGGGGGCCGCGTATCGGTCGCAAGATTCTGTTCTTTGTTCCCATTATGGTCCTGTGTGCCTTTCAGATTGTGTTGTTATTCCTCTACGGAGAATCCATCATTGCAATCGACATGTTCCTCAATGTGCTCACGACCAATCCCCATGAAGCCGGCGAACTCCTGGCCAATCTTGGTCCGGCCATCATCACGGTGCTCGTGGTATATCTACCGCTGATAATAGCCGGAATCTGGGCAATTGTCCGTGGAGCGCGTATTCCGGGCCGGGCAATGGCTGTCGGACGCCGTTTGTCTGTGCTACTCCTTGTCCTCGGAGCTGTTTCTTTCGGGCTTGCATTTACGGCAAAGGGCGGATACAGGCCCCTACGTCAGCTCTTTCCACTGAACGTAACAGCCAATATGGTTTATGCTGTCGAGCGCAGTGCCGTTTCCGCTGCGTATCCCGGAGTATCGGCTTCCTACCGTTTCGGAGTTGTGGACGAAGACACCATCGCTGCCGATTTCGCGCAGATAGTTGTCATTGTTGTTGGCGAGACTTCAAGATCTAATCACTGGGGGCTCGGGGGCTATGACCGTCCCACGACTCCGCGTTTGGCTGCCCGCTCGAATCTCGTTTTCTACCCCCGCGTCCTAAGCGAAAGTAACACGACTCACAAGAGCGTCCCCCTGATGCTCTCGCATCTCACCGCCGCTGAGTTCGGCGATTCCGCTTATGTGGCGGGGAGTATCGTGGATGCCTTCAACGAAGCCGGTTATTCCACGGCTTGGATTTCCAACCAGGCCCACAATCATTCCCTTATAGATTTCTACAGTCAGCGAGCCGGCCATACGGAATATATATGCGATGATCCGGTTGTCAGGAATGAGCCCGTTCAGGATACGGAGCTCGCCTCAAGGCTTCGCAAGCTGCTTGACTCCAATCCCTCGGGCAAGTTATTCGTGGTTCTACATACCTACGGCTCGCATTTCAACTACAAGGAGAGATATACGGCCGAAGACGATCGCTTCAAGCCCGACGATGATGTTTCAGCTGCAAGCGGCAACCGCGGCCAGCTTGTGAATGCATACGACAATTCCATTCTTGCCACAGACCGTGCGCTCGACTCAATTATCGATGTGCTGGAGCGCACAGGCCGTCCCTCCGTTTTGGTTTATGCTGCCGATCACGGCGAAGATATTTTCGACGATTCGCGCGAACGATTCCTGCATGCCTCCCCGTCGCCTACGTATTACCAGCTGCATGTCCCGATGTTCGTATGGATGTCCGATAGCTTTGCATCAGTTCATCCCGGAGTTATGGCAACGCTTGAAAACAATGCAAGGCGGAACGTGAGCTCCAGTGAGAGCATGTTCCATACGGTATCAGCCCTGGCCGGCCTAAAGATGCCTGCGCTTGACACGACACTGGCTCTTTCGTCGCGTTCCTATCGCGAACCCGAGCGTCGGTATCTCAACGATTACGACGAGAGCGTTCCTCTAAAAGACAGCGGATTACATCCCGAAGATTTCGAAAAATTGCACGAAAAACGTATCTCTGTTGAATAGAATTTTGCTGGAAGTTTTCCAATTTATTTTAAAAAGCTCTGATTTTCAGGGCTTTTAATTTTGTGTGTGGATAAAAAGTTTTCCAAAATGAAAATTAAATGCGAATTTTACTTGCCGGTTTGAAAAATTTGCTGTAGCTTTGTCATCGCAAATATAGCACACTTTTTTACTTTAAATCATACACCTCCACAATCCAGATGATACAGACAGTAGTAAAGCGCGACGGTCGCGTTGTCGGGTACAACGAAGAGAAAATCAAGGCTGCCATCCGCAAGGCCATGCTCACAACAGAGCTTGGCGAGGACGAAGCGCTCATTAATAAGATCACCGACCGTATCGGATACTCCGGAAAGGAGCGCATGACTGTCGAACAGATCCAGGATCTTGTGGAAGACGAACTCATGCGCAGTCCGCGACGAGAAGTGGCTAAGCGTTATATCGCATATCGCGATCAGCGTAGTATTGCACGTCGTGCCAAGACCCGCGACATGTTCAACGAGATCATCGAGGCAAAGAACAACGACATCACCCGCGAGAACGCCAATATGAACACTGATTCCCCCGCGGGAATGATGATGAAGTTCGCCTCGGAAACTACCAAGCCGTTTGTGGACGATTATCTCCTCTCGCCCGAGGCCCGCGAGGCTGTGCGTGCCGGATACATCCATATACACGACAAGGATTACTATCCCACCAAGAGCCTCACCTGTGTGCAGCATCCGCTTGATCGTATCCTTTCATATGGTTTCATTGCCGGTCACGGTGAGTCCCGTCTCGCATAGCGCATCGAAACTGTAAGAGTCATAGCATGTATTGCCCTCGAAACTTGTCAGAACGAGATGCACGGCGGACAGGCTATTCCCGCTTTCGATTTTTATCTGGCACCTTATGTGCGTAGCTCGTTCATCGAAGAGATAGACAACCTTTCACGTTTTGTAGGGCGCGACCTTTCCCACCTCCATCATACTCAGCTCAAGGATTTCGAAAAGAAATCGCTGGACGGCCTTGAAGGTGATGAACGGATGCTCCAGCATGCTGTAAACCGCACGGTCAGCCGTGTACATCAGGCTATGGAAGCTTTTATACACAATATGAACACCATCCACTCCCGTGGAGGCAATCAGGTTGTGTTTTCTTCCATCAATTATGGAACGGATACCTCCGCCGAAGGTCGTTGCATCATTCGCGAGCTCCTTCATTCCACCTATGAAGGAGTAGGCAATGGTGCTACAGCCATTTTCCCGATTCAGATTTGGAAGAAGAAGCGCGGTGTAAACTATGTCGAAGGCGATCCAAACTACGATCTTTACCGTCTCGCATGCAAGGTTACGGCCCGTCGTTTCTTTCCTAACTTCGTCAACCTTGATGCCACGTTCAATCAGCATGAAAAGTGGCGCGCCGATGACCCGGAACGATATAAGTACGAAGTGGCCACGATGGGATGCCGTACGAGAGTATTCGAAGACCGCTATGGCGAAAAAACGTCTATCGGCCGTGGAAACCTTAGCTTTACGACCGTAAACATCGTTCGTCTTGCCATCGAATGTATGAACATACGCGACAAGGAGGAACGCATCGCGGCTTTCTTCCGTCGTCTCGATGATGTCCTTGAAATTGCTGCCCGTCAGCTCGACGAGCGCTTCAACTTCCAGAAGACTGCCCTTGCAAAGCAGTTCCCGCTTCTTATGAGCAAGCTCTGGAACGGTGGTGATGCTCTGGCGCCGGATGACACGATCGAACCGGTGATCAACCACGGCACACTCGGTATCGGTTTTATAGGGCTGGCTGAATGTCTGGTTGCTCTCGTTGGCAAACACCATGGCGAGAGTCAGGAGGCGCAGACGCTCGGGCTGCGCATAGTAAGCCACATGCGTTCCCGCGCTAACGAGTTCTCCGAAGAATATCAGCACAACTATTCAATTCTTGCCACGCCCGCTGAAGGCCTTTCCGGTAAATTCACCACGCGCGACCGCAAGAGTTTTGGCGAGATCCCGGGCATCACAGACAAGATATATTATACCAACTCCAATCATGTCCCGGTCTACTATCACTGCTCGCCGAAACATAAGGCGGAAATTGAGGCTCCCTATCACGAGCTTACGCGGGGCGGCCATATCTTTTATGTGGAGATCGATGGCGACGCGACCCATAATCCCGAGGCTATTGCAGATATCGTAGACCTGATGGATAAGAACAACATCGGCTATTGCTCCGTGAACCACAATCGCAACCGTTGCATGAATTGCGGATATGAAGATGCTGCAGAAGGTCTCGAGCTCTGTCCCTCCTGCGGTTCAACGGCTATCGACAAGCTGCAGCGCATCACGGGCTACCTCGTGGGAACGACCGATCGCTGGAACACTGCAAAGCTTGCCGAACTCAACGACCGCGTGGTGCACAAATGAGCACACTGCGTGTTGTTGACATCGTTGAGGGCACAAGCGTAGACGGGCCCGGTTTGCGCACATCTGTTTATCTTGCAGGATGCGCGCACCGGTGCCCCGGTTGCCATAATCCGTCCACATGGTCTTTTGAGGCCGGAAGGGATGTGACTCTCGATGAGATAATCGGCATCGTAGAGCGTAACGGATACAATGTAACATTCACAGGCGGTGACCCCCTGTATAGCGCGCAGGCGCTTATCCCCCTCGCTGCAGAGCTCAGGAAGCGAGGCTATGATATATGGTGCTATACAGGCTTCACATTCGAAGAACTGCTCTCGGGAGATAGCTCAATACCACAGGGTACAGAGGCTTTGCTCGAGAAGCTGAGTGTCCTTGTTGACGGTCCTTATATCGAATCATTGCGCGACACATCACTGATGTTCCGTGGCTCGTCAAATCAGCGTATCCTCGATCTTCCCGCATCCCTCCGTGCATGCGCGCCCATCCTTCATTCCCTCCATTACGGGCCTTCTCTCCCGGAGTTTTAAGCGGTTGGAATAATGCGTCTGACACCGCTTACTCTTTATCCCGAAAAGCATTTCAGGCCGAAAAGAAGTGCCCGCGAAAGCGTTATAAAGATATAAAAAGAAACTCCCTCCGCGGTGAGATTCATCTGTGATTCCAATGAGGCGCCCCATGATGGGATGGTGGACGATATAGTCAGCGGCAGACTTAGCTTCTCAGATTAATTGACCTACGATACCGACATAAAATTTAATGGCAAGATTCCCAAGTATTAGGGAGTTTTGCCGTTTCATATCAATAAAAGAATGATAATCCTTATGAAAAGAAGTATCTTCACTGTTATTATCCTCATGCTTGGTTTTCTTTCATCTAATGCCTGGACTTCCGACACAATACGTATAGACGGCTCCGTCGGAAAGCTGTTCACTATTGTTGAGCGACCCGCCTCGACCGGGAGGGTCCCGCTGGTAATAATATGCCACGGCTTCAGCGGAAATTGTCGGAGCCTCTTTATGAACGAGCTCTCTGAATGTATCCTTGCGCAGGGAATGGCCACACTGCGCTTTGACTTTAACGGACATGGAAATAGCGACGGTGAGTTCAAAGACATGACTGTCCTGAACGAAATCGACGACCTTAAAGACGTGATAGCATGGGCGCAGAAGCAATCCTGGGTCAGGGACATCAGTCTTGTTGGCCACTCTCAGGGTGGCGTGGTTGTGAGTATGGTTGGTGGCGAGCTCGGCGACAGTCTGATTAAGGCTGAAGTATTGTTGGCCGCTGCAGCTGTGCTTCGCGATGATGCCCTACGCGGTAATACAATGGGAGCCTTGTACGACCCCTGGAATTTCAAGGACGATTACATTGAGTTGCCGCATTCTCCTGAAGCCGGGGCTCTCCTTCTTGGAAAGAATTATGTTGAGACGGCGATTCATCTGCCTATCTACGAGACGGCAGCCAATTACAACGGACCCACTCTGATAGTGCAGGGAACCCACGATCAGATAGTACCGTATACATACGTTGAACGCTATAAGGAGAAAATTGCCAATAGCGAGTTGAAGTTGATTCCCGACGAGAACCACGTTTTCTCTAAAACCCGTAAGGAGACTTCAATTCTGGTTGCCGATTGGCTGCATGACAAACTGTTTTAGTCCGCCCTTATGCTTTAAACGACAAAAGGCCGCCCGCTCCTGTTGGAGCGCGCGGCCTTGGTGTCAGTCATAGTATGGTGATTTTCTCAAGTAAGGACTCGTGAGCCCTTTTATTTAAGGTATGAAGGATTAAGGTGTGGCTGCGTTCTGATCAGTCCTCATAGACTGTGCTATGGCGCTGTGGCTTTTCGATTTCCTTGCGCACGCGCTTTGCATAAGGACCGACATTCGAGATGAAGAGCCAGTCGATGTCATCGATGCGGCGAAGATCTGTTACAAAGAATGCCTCCGAGTTTTCCGAACCGACAACAATCACACGTTTCACGCCGGCTTCGCGGGCTGCTGCAACAGTGTGCGAGAAGCTTTTCAGTGTCAGATCATTGGTTGTCTTGTTGCGGAGGTCATCGTTGTAAACCAGCACTGCCGTGTCGTAAGCCTCAAGAGCTTCCTTTACAGCCTTGCTGTCCGTTACATCAAGATGGCTCACCGTGAGCAGCGTGTTGTCGATCATGAGCTTTTCCGGCTCGTTTACCATTGCGTTCACGCTGATCTCATGTTTCAGTAGCTGTCCGAGCACGTCGCCGTAGATACTGTCGATCGTGCCTATAAGTGCAATTTCTTTCATAATGGCGAATGTTTTATGTTAGTTTGTTCGTTTGATATTATAACAATCGCCGGCCCCTAAACGTTTACGTCAGGTCAAAAAAATCAGCACTCCGTGTGGTAAGCGACTTCCGAGGAAAGAGAGAATGTGTGTCTTTCAGAGATGAAGCTCCTTCTTATGTCCGATTGTGCGTGTATAGCTGAACACCCCCGCGCATAATGCAAATGCTATCGCTACATACATGCATACGCCCACACCTCCCGTCTCACCGGGGAAGAGTGCGAAGACGGAACTAACCGCCGTTGCGCCCAAAGTCTGGCCTATGAGACGCGCCGTGCTCTGCATGCCCCCGGCGCCGCCTGTGCGGTGTATAGGGGTGGCCATCACCATAACAATATTGTTAGGAGTCTGGAACATCCCGAATCCCACACCGCACACAGCCATGCGCCATGCAATGCTCCATTCCGACGGTTCCTCTCCCGTAAAGAGCAGTAGAAGCAGTCCGCAGATATAAACACACATGCCCGCAGCGGCCGTCGTGCCCGGATTATGCTTTTCCACATAGCGAGCGGCTATCGGTGAAACAGCCATCGTGGCAAGCGACCACGGAGTCATCAGAAGTCCTGTCGTTACGGCCGGGAAATGATAGCTGTTGAGATATAGGAATGGTAGGGCGATCATTGCAACGTTCTGCGCAATAAACGAGCATACGGAAGTGACGATGCTCATCGCATACATCTTGTTCTTGAAAAGATCCACGGGTAGCAACGGCTCGTCATGGTGATATTGACGGCGGACGTATGCTACTCCCACGGCTATGCCTGTCCCAAGAAGAACCGCGCTCAGAACCACATCTCCCTTCCGCGTGAAATTCCCCAACGCATAGAAGATAAGTCCGAAGACAATCATATTCTCCAGCGCACTCACCTTGTCGAATGGTTGCTTATGCTCTTTCGGAGGATTCTCCGGAAGCAGACGCACTCCAAGAACGAATGCCGCAATTCCAAGAGGAATGTTTATGAGAAAGAGCCAGTGCCAGGTGCTGACAGATAGGATAACACCCGCAAGAGTAGGGCCGGCTGCTGTTGCCACGGCGATGCACATGGCGTTCAAAGCCATTCCACGCCCGAGGATTTCACGGGGGTATATCATTCGCACTAAGGCTATGTTCACACCCATCACGCATGCAGCGCCGATACCCTGGATAGCTCTTGCCGCTACAACCATCGTAAAACCATTCGAGGCGGCACACAGACCCGATGCAAGCGTGAAGATGACAACGCCCGTGAGGAACGTACGTTTGTAGCTGTGGAGATCCCCTATCGAACTGACCGGCAACAACAGCATTGTGATGATGAGCTGGTAGATCGTAACGATCCATACAGCCGATGAATTGCTGATTGCGAATTCCTCGGCAAGGATAGGCAGAGCCACATTCACGACAGTCACATCCAAAACCGTCATTACCAGCACTATTTGAAGCGCCAGTACAGCTATGTATTTCCTATATGAAAATCCGATTCCGGACATGAAGTGCTATTCTGGGGTCTATGGCTTGACTCGCTTTCAGTCTATATGATCAGAATGGATATTCTTCGCCGCCCTTAAGAAAATTTTCGTTGCCTGCAGAAGCCGGAGCTTTACTTCCCGTCTGTATCTTTGCCACATCGCCGGCTGCTCCCAACGGGTCTCCCCCCGGCATGTCTCCGTCATTGAACTTCGACGGACGGCGCGCAAACGCTCCTTCTCCACTGCTTTCGTAGTCAGGCGCCCAGTTTTCAAAGCGGGCGTATTTGCCGCGGAAACGCATTTCAACATCCCCTACAGCGCCCGAGCGATGCTTGGCTATGATGAACTCTGCCTTTCCACGGATGTCGTTTCCCGCTGCATCCTCTCCCGACTTCAGGTAATATTCCGGACGATGGATGAAGCAGACCATGTCCGCATCCTGTTCGATTGCACCCGATTCGCGGAGGTCCGAGAGCTGTGGACGCTTGTTGTCGTTGGTGCGCGATTCCACCGAACGGTTGAGCTGGGAAAGCGCTATGATGGGAATATTCAGCTCCTTCGCCAGATGCTTAAGTGAGCGTGAGATCATCGAAACTTCCTGTTCTCGTGAGCCGAACTTCATGCCCGAGGCGTTCATCAGCTGCAGATAGTCGATTATTATTATCTTTACGCCCTTCTCCCTGACAAGTCTCCTGGCCTTGGTCCGGAGTTCGAGAATCGATAGCGACGGCGTGTCGTCAATGTATAGAGGCACACCTCGCAATGCCGTACTGCGGCTTAGCATCTGGCTCCATTCCATCGGAGTGAAATCACCCGTCTTGATTTTCGCGCCGTCGATTTCAGCCACATTCTGCAGCAGGCGGTTCACAAGCTGGATTTCACTCATCTCAAGCGAGAAAAAGGCAAGCGGTGTGTTGAAATTCACGGCCATGTTCTTCGCCATCGACAGCACGAACGCCGTTTTGCCCATCGCCGGACGCGCTGCGATAATCACAAGGTCCGAATTCTGCCACCCTGCCGTTATCTTGTCCAGTTCCGTAAATCCGGTGGCAAGTCCCGATAAGCCGGATGCCCGGTTGGACGCCATTTCAATCTGTTTCAGCGCCTCGTCGATTACAGGATCTATCTGCGTCACTTCCTTCTTGACATTGCGCTGCGACAGGTCAAAAATCTTGGTTTCGGCTTCCTGAAGCAGATCGTCCACATCATTGCTCTCATCGAATGCGTGGTTTTCGATTTCCGAGGCAAAGCTTATGAGTTCGCGGGCCAGATACTTCTGGGCAAGAATGCGTGCATGATACTCCACATGTGCCGCGGAGGCTACATTCGATGTCAGTTGAACCACGTACGGTGCGCCTCCCACCTCATCCAGAGTCCCGTTCACTTTCAGACGGTCGATTACCGTAAGCATGTCGATAGGCTTCTGGGCTGCTCCAAGATTCTGTATTGCCTCGTAAATCTTCTGGTGGGCCGGCTCGTAGAAACTCTCGGGCCGAAGAAGGTCGCAGACGAGGGTAAACGCGTCCTTTTCAAGCATCAGCGCTCCCAGCACGGCACTCTCAACCTCTGTGTCCCGCGGCACGAGCCGCCCTGCAACATCTGCGGGTGTATGAGTTGGTTTGTTCCGGTCATTGAAGCGACCCCGGCCCTGATAGTTCGTTGTGTCTGCCATCGTCATTATTCCATTTTCGTTCCTGCTCGGCTTGCAAAATTAGTGAATAATTCCTCCAACCCGCACTAATTTCCCCGACTTAACGAAAGTTAACATTGTGCAACACTCTTCTTTTAGCCCGATTTGCTAATTTTGAAAAAATATTATGCTTATGAAATTTCACTCACGCTATTTGCTCGCGGCTGCTGCCGTTGCATCCGTTTTTGGGGCCGCTGCTGCAGACCCATACAAGCTTCGTATTCCTACCCCGTCGGAGGACCTTCAGGGTGCCATGCTATATCTCGTCAACTATGATACGGGCGAAAAACTGGACAGCGCGCTTATCGACGGGCCCGAGCTTATTTTTTCCGGCGAACTCGAGGAGCCTGTTTTGGTGCGAATGATTATCGACGGAGATCGTGCCGGTTCGCTTATCGTTGAAAACGGATCTATTGTTTGGTCTCCGGACCGTCGCGAGGCCTTCGGGAGTCCGCTGAATGATCAGCTGAATGAGTTCGGACGCAAGGTCGAGGCTCTTTCCGCGCGTCTCACGCCCGAAACTCCTCCTACCGAGCGCGAAAAGGTATTTGCGGAATATGAAGCGCTCGTCAACACCACGCTCGATGAAAATGCCGATAATCCCATCGGATACTATCTCTTTATTCAGGAGGCCGCGCAGCTTTCCGAAAAGGAGTTTGAGGACTATCTTAAGAAGTACCCCGCCTTAGCCCGCTATCAGCGTGTAAGCAGTTTGCGTTCACTCATGAATGCTCGCGCAAATACACAGCCGGGAAATAAATACATAGATTTCACTATCACGCAGCCCGATGGGAAAAAGCTCTCTCTCAGTGAGTTTGTTACTCCCGGTAAATATACGCTTGTTGATTTCTGGGCCTCATGGTGTGGCCCCTGCATACACGAAATAGGGGTGCTGAAGCAATTGTGGAATTCATATCACGACAAGGGCCTGGACATTGTTGGCGTGGCAGTCTGGGACAAGCCGCAGAACACTCTCGATGCGATAAAGCGTCTCGAGATTCCCTGGCCCTGCATAATTGACGCACAGACAATTCCAACCGACCTTTATGGCATTTCGGGAATCCCGTGTATCATACTCATCGGTCCTGACGGCACTATTCTTAGCCGTGACAAACAGGATACGGAGCTGATGCTGGACGTTGTGAATGCCCTTGCAAAGAAATAAAAATGGCACAGAAACCTTCTATCCCTAAGGGAACGCGCGACTTTTCCACACAGGAAATGGCGAGGCGCAATTATATTTTCGATACCATCCGATCTGTTTTCGCCCTTTACGGATATAGGCAGATCGAAACACCCGCAATGGAGAATCTCTCCACACTTATGGGCAAATATGGCGAGGAGGGCGACAAACTGCTCTTCAAGATACTCAACTCCGGTGATTTCCTCGCCTCCGTTGAGCCGTCTTTGCTTGAGGAAAAGAATTCTATCCGACTTACGAACCGTATCTCCGAGAAAGGCTTGCGATATGACCTCACGGTGCCTTTTGCCCGTTTTGTCGTTCAGCACCGCGATGAACTTAAGCTCCCGTTCAAACGCTTCCAGATCCAGCCTGTATGGCGCGCCGATCGTCCGCAAAAGGGCCGTTACCGCGAATTCTACCAGTGCGACGCCGATGTCGTGGGCTCTGATTCCTTGCTTTCCGAGGTTGAGCTCCTGCACCTTATCGACGATGTTTTCAGCCGTCTGCGTGTTCGCGTGGCTATCAAGCTCAACAATCGAAAGATCCTTGCCGGAATCGCTGAACTAATCGGAGAGCCCGATCGGCTTATCGACATAACCGTGGCAATTGATAAGATCGATAAGATTGGCCTCGAAAAGGTCAATGAGGAGCTCGCGGAGCGCGGACTCTCTGCCGCTGCAATAGATGCGCTCCAACCATTCCTTTCAATCGAGGGCACAACCGCGCAGCGCCTCGAACGTCTCAGTACACTGCTTGCTGATATCCCCGTTGGCCGAGAGGGCGTGGAGGAATTGCGTTTTGTCGTCGAGACGGCCATGGCAGTATCTCCGATGAATGCTGAAGTCGAGATCGACACGTCTCTAGCCCGTGGACTTAATTACTATACCGGCACCATAATCGAAGTTAAGGCACTTGATGTGCAGATTGGGAGCATCACCGGCGGCGGTCGCTACGACAACCTCACCGGCGTATTCGGTATGCCCGGAATTTCAGGTGTCGGAATCTCGTTCGGTGCCGACCGTATCTACGATGTCCTCAATACCCTTGGCCTTTATCCCGAGGAAATAGGACAGACCACTCGTGTTATGTTCGTCAACCTTGGTCGCGACGAGGTGAAAGAAGCTCTCAGATTGGCCGCACATCTTCGTGCGGAAGGCGTTTCTGCCGAAGTCTATCCTGATGAGGCAAAACTCAAGAAACAATTCGGACATGCCGATGCTCTCAACATCCCCGTTGTTGCAATCATCGGCACGGATGAACTCGCCGCGGGCACGGTAGCCTTGAAATTCATGGCTTCCGGAGAACAGCGCGTAATTCCTCGTGATCAGATTCTTCACGTTTTGTTGGGCTGATAAGGCCTCTTAAAAACTTTAAAATTTACCTAAATCCGAGGGCAGAATGCTCTCGGATTTGTTTTATCAGTATACAAAACCTATGAACAACACACTTTTCAGGAACCTTTAAAACCGTATAATCGCTATGGCTAACACTTCACTACAGACCAAGCTCCTCGCTATTCAGAAAAACATGCTGAATTTCGCTTATTCCCTCACCTCTAACCGCGATGAGGCATACGACCTGTTGCAGGACACAACTCTAAAAGTACTTGACAACACCGATAAGTACACTGAAAACGATAACTTCAAAAGTTGGGTTTTCACGATAATGCGCAATCTCTTCATCAATAATTACCGCAAGAGCGTGCGCCATGGAGTAGTTGCCGATTATTCCGAAGAGAATTATCTGATAAACGCCACTAATGAATTCTCTTCCGATACACCCGAGGACACTTACGGACATCATGAGATTATGGATATCCTTAATTCTCTGCCCGATGAATACCGTGTTCCGTTTACAATGCTTGTATCGGGTTATAAGTATATCGAGATTGCTGAAGAGATGCACCTGCCGTTAGGCACCGTGAAGAGCCGTATATTCTTCGCCCGTAAGCGGCTGCAGTCGAGACTGTCGGAATAATGTATTTACATAGGCGGAGATAATTCTGGCTCATGATGCATGTTTTCAACTTTTTCCATATATTTGCATCATGAATGAATCTGATGTCAACCGCATATCCGCTACTCGCTCTGTATCTGCCGAGGCACTGAAGGCCGAATGTCTTCGTCGCAAATATCTTACCCTTCTCGAAAAGCCGGAGGTGTTTCCTTCCGAGACCAACTGGAATTTTATAATCGACAACAGGATGACGGGTATTGGGCGACTGCTGCTCCGTAAATACATTGTTTCCCGGCTCATGCCGGAAGATAATCGCAGCATTTATCATCGACAGGCAATACGTTTCTTCCCGGAATATCTTAAGGCCGTGCCGCGTGAATATGCACTTGACGTGGTTTACAGCGATTACGAATCCGATCCGGAAGGATTTGTGGAGATCGTGAGGCAGACATCCTTGTTCGATGCTCGCAAGTTGCTTGAACTTGTGGAGTCTCGCGGTGCTGTTGAAACGGCCATCAGCGTGCTCGATGTCTTTCAACCGGAGTACACTGTTGCCGACGCTAAAGCCATGCGTGCATTGCTTATCGCCCTCCGCTCTCTTCCGAAACTGGGACGGGTTGAGGAACGCCACGGATTATTCGGACATGATTTAAGATACTATTGTCCTGCAGGACACTCTAATTCCACTGATGTCGAATTTTGTACACGCGAGGATTGCCGCCTGAATATCTTTGGACTTAACCCTGAGCAAGCAAAAACCATTGATGATTTTCAGACGCGTCTCGATGCTCTTGAGGACATGCTCAGGTAAAATATTTGCGGGTCTGCGGGAGAATTGCCCAGAGAAGCATAGCGGGATCCGGATCTTCAGCTATTGTCAGATTGCCTCCCATATCTTCTCCTATGGAGATCTTGAATCCATCGAAATCGTCGGGAAACGCATACCCGTGACTCACGATTATTTCCACATTCCCGCGCCAGCGGGTTTTTATCAGATCCATTGATCGTCGCACCGCATCTTCATCCCCGGCGAAAACAGGATGGAATTGGGCCCCGCAGCTTTGAGCGATACTCTTTCCCTCTTTCCTGTCATTCCCCGTGAATGCTACACGGCAGCCGGCATCTACAAGTGCCTTAAGTTCTGTTTCCGAAGCCGAATCTGTAAGCATCAGGATCTTCACACCCACCGGAAACGGCAGGAACGAAGCACACCCCCGGGCATAGCCCGAGGGTGTCGTCTTGCGACGCGCAGGGGCCGACAGAAGCCCTCTGCGGTATTCGTCCATCTTCTTTTCCAGATAGTTGTCAGCCATGACTTCTTTTAATAAATCCCGAAGTTCAAAGTCGTATAGTATCGGTTCAGGCCGTCCGATGCAAGACCGCTCCCGAAACTCAGACGGATATACTGGCCGTCAGGTCCCCACCAGGCTGCAGTAGTGCCGGTGGCTGAATATGGGCGTCCGTAGCTGGCGCACAACTGTCCGTAGAGTCGGTTATAGAGAGCCGGATCCGCCCAGTTGGAATAAGTGATAAACTCCGAACCGGCAAGTCTCCCGCCGCTGGTATAGCTTAGCGTTGCTTCGGGCCATGAGATTCCGAGCATCGGCACGTTGCGCAGGTAAACCATATTATTGTAGTTCGCCACAACGTTGTAGCCCGTATTAAGCAGTGCATCTATCGTAAGTGCCAGAGTTGTCCCGAACCTCACACCCAAAACGGTGGAGAAGCGCGGCCAGCCTGCATAAGGTCTATAAGCGGGTGGGGGAGGGGTAGGACGCCAATGATTCCAACCGCCAGGGATATGTGGCCTGTGAGGAGGATGAGGGACAGGTCGGTGAACATCATGTGGACGCTGAGGTCCCGGGCGATTTCCGTGGGAGGGATTGTGACCCATGTTATTGCCTGGACGGCCCGGTGCAGGAGCGCTATGTCCGGGGCGAGCGGGAGGAGGAGTCGCCGTCCCGGGGCGCGTTGATGGAGTGGTCGGATGACCTGGCCGACTGTTTTGATTTGGTTTTGACTGGCCCGGCCTACCCGTGTTTGAATGTCCGCCCGTTGACCCGTGTCCATTGTTCCCGGGTCGCGTAGAGTGCTGCTGTGCGGGTTGGGAATGTCCACCCTTCGATTCCTTGCGTCCGCGCTCTATGGCATACGTGTCTGTGGCCGTCATGGACACGCATATAGCTGCTGCAATCAGTAGTCTTGCTATTCTTTTCATGACCGGAGTAGTTTTTTAGGGGTTAAACTTACTTATAGGACCTCAATGCCGGAAAAAGGTTTAAAATGCCATCAATATGAAGTAAAACAATATGGCAGGCGCAACAAAAAGCAACGAATCTATCCTGTCCAGTATACCGCCGTGTCCCGGAATTATATTTCCCGAATCTTTGGTATGGTATGCCCGTTTTATCAGGCTCTCGAAAAGATCGCCCCATGTAGAGAAAACGCATGTCACGATTCCGGCGCCGACCCATAGCCATATATTTTGAAAACTCGTGTGTCCCCAGTAGGCCGCTGCAATACCTCCTGCCACACAGAAGACCATCCCGCCCCAGAATCCTTCCCATGATTTCTTGGGCGAAAGACGCTCAAAAAGTCTGTGACGCCCAAGAAGGCTCCCTGTGCAATATGCTCCCGTATCGTTGAGCCATATCATCACGAACACAGGCAGCAGGATGTTTTCATAATCCAGCCACACGCAACAGGCAAGAGGAAGCGCGATATAAACCACACTCAGCACCCAATGACCGAGATCCCCAAGCGCGCTCGGAGATTTCGAATCGTATAGCGTAAGAACAAACCGAAGCATCGCGCACAAAAAGATGCCTCCTGCAATAAGCAGCATGCCGAAAAGCCCCGAGATCGGCATTAAGATAATCAAAAGCGCAGCCACTTCAGCCAGGGCAAACGACAATAGGCGCACCGGTGTGTAGCCTTGATCAAGTACAGCCATCCGGTGATACTCATATATGGCTAATGCGCCGAATATAGACATCAGACATGCCGTCCATGACGTTCCCAATATGATAGCGCCTACGATGAGTGCTATATATACTATGCCCGAAAGTGCTCGTGTTACAAGATTTTTCATTTGATTGTTATGCGTTTGATTGTTTTATTCATTCGCGCTCCTGCGCTGCATATATAGATGCCCGGAGAGAGATTGTACGGACTGTGTTTACGGCCGTCAGCTGTGAAGACTTCCACCTCCACACGTCCTTGCGCGCCATAAGCCTCAACGTTCTGTCCGTCTATCAATATCTGAATAGCCCTTCCGTCGGGCGAAACCGCTCCCGTCTCGGATGCCGGTATTTCGAGTGCCATCCGCAGGCCCGCGAGGGCATCAACAGTCCCCGCTCCCGCTTTTACAGTCGGATAATCCGTAAGTTCTTTGCTTGCCGACTGTATCGCGATTTCTTTCAGTTCCATTGGCGTCAGTTCCGGATTTGCCTGATACCAGAGTGCCATTATTCCGGCGGTTGCAGGTGTCGAGAATGAAGTCCCGTCATCTGCCCGCCAGAAATATTCTTTGCCGTCAGGTCCAGGGATGGAGTATCCTTTTGTCGGGTGGATGTAGGAACTTACCGCCGACATAATGCCCACGCCGGGCGCAACCACGTGTGGCAGAGGCTCCACATTCAGAAAACCGGTAGAATAACTTGAAAACGATGCTACCGCATCATACGGGTAGCTTATGTTGAAGCTGTATCCGTTCTCCAGCTCGAAACTCTTCCGGGCTGTCATTGCACCTACGCAAAGCACACCTTCGGCCGAACCCATGTCGTTTATAGCCAAAGAGGAATTGCCGGGAGTAAACCGGCCGTAGCCTGCGGGTGTAAAGGTTGTATTGGAACTGTCGCAGAACATGCGCACGCTTTGTCCCTGTTCCCCGTCAACATCCAGAACAAGCATATACCTCGGGTAGCGTCCGTTCATCTCCGACTCCACGGAGTAGACAAGCGTTGTGGCAAACTGCCCGTTGCACGGTTCAATGCCGCAGCTTACCGATACCCCGGTTCCCTGAAAGTACTCTCCTATAATGTCTTCAGGCGTCTTGGCACTTAAAAAATAGTCCTTGTCGGAGCAGTCCACAGGCGTGCACACCTCCAGGCTGAAAACGTATTTCTCCTCCAATGTGTCCCAAACCCGCAGATTTAGCGAAAAAGCATTCGGACCGTCGCCCCAAACCTGCGCGTATCCCTCGACCATGTTCCCGCCGTAAGTCGGAATTATAGCTCCCTGAATCGGTGAGCCCGTCGTTTCGAATGTCTTATGTATTGTGCTGGTATTCATACCCTCGTTCCCTGCTGAAACCACAATCACGGCTTCTTGCGCCTGTTTGGCAAGATAGCGGCATACGGGATCTGTTCCGTCGTGTGGCCCAATATAGCTTGCAAGCGACAGGCTCACTACAGCAGGCTTTCCACGCTCCTGGGCATATTCTATCACCTTGTCGATAGCTGCCAGCATTCCGCAATCATGGAGTATCGAAGTTCCAGCCACAAGCTCCGATCCGGGAGCCATGCCGAAGTATGGCGATGAATCCCTGGCGCCACCCAGTATATTTGCACACATCGTCGCGTGTGTCTGTTCCGGATCGTCTGTCCCCTTTGCCAGAATCACAGCTTCGGTGTCGAAGCAGAATGAGGTGGCTTTCTTATCGTTGTATCCGCAGAAACGTCCCACGCGTCCTGCGAATGCCGGATGCCCAGCGTCAAAGCCGATGTCGCTTAGGCCCAGCACTATACCGCTGCCGTCAAACCCCGTCTGATTGTAGCACAAGACTTTATCAACACCCGTGAATTCCCTGACTACGTTGCATGTGGAAGTACATGTCCTCGCTGCCGAACTCTCCAAAATTCCGGGTATCTCCAGAAAATCAGCGATTTTATCATTCGGAATGCATACCAGCACAAGATCATCTCTCTGTCCGAAAATCACGCATCCGATTTCCCGCATCCTTTCCACAGCATCTTTATCATCGACTACTGCAATTGTCGATGTATAGTTTTGCCCATCGTCGGCTTTTTCAGGGGCTCGAGATCCTTTCGGGACATTCTCAAATCCCATCATCGCACGCAGCAGGCCGTCCGCTCTGGATGCGGATGCTCCGGGCGTATACGCAAGAAGAGCTGCGCCCAAAATCGTGGTAATGAGAATGTTTTTCATGTCAAAACGGTATTTGCCCTCCGGCTCGGTAATTGATTTCCGCAACCGGAGGGCATATTGTTCTTTAGTCCTTGATCAGGTCGCGGCCGTTCATTTCCGACGGCTGCTCCAGACCCATTATGTGCAGAATGGAAGGTGCCACATCTGCCAGAATACCGTTCTCAACCTTCGCGTCCTTATTGCCTGTCACATAGACGAAGGGCACGGGATTGAGCGAATGAGCCGTATTCGGCGTGCCGTCCGGATTCACGGCATTGTCGGCATTGCCGTGGTCGGCTATGATGATAACTTCATAGTCGTTGCGTATGGCGGCCTCAACAGTGTCATGCAGGCAGTTGTCGAGAGTTTCCACAGCCTTCTGGATAGCCGGATAGATGCCCGTGTGACCTACCATGTCACCGTTAGCGTAGTTCACTACGATGAAGTTGTATTTCTTTTCATCGATAGCAGCAACAAGCTTGTCCTTCACCTCGTATGCACTCATTTCTGGCTTCAGATCGTATGTCGCAACCTTGGGCGACGGCACAAGAATACGTTCTTCGCCCTCAAAGGGCGCTTCGCGGCCTCCGTTGAAGAAGAAAGTCACGTGAGCGTACTTCTCCGTTTCAGCGATGTGGAGCTGTTTCAACTGCTTCGACGAAAGATATTCGGCCAGAGTATTGTTCACGTCCTGTTTGTCGAAAAGGATATGAACGCCCTTAAACGATGCATCATAAGGAGTCATGCAGTAATACTGCAGATCCGGAATCGTGTGCATCCCCTGCTCAGGCATATCTTTTTGCGTCAGCACCTCCGTGAGCTCCTTCGCGCGGTCGTTGCGGTAGTTGAAGAATATCACGCAGTCTCCTTCCTTGATCGTGCCGTCGACAGTCGAATTGTTGATGGGCTTGATGAATTCATCCGTCACGTCATGGGCATAGCTCTCTTCCACGGCGGCAACCATGTCCGTGGCCTGTTCGCCTTCGCCCTTCACAAGAAGATCATATGCAACCTTCACGCGTTCCCAGCGCTTGTCGCGGTCCATCGCATAGAAACGACCGATAACCGACGCAATCACGCCGGCACTCTTTTCGCAATGGTCGCGTACCTCTTTCAGAAAGCCGGCGCCCGAACGAGGGTCCGTGTCGCGTCCGTCCATGAAGCAATGGAGAAATACGTTCTCGAGCTCATATTTCTTGGCGATGTCGCATAGTGCAAAAAGATGGTTGAGGGAACTGTGGACACCGCCGGTGCTCGTCAGACCCATGAAGTGCATGGACTTTCCAGTTTTGCGGCAGTACTCGTAGGCACTCTTTATCTCCGGATTCTCCATGATAGAACCCGTCTCGATCGCTTTGTTGATCTTCACGAGGTCCTGATATACGATGCGACCCGCGCCGATATTGAGGTGGCCTACTTCCGAGTTGCCCATCTGCCCGTCGGGCAAACCTACAAATTCGCCGCTTGCCTGCAGTTGCGAGTGAGGATATGTATCCAGCAGATGATGCCAATAGGGAGTGGGTGTTGAGTAGATGGCGTTGGCATGGTCGTGTTTGCCTATGCCCCAGCCGTCGAGGATGATGAGAATTGCGTTGTGGCTCATAATCTTATCTATTGTTTTGTTGTTTTTTATTCATGTCCTCAAGCCTTTCGCGACGAAGCTGTTCACGTCGTTTGAGGTTGTAATGCAGAAGCACGAGTATTAAAAGCGTGATTGCTATCACTCCGAAATAAAACAGGGCGGACGTTCGTCCAGAGGCATAGTCCGGCCAGCCGATGCAGGCCATTACTCCTAAATATATCAGCAGAATCAATGGTATCAGCGTGGAGCGTTGCAGTTTCATTTTGTTTCCGTTTCTGCAGTTTTGGCGTAAGGCGATTCTTCGGGATGGAATTCTCCGTCACGCAGGTGATCGTATATTTTCAGACAGGCCCAGGCGTCGAGTGCCGCATATGCCTGCTGTCCCGGACTAAGCGTCTCGGCCTCCCAGTTGGTGAGCCTCTGCGATTTGGAGATACGCTCGCCGAAGATTATGGCGTATATCTTCTGAAGTGATATATCACTTATTCCAAAAGGCTTTACGTAATTCTGCAGGTCCACGAAGCCCTGGCAGTTCACTTCACAGCTCCTGTGCAGTGCATTGAAGTCGTCATGCACCGAAAGTCCTATTTTCGTAATGTCCGGATTCTCGAGAAATTCCCGTAGCTCCGCACTCATGCCTATCTTGTTGAGACGAAAGAGAAAGCACCGCTCATGGGTTGAAAGTTGCAGAAGCGCCACATTGTGCGTCTGCCCCTTGCGGAAGGTCGGACGCGTCTCCGTGTCGAACCCCACGATTTGCTCCCGGTTCAGGGCGCGCAGAGCCGTGCGGGCTGTCCCTGCATCTTCCACCACAGTCACCGCAGCAGGGTAGACCATCGTGGGCAGCTTCGACAGCTCCTCCTTCGATATGCTTATTTTTGTTTTTGTGTCACTCGTGTACATAGCTCTTACAAAGTTACGAATAATAGAGCCACGTGGTTTCGCCCTTAACTTTTTTTAAGCTGCACTCATTCCGGTATGCTCGGCATCTCCAGATACTCTGTATTCGGCATTTTCCGCGAGAGATAACGTTGGATAAAGCCTCGTGTATCATCCGCAATGACCTCATCTGTATCAAAATGACGATTGTACACCACAGCCGCAACTTCTATATCTCGTGCGGCCAGCGCTTCGAGCGATAGGATGGTGTGATTGATCGAGCCCAGCACCCCGTTTGTCACAAGCACCACAGGCAGCTTTCGGCTCTGCACGTAGTCTATCGTAAATGTCTCGTCGTCAATGGGCACCATCAGGCCGCCGGCTCCTTCTATCAGCACGCGGTCATACCTCGCCGCAAGCTTGTCCGTACTCCGGTCCACTATGCTGAGGTCTATCTCCTTGCCATCGAGCCGCGCCGCAAGTTGCGCCGATGCAGGATAACTGAAAATTATTGGAGCGGTTGTTCCGTCCTCATCTTCCGGAAGCAGCCCTTTGCCGGTCAGGCGTCTGTGCGCTTCGATATCCTCCGAACTGTTTTCGCAGCCTGTCTGTATGAATTTTTGCGTCACTACGCTCAGCCCCTCGTCAGCCATGCCTTTGGCAAGCCATGCTGTTGCGTAGGTCTTTCCCGCGTCGGTGTCTATGCCGGTTATGAATACAACTTTATGCTCCTTAAGTCTGCTCATTTGTTTTTGCGTATTATCATGAATATCGGCATGTAGGTTAGTCTGCATTTCCCGTCGGCCTCACGCGGATAGCGTTCAATGCTCAGCGTCACGCGTTCCTTGGGCGAAAGTGCGTTAACACCCGTATCCTTCAGATGCCTGAACACCTTCACCGGGTCTTCGAAGTACAGTGTTTTCGTGCGCGTGTGCATATCCACAACCTCCCCGAGTTCGGAGGCTGCCCGGCGCCAGTCGTCTTCCGACATCAATGGCAGAAAAATGCCCGTTGCCTGCGCTACTTCCACAAGGTTGCCTTTCACAAAAGAGCTGATGGCAAGCAGTCCTCCCGGACGCAACGAACGGATTGCCTCCTTCATGAAGCCTACCGGCGAATTGAACCACTGTATCGTTGAAGCTGATACGATCAGGTCATAACACCCGTCAGCCGTATCCCGTATGGCCGTCTCCGCATCCGTGCACTTGAAGCTTACACCCGGCAGCGGACTGCTGTCCACAATATCCCACAGCTCGAGCGAACCCTTGGCTCCTTCTGTGAGGCTGGCCAGCATCGTCGATAGCATTCCCGTCCCGCAGCCTATCTCGAGCGTTGCGGGATGTTTTGCGTTTCCCGCATGCTGTTTCACCAGTTCAAAAAGCTCGCCGACAATTTCCCGTTGCACCATCGCGTTTTCAGGGTAGCTCATTTTGCTCCTTTCGAAGCGCCGCTCCACCGTGTCCTTGCTTATTACGAAATGGTCCAGAAGCTCCTGGAAGCATGGCAGATGAGGGCCCGAATACAGGCTCACCGAGCGTGCATGCGCCTTCCATGCTGCAAGCTGGTTGTTGGGCGGGAAAATGGCATCACCGTTGCCGATTACCGCATGATCCCATTTATCGCTGCACTCCGGACGCGACAAGGCCAGTGCCCGCAGCGATTCCAGCTCCGAACGGAGCTCCTCTACGCTCCGCACAGGTTCGCAGTTCCTGAAATCCGAATATGCTTTCGACCCTCCGCACATCCTCATCCTGAATTTTTCCACGGTCCTTTCACACAGCCCTTCGAGCGTACCCATGAACACGGCCTCCGGGATTCCATATTCATTGTCGACAGGGTAGGGGGTGCCGTTCACGGCAAGCTTTAGTGTCAGACGCTCCTTAATCAGGGGGATTACGGGGAGTGATACAAGCACACCCATAGACCATGCGAATAACACGACTTCGCTATAGTTGCTTACAAGGTCTTCCGGAAAGCTCATGTCTCGGTAATCCCATAGCACCACAATATCATATCCCGGGCGCATCAGACCCTCGAACGGGCTTGAGTCCATGCCCCAGCCCGCAAATATCAGTATTACTCGTGAATGCCGTCCCGGCGTACCCGAAACAAAGGTGTATTGCATAGTGCTCTATTCGATTTTTAGTCCTGCAAAATTACAAAAAAATAAAACAAATTCGTAACTTTGTCCGTTCAACCACGAGTAAACTTTTTTACAAACAATATGAAAAGCCTGATACGTACGGCTATTGCTGCTTCTGCACTGATCTTCCTGTTCGCTCATGCGCTGCGGGCTGCCGACCCAATGGCCACGAACTATACCTTCGCCCAATGCGAAGGATCCCTCACGCCATATCCGTCCGAGAAGATCAATCCTGCAGTATATCCCGATTCTCTTATTCCCGTGTTTGTCAATCATGTCGGTCGTCATGGCGCGAGATACCCCGCTTCGGCAGCCTCAACCTTGTCGCTCCGGCGTGCCCTCGAGCGGGCCGATTCTGCACGCACTCTTACACCTCTCGGGCGCCGGCTTCTTACGCTTACTTCCACCGTGCAGACCCTTAGTGCCGATCGATGGGGTGCCCTCGACTCTCTTGGCGAGGCCGAGCAGCGCGGGATAGCTACAAGGCTCTTCTATAATTTCGGTGATATTTTCGCAGGTTCCTCTCCGGTTCGTGTAAAAGCCTTGTCATCCTACTCTCCAAGAGCCATGATGAGCATGTACTGCTTCCTGCATCAGCTCGACCGCATGGATAATCGCATTGAATTCGCCACAACTACAGGCCGCGAAAACAGTATTCTCTTGCGCCCCTTCGATGTGGATAGGGACTATCTTGAATTTCGTAAGGAAGCTCCCTGGAAGCCTGTCTATGACGAATACTTCGCCGCACATTGCCCCCTGTCCGCAATCCGACGTGTGCTCGGTGCCGACTTCCCCTATACGGATGAGGATGAGGCCCGCAATCTCGCAATCAATGAATATTATGTCGTAGCCGGCCTGCAGGCGATGGGCCTCCGCTCGGAAATGGCCACATATTTTACGCGAGAGGAGGCCAATGCCCTCTGGAGTTGCTTCAATCTGCGTCAATATCTCTGCCGTACCGCCTCCACGGTTTCGAGCGTCCCCGAAGAGATAGCATCCGCTCTCGTACTCGATCTCATTTCTACAACCGACGCCTACGTCACCGGCGAAGACACTGACACACGCGCGATATTCAGATTCGGCCATGCCGAGACTCTCATGCCTCTACTCTCGCTTCTCCGTTTGCCCGGGTGTCGCTATCTTAGCAATTACTTCGACACCGTGGCCGGTGCATGGCGCGATTTCGATGTCGTACCCATGGCTGCAAATCTCCAGATTGTCCTTTTCAAATCCCGAAATACAGGCCGATATTACGTGCGTTTCGATTTGAATGAAAAGCCGGTGAAGCTTCGCCAAGGCGAGGATCCCTCAACGATATATCCTTGGGGCGAAGTGCGTCGGTATATGATGAATTGCGTACCTATCTACAGAAATATCTGATATTATGGGATCTCTTTCTTTCTGGCTCACGATTCTTTTGCTGGTCGTTTCAAACGTCTTCATGACCTTCGCATGGTATGGGCATCTGAAGCTCCAGCAGACCGGAGTCTTCACATCCAATACTCCTCTATACATTGTCATTGCCGTGTCGTGGGGAATCGCCCTCTTGGAATACTGCTGTCAGGTTCCGGCCAATCGCATGGGCTTCCATGAGAATGGCGGACCGTTCTCCCTTATGCAGCTCAAGGTGCTTCAGGAAGTGATAACCCTTGTGGTCTTCACTCTCTTCACCGTGGTGTTCTTTAAAGGCGAAACGCTCCATTGGAATCATCTTGCGGCCTTCGTTTGTTTAATCATGGCTGTCTATTTCGTATTCATGAAATGACCGCCCCCAAAAATCTTCCGATATGAAAAAAATCGCTCTGTTCATTTCCCTTCTCACACTCTCGTTTTCCGCTTTTGCGCAGCAGCCGGCTAAGGGTTATCGCGGATTTGCCGACTGGAGCAATAGTTTCGCCGCATATCAATGGTCCGGCGATGAATCCAAGACGGCTCTGTGGTTCACGGGTATCTTCACCTCACACGGCTATCAGTTCAACCCTAATCTGTTCCTTGGTGGCGGACTTGGCTTTGAGGCAAGTACAAAGAAAAGACTGTGGACCGTCCCTGTATTCGCTCATCTGCGGACCGATCAGAAATGGGGCGACTATACCCCCTTCGGCGACCTGCGCCTCGGCTATAGCATAAGCGATGGAGGCGGCCTATATGTCGCTCCGTCCATTGGCTATCGTTTCTATGCCGGTGGTTCTGTTGCCATGAATATTTCGCTTGGCCTTACACTACGCAGCTCCAAGAGAGAGCTCTACGAGGTGGGACACGTCGATGATAATCTCGACACGCCCACAGTCGCCGTCCGTCATACCGACAAACACAACTATAAGGCCATGTTCAATTTCCGTATCGGCATCGACTTCTGAACCACCTACTTCCGTTCAAATACAGCGAGG
>CAZBNM010000010.1:0-41010 GCA_964493495.1 uncultured Bacteroides sp.
GGATAGCGGCGTGAGGACAAACGTATGCGCACTTGTTGCACTGGATACAGTTCTCTTCAAGCCACTGGGGAACGAAGGCCGCCACACCGCGCTTTTCGTAGCGTGCAGTGCCCTGCTCCCATGTGCCGTCGGGGTTAGCCTCGAAGGCCGAAACTTTCAGATCGTCGCCCATCTGCGCGTTGATTGGACGCACGACATCGTTGATGAAAGCTGGATCGTTATTGGCAGCCTTCTCGGGTTCGGGAAGCTCGGCCCAGGCGGGATCAACGTCGAGCTTGTGATACTCGCCGCCGCGATCAACGGCAGCATAGTTCTTGTCCACGATGTCCTGACCCTTCTTGCCATAGCTCTTGACGATGAACTTCTTCATCTGCTCGATAGCCAGGTCGACGGGGATTACCTCCGTGATGCGGAAGAATGCGCTCTGGAGAATGGTGTTCGTGCGGTTGCCGAGACCGATTTCCTGTGCGATCTTGGTAGCGTTGATGTAGTAGACGGTGATATTGTTCTTAGCGAAGTAGCGCTTGATGTGAACGGGGAGGTTCTTGGCCAGCTCCTCGCCTTCCCAGATGGTGTTGAGCAGGAAGGTGCCCCCCTTGCGCAGACCGCGGGTCACGTCATACATGTTCAGGTAAGCCTGAACATGGCAAGCCACGAAGTTGGGCGTGTTCACGAGATATGTCGAGCGGATGGGCTCGTCGCCAAAGCGGAGGTGCGAGCAGGTGAAGCCGCCGCTCTTCTTCGAGTCATATGCGAAGTAGGCCTGGCAGTACTTGGGGGTGTTGTCGCCGATGATCTTTCCGGAGTTCTTGTTGGCGCCCACCGTGCCGTCGGCACCGAGGCCATAGAACTTGGCTTCGTAGGTGCTTGCGCCCCCGAGAGCCATTTCTTCCTTGGGAGGAAGCGAAGTGAAGGTCACATCGTCGATGATGCCAACCGTGAAGTGGTCCTTGGGCTGCGGGAGAGCGAGGTTTTCATACACGGCGATGATCTGCGCGGGAGTTGTGTCCTTGGAAGCAAGGCCATAACGTCCGCCCACGATTACGGGAGCGTTCTCCTTGCCATAGAAACATTCCTTGACGTCGAGGTAGAGGGGCTCGCCGTTTGCGCCGGGCTCCTTGGTGCGGTCGAGCACAGCGATGCGCTTTGCGGTTGCGGGCACGGCTGCGAGGAAATGCTTGGCGGAGAAAGGACGGTAGAGATGGACGCTCACCAGACCGACCTTCTCGCCCTGGGCCATCAGATGGTCTATTGCTTCCTGAGCAGCCTGCGTAACAGAACCCATGGCAATGATCACGCGGTCGGCATCAGGAGCGCCGTAGTAGTTGAACAGATGATATTCGCGACCTGTGATCTTTGAGATCTCGGCCATATAGTTCTCCACGATCTCGGGAACAGCCTCGTAATGCTTGTTGCATGCCTCGCGGTGCTGGAAGAAAACGTCGCCGTTCTCGGCCATGCCGCGGGCCACGGGAGCCTCGGGCGAAAGCGCGCGCTTGCGGAAGTCGGCGAGAGCCTCGCGGTCTACAAGCGGAGCGAGGTCGTCCTGGTTCATCTCCTCGATCTTCTGGATTTCGTGAGATGTGCGGAAACCGTCGAAGAAGTTCACGAAAGGAACGCGGCTCTTGATAGTGGAGAGGTGTGCCACACCGGCCAGATCCATGACTTCCTGTACGGATCCCTCGGCGAGCATTGCAAAGCCCGTCTGGCGCACTGACATTACGTCCTGATGATCACCAAAAATCGAGAGAGCGTGAGATGCAATCGTACGAGCCGACACATGGAACACCGTGGGAAGGAGCTCGCCGGCAATCTTGTACATGTTGGGGATCATCAGAAGGAGGCCCTGCGATGCGGTGTAGGTGGTGGTAAGCGCACCTGCCTGCAACGAGCCGTGTACGGCACCTGCGGCGCCGCCTTCGCTCTGCATCTCCTGAACAAGAACCGTCTCGCCAAAAATGTTCTTACGGCCTGCGGCTGCCCATTCGTCCACATACTCCGCCATTGTCGACGAAGGAGTGATAGGATAGATTGCGGCCACTTCCGAGAACATGTAGCTGACGTGGGCGGCGGCCTGGTTGCCGTCGCATGTCACGAATTTCTTTTCTTTGCTCATAGTCTGGAATGAATGAGTGGTAAAATATGGATAATTGTTTTGTTCTTGCAGTTTTTTCTTACACAAGGTAATCAACCACGGACAACTCGTCCGGATTCAAAGGCAAATTTACGAAAAAAACCGCTATTTCCCACGGATTTCCCGCAAGAAAATGAGAAAAAAGATGTGCGGCCCGGGAGGGGTCGCACATCCTGAAAGTTATCTCCAAGGGTCGTTTAGTACACGAGCTCGATATCGTCGAGCACCAGGCGCGAATCACCTCCGGTGAAGTAGTCGCCACCCTTCGAAGCCGATGCCGTGAGCACGATGTAGGTGGGTAACACATCGGTCCGACGATAGTTTATGTCGATAGTCAGCTCCACAAGCTGCGAGCCCGGCGTGGTGCCTTCGAAAACGTGCTGGGCATATGCTATCACATGATCGCGGTACAGATCGCTGTCCGGGTCGAAGAGCGAGCGCTCGGAAGCCTTTGTCTTCACGATTACGGGGAACTTCTGGCCCTCGAAGGTCTGGGTATGATCGTCCATGAGAGCCATGTAGATAATGCCTCGGTCGGGCTCGCCCTTAACGTATTCGGCGGGAGCATCGTTTTCGCGCTCGCTGATAGCGGCCGAAGTGTAGTGAGCCCAGACTTTCAGCTGCTTGGGACGGGCTGCGAAGGGACGGCCCCAACCGAGCACGCCATCCGTACCGTCGGTCTTGAGGTATTTGCCCGCAAATACGTTACCGGCCGCAAACTTGCCGATACCGAACATGGCAACCTTCTGCGACTCAAGCGAGATTGCGAGATTGCCACTATGAACCATCGCACTTGTGCTTACGGTGACGTTCTTTTTGAGAGTAGCAGAACCGTGGTTACCGCTATCCCAGAACATCTCGTCGCCCGCGGCGTAGATGAGCAGCGGGCTCGTGCCCTGCCAGCCTTCGAAAGAAGCATTCGGGAGCTGGGGCTCGGCGCCGGTGGTGAAGGTACGGGCTTCGGTGCGGAAATCATCGGCGACGAACTGCCACTCGTATGTCGTTCCGGGCTGCAGATCGGAGAGCTCGGCCTTGACGCGTGTGCCCTTGGCGAACATTGCACGGGATTCGTTCTCGGCCTGCGGCTCGACTTCCGTCCATGTGCCGTCGCCAAGCTTGCGGTAGGCGAAGGCCACATGCTCGATGTCGTCCTTGCTGATAGTGGCGCGGAGGGTAGCCGTGCGTGTCCATACATCGTTCATTGCTACGGGCTCGGATACGGCGGCGGCATCGCTCACATTCCAGGTCAGCACCTGGGCGCTTGTCTTGTCGTTGTCGTCAGTGGCGGAGATCTTTATTTCGTGGATACCGTTCTTCATGCGGTTCAGATATTCCTTCTCGAAGGAAATCTTAATCATGGTACCGTCGCCATCGCATGGAATATCCTGATATACGATACCGTTGTCGGCGACAATGCGGGCAACACTTGCCGACATATTCAGGAGGTCGACATCGATGCCGCCAAGCGCCAGGAGTTCAGGGAAGTCCTGCGACTCAAGAACCACGCTCTTGAGCCCGACGGCGCTTTTGACGAGCACCGAGCGGCGGGAGAAAGTGCCTTCTTCGCCGAGAATGGTCTGCGCGGGATCGAAGCCATAACCCTCGATGACAGGAGCAGCCACGATGACCATGGTCTGATCGATCACGATTTCGGAGGGGTCTACATCGACGGTGAAGTACACACCGCCGAACTCCTCGTCCTGGGTCTGACAGGAAATCTTGAGGGAGTATTTGTAGGCCTGACGGACATCGGAGATCACACCCTCGCGGATGTAGGTCTTGCCGTCGGATTTGAGCGTGCCCTGAAGCTTCCATTTGAGCTCGGTCACACCGCCGGGCATCATGAAATAGCCGGTGCGGTCGTCGCGTCCTTCGAAGGTGAGGCCGCCGCGCGTGTGGTCCACGCTGAGAGTGTAGTTCTCAAGCACATCATCGACCGTTTCGTCATAAGCGACAGTCACGAGCGTATTTGCAATCTTGCAGGTAAGGTCAACGCGGGTGAGGTTGCCTGCGGTGACATCGAATTCCGTGCGGCCCTTGAACCAGCGCTTATCCCATGATGCGCTCACGGAGTCGCCGGTCCATGCCTCGGCGATATAGTGGTCGCTGAGAAGCGTGATACCGTCGGTAGGAACATTCTGCAGCCCCTGATACCGGCGCACGAGGCCCTTGGAATTGGAAATCCATACCATGCAGCCTTCGCTGAGTTCCTGCTCGGTCTGCTGGAGGTCGGCACGCGAAGCAATCTTGACATCTGAGTTCACCTTAGCCGAGATCAGGACACGACCTTCACCCGCAGGCAGCATGTTGTCGTCTGCGCAGCTGCCGAGTGCAAGCGCCGCCAGGACGCCGACACCGAGAATAGATGCTATCTTTTTCATTCTTTTGCGGGTATTTTAGTTATGACCGGCGAACATGAGCGTCAGAGGCTCGGCCTGATGGTTGCTCTGGTCGGTTACTGTGATTACAAACTTATGCTCCATATTGGCATCGCCACTAAGAGCCAGCAGCGGAACGAGAGCCGTGATATTGAAATCCACGTCGGTAGCGCCGATGACCTCATTTTCCACCGGGAAACCGAAGCCCTGGAGAGCTCCCTTGAACTCGCCCGGGTGCGCAAGGTCGAAACTTGCAGCGAGGCCCACGCCACGCAGGAAGGAGTCCGTGAGATAGGGGCTATCGATTGTTACCTCAATCTTGGCAAACTTGCCGGGGCAGGTGATATGCACCTCGGCCTGCTTCGTGCCGGGGGCAAGTTCGGAACCGTCGCCGAATTCATTGTAGTTGTTCAGCCCGTCGACGTTGAGGTCTGCGCTGGGCGTGAAGGTTGCAACGGGAGTGGAGGGGTCAACGGGATCCACAGGCTGCTCGGGCTGCTCGGGTTCTTCGTGACCGGGACGATCCTCGGGCTTAACGACAATCACATCCTCTTCCGTCGTGATATTGCCGTCGACGTCCTCGTCAATGACCGTCATGTCGATGCCAACACCGGGAGTAACGGTGCCGGTCTCATCGGGAACGGGAGTCTGGTTGGTCTTGAGCTTGACGGTGATGATGCGATGCTGTCCGGCTTCGAGGTCCTTTATGGGGAGGCTTACATTTTCCTTGTAGCCGTTAACAGTGCCGGTGAGCGTCACGACCATTGAGGACGAGCCTTCGATAACCTTGAAGTAGCCCTTGCGGGTCTCGTTGAGGCTATATTCAAGGCGACCTTCATCGTTGGCAATCACCTCAACCTTCACATCATCCGAGGCCTTGCTCTTGAAGTCGTCATCGAAACGGATGCTGACAGCTGCGTTCGAGAGCTTGGTCGTGACTGTGCCTATGCGCTCGATAGCGTTGGCCACGATCGTGAAATCCTTGCATGCAAAGAAGTAGGGTTTCTCCCACTCGGCCGGCTGCACATCGTGCGATAATACCTCAAGAGTATAGTTGCCGGGCTTGAGAGTTACAATTTCGGGTGTATTGGCATAGGTCCATTCTTCAACGCGTGCGCCGGAAGCGTCCTTGATGAGGATGATGAACGAATTCACATCGTAGCTCTCGGCACGGCTCGAGCCGGAAGCATTGATGCTGATAACCTTTTCGATTTCGGACACATCGATGCCCAGACCCTGCATATTGAGAGTGCCTTTATCGGAGTCCTGCGGGTTCCAATTGTCATCGCATGCCGCGAGGCCCATGAAGGCCGCGCAAGCGGCGAGACAGATTAATATCTTGTTTTTCATATTCTTGTGTCCATTAATATTTCAGTACCACATCGTCGATGTAAAGTTCCGACCCTACGAACTCGCCGCCGCTAATATTGTTGGAACCGGGATGACGCATCCATGTCGAGTTCTTCTGATTGACGGCATCAGGGTTTGCGGACGACTTGAATGCAATGCTAAGCTTTGCGGCCTTGGGCGCGTTCTTGGCATAGGTCAGCGGCATGGAAATTTCCTTCCATGAGCTCTGTTCGGTGAGGTTCGAAGCGGCGGAAGCAATGACGTTGCCTGCAGCATCCAGAACCTTCACTTCTACGGAAGCGTAATCGCCGTTGCCTGCGGTGACAACATCGTAGTGGTAAGCGAATTCAACAGCCGAGGGGCGGGAGGTGAACCCGATGCCGTAAGAAGCCTCACCGGAATAAGAACCCAGGAAGAGTTCGCCGGGAGTTACGTTATTACATGTTCCGAAACTTCCTGCAGCTGCATTACCGGAGCCCCAGCCGACAGTACGCACAAGAGCTGCGTTGGCTCCGCTATGCTGCTTGTCGGAATGAAGGGCAGAGTTACCGGTAGTATGCCCGTCGCCGGACTTGGCTGTTCCTATCCAATTACCCGCATCCTCAGACTTGGTGCTTCTACCATTGGCAGGAATCGTCCCCGAGGTAGCTTTATAGGCCGCCCCCTTGCAGTTAATTCCATTCTTCACACCATTGCCATGCTCGGAAGTAGTCAGAGCGTTCACGGTTGCCCATGTAGAACCGTCGCCGACAGTCCAAAGGTATTGATAACAATCATTTTCGAGCTTCTGACCGTTCCAGACGTCAAAATTGGCGTCGGGAATCTGATTCTCCGATTCGGTAGTGAACTGCGCGGCAGCGCACTCCTCACCGTCGAAAACGATGGATGCCTTGTAGGTGGTGCCGGAAGCGAGGCCGTCCAAATAGATGACAGCGCCTTCAACACTTTTGGTCATGGACGAAGTTTCAGGCGTGATCTTGAGCGTTCCGTTCTTGGCAATAGTGGGCGCATCGAGGGTCATGCTCGTGACCGTGAGCATGGCGGAATGTGCGAAACAAGTCTCGTCAGATGCAAGAAGGCGGAAAGGAACCTGCTTGACTACAACGGCCTCGGTCTTGGCTGAAAGCGCACCGCAGAGCGCACGGATCTGAACAGAGAAGTCGATAGCAGGAGCCTTGACAAGTACCTGATATGTTTCAGCAGAGCGTCCGAGGGGAGTGATGCTGATCACCTCCATGGGAGCCCATGTGCCACGCTCGTTAAAGTACTGGAATGTGACCTGACTTGCGGGATCGCTGCCATTGAAACCGAGCTGCAGCTCAATGGGGTCTCCCGCATTTTCGGGATACTGTTCGGTGACGGCAGCGAGAGTCATTTCAAGCGGTAGAGCCTCGAGTTCGAGCACCACGGGCTCGGCGGCCTTCGAAGCCTGATCGAGCACGGTAAGGGAGATTTCCGTCAGGTTATCGGCGCCTTCCTTGTACGAAATGTGTGAGATGACCTTGGAGAAGTCGACCACAGCCATGCGTCCGGGATTCTTGAAAAGCCCCAGAACATCCAGGCCGAGGGACTTGAGCGTGGCCTGCTGGTCGGCTGTTGCATTTGCGAGATCGATCTCCACGGGCCAACCCTGACTGATGAGGGATGCGCTCTTGGTGGACATGACTACGGAGGCAACCGAAGCCTGGGATAGAATGTCGACAAGCAGCTCGCGTGTTTCGCCGAGGCCTGCAACGAAGCTCAGGGGTTCGCCTGATACAAATCCCTGCGATGTGACCACCGGAGCGGGCGAGTTGAGGATATCATCGGAAAGTTCAATTTCGACGTCCTCGTTCTCGACCGTATCGTCGAAAGTGACGTTGAGGGCCGCATCGCCAGCACCGCCGTTAAGGTCGAGTTTCACATGGTGGTGATAACGGGCCTTGGCAGTGAAAACGGGAATAGTGACTGTGCCGCTCACGCCGTTGGGCTTGGTGAGAGTGACACTTACCGTTGCGGGACCGGGATTAACGTATGCAGCTCGAGTCTCGGTGGTGGAGAAAGCTATCTTGTCGCCCGTAGTCTGGAGATGAGCGCTAAGATCAGTGGCGTAATGCTTGAGATTTTCGCCGAACTCCACGCTCACCATGGAATTCACAATCACTGCCGTAAGCGATACGGAGGACGTGCGGTTCTCTTCAACAATCAGTGTTTCGGAGCCATAATATGCCGGAAGGTCGAAACCTTCTTCTTCCGGATTGCCGTAAGATGCTTCAAAAGTGTACTCACCAACCTTGAACTCCTTGTCGAGGGGGAAGGCGGAAAGGCCGTTGCACGTGAATGGAGCGGAACCATCCTTAGGAGTCAGAGTCAGCGTCAGTTCGTCGGGTGTGATCTCCTTGGCCCGACTAACGGAACGAGATGCCGGTGCGTTCATGGGTCCGGCAGCATCGGAGGACGTTACACGCGAGTCAAGACTTACTGTCGGAACGACACAACCTGTTGAACCGTCTCCATATGGAGAGGAGTCGTCGCTACACCCGGTGAACCCGAGGGCAACGGCAACAAGCAGGACTGCTCCTTTCAGATTAGATTTTTTCATCTTGTTGCGATTGATTGGTTATTGGAAATTGAAAATAATACGCATCAGAGATTTTTGCTTAAAAAAACAAAAATTCGGGGCAAAGATACAAAAAATCCCTGAACCACCAAAACATTCGCCGCACAAAAGCGCACTCATACACTCCTGATGTATACGATTTTTTCGTTTGGGATAATTTTCGTAATTTTGCAGCCCGATTTTTGCTCGAGTAAAAGCGAAAAACGCAACATAATTTCAAACAATCCAGGGCTTTACGATTATGAATAAATATATATTAAGACTTCTGATTGCGATTATTGCAATATATTTTGCGCAGTATACAACGGCATCTCCAACGGATGCGAATATAGTAGGCCATATGGTGGATGCCTTGAGCGATGAACACATGCCGGGCTGTCTTGTGCGCATACTCGACACCAAACTTGCCACTATGACAGATGGTTCGGGCCACTATGTATTCCGCGACCTTAAGCCGGGTGAATATACTCTGGAAGTGACATTCATGGGTTTTGCCCCTGCCCGCAAGAGCACGGAAGTACAGGCGGGTCAGACCGTGGAGCTTAACTTCGAGATTGAAGACGATGCTTTTATGCTGGACCAAGTGGTAGTAACATCCTCGAAAACCGAGATAAAACGTCGTGAAAGTCCAACCCTTGTCAATATTGTCAGTGGTGCTACACTGGCAACCGTGGGCGCCTGCTCGCTGGCGGACGGTCTTGATTTCCAGCCAGGTGTACGTGTGGAAAACGATTGCCAGAACTGCGGGTTCACACAGGTGCGTATCAACGGGCTCGACGGTCATTATTCGCAGATACTCATGAACTCGCGTCCGGTTTTCTCCGCGCTGACAGGCGTGTACGGACTTGAACAGATCCCAGCTAACATGATAGATCGCATCGAGGTGATGCGCGGCGGCGGGTCGGCGCTCTTCGGAGCATCGGCAGTAGGAGGCACAATCAACATCATCACCAAGGACCCGATGACCAACTCAGCAAGCCTGGGGCACACCCTCACGTCCATCGGACCGTCAGGCTCTTTTGACAACAACACGACACTGAACGCCTCCATAGTCACGGACAACAACAAGGCCGGGGCCTTCATTTACGGCCAGACGCGAACCCGTGACGGCTACGACCACAATGATGACGGATTCACGGATGTAGCTGCGCTGAAAGACCAGACCATCGGGACCCGAACGTTTTTCCGGACGAGCGAGGACACGAAACTGACGCTCGAATACCACAACACGCATGAATTCCGGCGCGGGGGTGATAATCTTGATGTGCCGGCACATCAAGCTATGATAGCAGAGCAGGTGGAGCACAACATCCACGCGGGCGAGGCGACATTCGACATCTGGATGCGCGAACACAGCGACCATCTGGCCATATTCGCTGCGACACAAGCTACTCAACGCCAAAGCTATTACGGCACAGATATGGATCCAAACGCATACGGGCGGACATCCGATCTTGTGGTGACTTCAGGCTCACAGTGGAGCCATCCCATGAAGCGCTTCCTGTTCATGCCATCGGAGCTGGTAGCCGGACTCGAGTACTCCTACAACAGGCTTCACGACGTAACGGTCGGCTATGATCATGACATTCTGCAAAAAGTGAATATCTACAGCGTATACCTGCAGAATGAATGGCGAGACGAGCGCTGGGGCTTTTTGGTAGGTGCACGAGTGGATAAGCACTCGCTGATACACAATGCCATCGTTTCGCCGCGTCTGAACGTGCGGTTCAACCCATCCAAATCATTTAATTTCCGCGCTTCATATTCAACGGGATTCCGATCACCTCAAGCATACGACGAGGATTTCCATGTAGCCATTGTCGGCGGCGAACGAGTCGTGACGGTACTTGCGCCGGGACTGAAGCAGGAAAGCTCGCAAAGTGTGAGCGTTTCGGCGGACATGTATCAGACATTCGGCTCGATACAGACGAACCTTCTGATCGAAGGCTTCTTCACGGACCTAAGCGATGTATTCGCGCTCCGACAGATAGGGACGGATGAATCGGGAAACGATGTACTCGAGCGCTACAATGGGTCCGGGGCGCGCGTCATGGGCCTTAACATCGAGGCCAAAGCTTTCTTCTCGGGTCATTTCGACCTGCAGGGCGGTATAACTCTCCAGCGCAGCCGATACAAAAAGCCGGAGGTATGGAGCGACAACCCTGATGTGGCACCTGAAAAAAGGATGTTCCGCACACCTGATGTATATGGCTACCTGACTGCCAACTGGCAGATAAACAAAAAGCTGAAAGCTACAATGACCGCTACGGGGACTGGACCGATGCTTGTGCAGCATCTTGTAGGTTCCGGCACAGATGTAGACCTTGCCGTGCGCACACAATCGTTTTTCGATGCATCAGTTCGCCTTACCTACTGCTTCCGTATCTTCAACCGCCTGGATCTTGACCTAACAGCCGGAGTGACCAATATTTTCAATTCCTATCAAAGCGACCTTGACAAAGGGCCGCTCCGCGATTCGGGCTATGTGTATGGACCTTCTCTGCCACGATGCCTAACATTGGGCGTGACGCTTAGTATATAATTCGAAAAAAAAAGTCGCCTGCCAATGATAGATGCGAATATTTTTTTTGTAACTTTGCAAGCACAGGAATTCAACCATAAAACACGAAAACGATTCAAACTATTATGAAAAAGAAATTTCTCTGCGTTGTCTGTGGCTATATCCACGAAGGCGACGAAGCACCCGAGAAGTGCCCGGTATGCGGCGCACCGCGTTCGAAGTTCAAGGAAGTAGATGATTCCGAGGTACTTAAATTTGTGACCGAGCACGAAATCGGCGTAGCGAAGGGGACATCCGAGGAGATGATCAAGGATCTGAACGCACATTTCCAGGGCGAATGCTCGGAAGTAGGCATGTATCTTGCGATGTCACGTCAGGCCGACCGTGAAGGCTATCCGGAAATCGCCGAGGCCTTCAAGCGTTATGCATTCGAGGAAGCCGAGCACGCATCGAAGTTCGCCGAACTTCTCGGTGACTGCGTGTGGGACACGAAGACAAATCTTGAGAAGCGCATGCACGCCGAGGCCGGCGCGAACGAGGACAAGATGCGCATAGCCCGCAACGCCAAGGAGCAGGGTCTGGATGCGATCCATGACACGGTTCATGAGATGGCCAAGGATGAAGCGCGCCACGGCCGCGGATTCGCCGGACTTTACAAGCGTTATTTCGGCAAGTAATCACGCCAGCTCACCACATTGACGTCAGGAGCCGCTCCGGAAAGGGGAGCGGCTCCTGTTGTTCAGCAGAATAACTCGACCGGGAAAGCTGATGCGAAAAAAAGTGAAGAAAAATTTGGAGATTGGGAAAAGAATGCGTAACTTTGCAGTCGCAAATGGTGCCATGGCCGAGTGGTTAGGCAACGGTCTGCAAAACCGTGTACAGCAGTTCGAATCTGCTTGGTACCTCCACAGCGGGTCGCTCTCTGCGGGCGGCCCGATTTATGAATCCACTTCAAATTAAACAACCAACCTCAAGTAATGAAGTACGAAACCGTTTTCATTTTAACTCCCGTTTTGTCTGATGTCCAGATGAAGGAAGCGGTAGAAAAGTTCGCAAAGGTGCTGACTGACAATGGCGCCACGATTGTGAGCACAGAGGAATGGGGTCTTCGCAAGCTTGCGTATCCCATCCAGAAGAAGTCCACGGGCTTCTATTGCATGATCGAATTCGAAGGCGAACCCACACTTGTGAAGAAGCTGGAGACAGCTTATCGCCGTGATGAGCGCGTGATCCGCTTCCTGACGTTCCGCCAGGACAAGTACGCAGCCGAGTATGCCGAGAAGCGTCGTGCACGCCGCGCCGCTGCCGCAGCCGCAGCACCCGTAGCTGCTGAAGCAGTAGTAGAAACCGTAGAAAGCAAGGAGGACTAAGCCATGGCACAAGCAAATTCCGAAATCCGTTATCTCACCCCCATGTCGGTGGACGTGAAGAAGAAGAAATACTGCCGTTTCAAGCGTCTCGGCATCAAGTTCGTAGACTACAAGGATCCCGAATTCCTGAAGAAGTTCCTTAACGAGCAGGGCAAGATCCTTCCCCGCCGTATCACGGGCACCTCGCTGAAGTTCCAGCGCCGCGTGGCCCAGGCCGTAAAGCGCGCCCGTCACCTGGCCCTTCTGCCCTACGTAACCGATTTGATGAAGTAATCCACCTAAAAGCTAAAGGACACCGATATGAAAATTATCCTGAAAGAAGACGTCAGCGGCCTTGGATACAAGGACGACGTTCTGGAGGTTAAGGACGGCTATGGCCGTAACTTCCTGATTCCCCGTGGCAAAGCCATTGTAGCCACACCTTCGGCTCTCAAGGTGCTTGCAGAAAATCAGCGCCAGCGCGCACACAAGCTCGAGAAGATCAAGAAGGATGCGGAAGCAGCCGCAGCCGCACTCGAGGGCGTAGCACTGACCATCGGCGCCAAGACGAGCGCAACGGGCACGATCTTCGGCTCTGTAAATGCCATCCAGATCGCAGAGGCTCTCGAAAAGCTGGGTCACAACGTAGACCGGAAGCTCATCGAAATCAAGGAGCCGGTGAAGGAAGTTGGCAAATATGTAGCCACCATCCGTTTCCACAAGGAGGTATCCGCCGAGGTTCCCTTCGAAGTGGTTGCAGAATAATACAAGTCTTTTAAGCCTATAAAGGCAGCCGCCCCTTTCGGGCGGCTGCTGTTTTTAGTGGGGGGGCTCGGGATTTTTCGGGATTAATCCTGATTAAGCTTGATTTATCGTGATAAAGCATGATGTGAGGAGCGGCTGGAAGGAGCGGTTAGGAAGGACCTAAATCATCCGTTGAAGACATACAGAAGCATGTCCCTACAGGCAGGGTCGATAGAGGAGCTGAAGCTCCTACGCAGATTCAAATATCTCCGTTGAAGACATGCAGAAGCATGTCCCTACAGGCAGGGTCGATAGAGGAGCTGAAGCTCCTACGCAGATTCAAATATCTCCGTTGAGGCATGTCGGAGGCATAGCCCTACAGGCAAAGGTGAGTTTGGTTGCGATTTTTTTGGAGGTTGAGAATATTCTTATTATCTTTGCAATATAAAAATAATATCAAAATAATATCACCAAATAAATCTCATTCCTATGGACAAGAATTCGGCAAATCACGAGTATGACTATACGGGAGCTATCTTCAACGGCTTCCTGATGCTCTTCCTAATCTTAGTGTGTATCCCGCTATGCATAGCTTCGCTTTTCATTTTCCTTCCGGAGCCTGATTCGGCTCTCGTGATTGTTCCGACGGTTGTGCTGGGCATATCGTTCGTGATTCTTCTGTGCGGGTTCTTCGTGCAGCAACCCAATCAATCACGTGTGATGATTTTCTTTGGAAAGTACCGCGGGACATTCCGCGGCACGGGCTTCTGGTGGGTAAATCCTTTCATGACGGCAAAGAAGATCTCGCTAAGGATACGAAACATGGACATCGCGCCGATCAAGGTGAACGACAAGGTTGGCAATCCGGTGATGATAGGTATGGTTCTTGTCTGGAAGGTGAAGGATACATACCGCTCGGTATTCGACATCGACACGCAGCAAGACGAGATAGTGAGCGAATCAGGAGAGATAAAAGTGGCGGGCAACAAGCCGAGTGCGTTGAATTCGTTTGTGCGGATTCAGAGCGATGCTGCTCTCCGCGAAGTGACGAGCCACTATGCCTACGACAATGAGGATAATTCGAAGGACGAGATTACGCTGCGGAGCGGCTCGCACGCTATCGTGGAGCGTCTGGAGGAGAAGCTTAACGAGCGCCTGTCGATGGCAGGAATAGAGGTTGTGGAGGCCCGCATCAACTACTTGGCTTATGCGCCCGAGATTGCGGCTGTAATGCTTCGTCGCCAGCAGGCATCGGCCATCATATCCGCGCGGGAAAAGATCGTGCAGGGAGCTGTGAGCATGGTGAAGATGGCTCTTGACGAACTGAAGACAGAAGGTGTGGTAGAGCTGGACGAGGAACGTAAGGCGACGATGGTAAGCAATCTATTGGTTGTCCTATGCGCCGATGAACCGGCACAACCGGTGGTAAATACCGGCAGTCTCTATAACTAAAGTCCGCGCATGGCGAAAAAGGAAGGACAGAAAAGCTTTCTGCTGCGTCTGGACGCCTCGACCATGGAAAAGGTGGAGGCGTGGGCAGCGCAGGAGTTCCGTTCGCTCAACGGACAGCTGCAATGGATAATCGCCGATTCGTTGCGCCGTCATCACCGCATGCAAGAAGAGAAGGCGAGAGAAAACACAGATGAACAAGAACCTTAAACAATAACAATATGAAATCGAAAGTACAACTAAGCACATTCTGCTATATACTTACCGCCGTAATATCACTGATTCTCTTTGGGCTCCTTGTCGCCACGATCCAGAAAGGGCCGGAATTCTTCGGGGTACTGGCGCTATATTTAGTTGTAATCTTCCTTAGCTTATATAATGCTCCTCTGTACGTATGCGCGGACCCCTCGAATGTAAGTGTGAAAAGCGTGCTTCACAGCATAAGAATACCCGTTGCCAGCATAGCCAGTGTTGAATTATACCAGCCGACAATGGGCTCAATCCGACTCTTCGCATCCGGGGGCTATCTGGGCTACTGGGGCTATTTCCGCGAAGGCGATACGGGCACATACCGCGGTGCGTTCGGGAAGGCGTCGGACTGCTTCATGATACGCATGAAGAACGGAGACAAGTATGTTCTGGGCTGCGAGAATCCGGGAGAAATGGTTGACTACATCCGCAAGCAAATCGGCCAATAAAGCCCGATTTCAATCGTGCAAAAGGGCAGCCGTGAGGGTTACGGTCTTCGGAGCCGGCGACCAGTCGAGTCTGATCTGAAACAGATCCTCGAGGGCGCGGCACAAGTCGAAGCCCAAAGCCTCAAGAGATGGACGCATACGGGCGGAGTGGCGACATGGCTGCCCCGCAGGGCGGGTACACTCGGGGCATAGCGTGCAGCTTCCGCCAAAATATGTAGCTAAGCCACCCATGGTGCGCTCGAGCGCAAGGATTTCGGCATTTAGTGTATCGCGGACTGTGCGCAGGCTCTCAAAACTCGCTCCGGATTCGCCCGCAGGGAAAGTGCAGGCAAATAATCGGAGGCGCGAAAAGCGCGCGAGGAGCTTATCGACATCGAAGCTGAAAGGGGGACAGGCCCACGTTGCAGCATAGCGAGGACAGGCCCGACAGGCATCCCCCACGGCGGATGGGTCGAGATAGCGACGCACGAAGTCGTGCAAGTCAAGATCAATCTCGCAACGCTCCATCAGGGCACGTAAAGACAATGTACCTTTCCGACGGGGAGTTTGCCCTCAAGCCTCAGAGGAATGCGTGCGGCATCTGCACTGATCCATGCATCCATATCGTCGGAGGACTTTTTGCCCCCGTGGGTCGTGAAGAGGAATGTTATATGGTAACATTCGCGTTCGACGCCGTCCAGATTTACATTTGCCTTTCCCTGATACTTGATGGTAAGAAGCTCCTTTTTACTACCGGAAAAGATATTGACGGCCATTGTGTGGCCGGGCTGCCAGTTCTGATAAGGGAGAGAGCGCATGTAGAAGAAGCTCGTGAGCATGTCGACGGTTGTGCCGTAAGCATCGAGCTCGCGTGTCTCATCGGCCTTTAGATTGCCCTTCTTGTCCCACTCCTTGCGATAGCAAAGGCCCTTTACGCGAGGTCCGGTGCGCTCGTAATAGACCTTGTCGTGAGTGAACTCCCCACCCTCGTGGGCAATCTTCTCGTAGTAAACGGGCTTCCATTCACCGGGCGAAAGATGGCCAAGGAGAGTATCGCGGACACAATAGAACTTATCGGCCCAAGGAGCGGAAGCTGCTGTAAGCTTGGTAATGAAACCGCCCTTGCCGTCCGGTCGAAGCGTGAGAGTGGCCGAGCCGGCCTGCTTGTTGATAAGTCCCCATTTGAACAGGACCTTATATTTAAGGGATTCATTGCCGTCGGGCATATAGCCTTCAGAGGCAGCCGACGCGCCGACGACAGCGAATAATACAAATATCAGAGTGAGAAGAAGACGTATGTGCTTCATAATAGAGTTCATTGAGTGAGTTCTTCCTCGAGGAAGGGGAGCTGTGCGCGTCGGCTCTGCTCGATACGTTTATTGCGCCAGCATTTGCGGCAGACGGAAACATAGCGGTCGTCGCCACCGATCTCGACCTGCTCGCCCTGTTCGACGAAGTTGCCGTTGGCGTCGATACGTGCGTTGATGATGGTCTTACGTCCGCAATTGCACGTGGATTTAATCTCGTCGATTGTATCGGCAATCTCAAAAAGGCGCCTCGAGCCTTCGAAGAGATGGCTCTGAAAGTCGGTGCGAAGACCATAGCAAATGACATTGATGCCGAAGTCGTCGACGACACGCGAGAGCTGATCGACCTGCGCGGGCGTAAGAAACTGTGCTTCGTCGACGAGCACCCACTCCACCACGCGTTCCTGCGAACGGCAGAGGTCGCGTATGAAGTCATAAAGATTCGTATGGCCGTATATCCAAGAACATTCGCGCTCGATGCCGATGCGTGAACGAATGACGTTGCGTGCCTCGCGTGTGTCGATGACGGGTTTGAGGCATTTGTATGCCATGCCTCGTTCCTCGAAATTATAAGCAGTTGTGAGAAGCAGGGCTGTCTTTGCCGAGCCCATAGTGCCGTATCTGAAATAGAGTTTGCCTTTTCTGTACATTGCAGTGTGATGATATGGAAGCCTTGTGTGTGATTTCCGGGGTGTAAAGATACGAATTAAAATTGATACGCAAGGCAGAGGTACGGGAAAAATGCGTAATTTTGCAGCATGGACGGAAAGAAGACCAAGGCGTGGATTGAGGCCATGCGAGTGCGCACGTTGCCTGTGAGCATAGCGGGAGTGCTGTGTGCGTTTTCCTATGCCCTTGAGGCGGGGTATGCGATAAGCTGGCCGGGATGGGTGTGTCTGGTGTTTGCACTTATGTGTCAGACGGCCTCGAATTTCGCAAACGAATATTTTGACTACCGAGCCGGCCGAGATGCTCCCGGGCGTGAAGGGCCCCGGCGTGGAGTGACAGAGGGCGACATCAGCCCGCGGGCGATGCTTCGGGCTACCGTGATGCTTTTGACCGTGGCCTGCGCGCTGGGACTTACGCTCGTATTGCGCGGAGGCTGGTGGATGGTAGCTATCGGCGCAGCGGTTGTTGCGGGAGTTTATGCGTACAGCGCCGGGCCGTGGCCACTGAGCACCCACGGCCTGGGGGAGGTGGCGGTGGTGATATTCTTCGGATTGGTGCCGGTGTGTCTGACATACTATCTGATGACCGGGGGCATCACGAGAGATGTTATCATGGCATCGGCAGGCATAGGCCTGTTAGGAGCGAATGTTCTGATCGTGAACAATTACCGGGACATACCGGATGACAGGGCTGTTGGAAAACGGACACTTGCGGTGCGCTATGGACGCAAGGCTATGATGTGGGTATACCGAATCGATGTGTTTGCGGCTACGGTGCTTCTGATGTCGGGTATAATTCCCATTCTGGGATATTGGGGCTATCTTGTGTCAGCGGCAATGATATTTTTTGGGTTCGATGCCGCAAACAGGATGAGCAAGCTCGAGGGGCGCGCACTGAATCCATGGCTTGGCCGAACTGCGGTTTTCATGGTCAGCGTTACCGTCGTACTATTGCTGACGGGGATTTATTCGAGGCTGTGCTGAGCATTGAAGTTTCGCGAAAAATTGCTAACTTTGCGCTTTCAAATCTCACAAGAATCACAGTTTCACTATGTCACAGGGTTTTGACAACGACAAGTACATCCGCATCCAGTCGGAGCACATCAAAGAACGCATAGCACATTTCAAAGGGAAGCTCTACCTTGAACTTGGCGGAAAATTATTCGACGACTATCATGCGAGCCGCGTTCTGCCGGGATTCCAGCCGGACTCGAAGCTGCGGATGTTCAGCCAGATAAGCGACCAGATAGAGATAGTGATAGTGATCAGCGCGGAGGATATAGTGAAAAACAAGGTTCGTGCGGATCTGGGAATCACTTACGACGAGGACGTGTTGCGCCTTCGGGATGCATTCATGGACAGAGGGTTCAAGGTTGGATCGGTAGTAATCACTCACTACAACGGCCAGAGCGCCGCGGACGATTTCCGCAAACGCCTGGAACGGATGGGCATCAAATCGTATATCCACTATCTGATAGACGGATATCCGCTGAACGTAGAGCTTATAGCGAGCGATGAAGGCTTCGGCAAGAACGACTATGTAGAGACGGAGCGCCCGCTTGTGATCGTGACAGCTCCGGGTCCGGGTTCGGGCAAGATGGCCGTGTGTCTTTCGCAGCTCTACAACGAGCACAAGCGCGGGATAGAGGCGGGATATGCCAAGTTCGAGACATTCCCGGTATGGAATCTGCCTCTGAAACACCCTGTGAATGTTGCATACGAGGCAGCGACGGCGGATCTGAATGATGTGAACATGATAGATCCGTTCCACCTGGAGGCATACGGGAAGATAGCCGTGAACTATAACCGCGACATCGAAATTTTTCCGGTGCTGAACGCTCTGTTCGAGCAAATCTACGGGCAAAATCCATACAAATCGCCGACGGATATGGGTGTGAATATGGTGGGGTTCTGCATCAGCGCTGAGGAAGAGTGCGCAAAGGCGTCGAACAACGAAATCATCCGCCGCTTCTACGAGGCTACCAACAAATACGCTAACGGCGCGAACAACGACGGTGAGATCCAGAAGATAAAGCTGCTGCTGAATCAATCGAAGCTGACGACGGACTACCGCCGTGTGACGGTGGCTGCGAGAGAGCGACGGGAGGCCTCCGGGCGGAACTGCGCGGCTATCGAACTTGCCGACGGCACTATCATTACCTCGGAGACATCCGACCTGTTGGGACCGAGCGCCGCGCTGATCCTTAATGCAGCGAAGCATCTGGCGGGAATAGACCACTCGGTGAAACTGATTCCACAAAACATGATCGAACCGATACAGACGACGAAGGTGAAGTATCTTGGGGGACACAATCCGCGACTGCATACGGATGAGGTGCTTGTTGCGCTATCGGTTGTGTCGCAGGCCGACGAGAATTGCCGGAAGGCACTGTCGGTGCTACCTCAGATGCGCGGCTGTCAGGTACATTCGACGGTGATGCTCTCTGAAGTGGACCGTAAGATATTCAAGAAGTTAGGCGTGGACTTGACGTGCGATCCGGTGCGCAAGCGTCCGACTCATTGAAACCCGAAGGGCAAAAAGCGGGAAATTTTCCTGAATTTTGGGTGCGGGCTTGATTAAGGCTGTATTTTTTCGTATTTTTGCAGGTAATTTTGTTGTCTGCATAGGCAAGGATAAAGAAACAAGAATAGAAACGCGTGGAAACCAAGTACATATTCGTGACGGGCGGCGTAGTGTCGTCGCTGGGAAAGGGCATCATTTCGGCATCGCTTGCATGCCTTCTGAAGGCTCGCGGTTACAGGGTGACAATCCAGAAGTTCGATCCCTACATAAATGTGGACCCCGGCACACTGAACCCGTATGAGCACGGGGAATGCTATGTGACCGAGGACGGGCACGAAGCCGATCTGGATCTGGGCCACTACGAGCGGTTCATGAACGAGCACACGTCGCGTGCGAACAATGTGACGACGGGACGCGTGTTTCAGAATGTGATCAACAAAGAGCGCCGCGGAGATTATTTAGGGAAGACGGTGCAGATCGTGCCTCACATCACGGACGAAATCAAGCGGAGCGTGAAGCTCCTGGGAAAAACGGGGCGTTACGACTTCGTAATCACGGAAATCGGCGGCGTCGTGGGCGATATCGAATCGCTGCCTTTTCTTGAGAGCGTGCGACAGTTGCGGTGGGAACTGGGGAGCGACAGCCTGTGCATCCATCTGACATATGTGCCGTATATCGCGGCAGCCAAGGAACTAAAGACGAAGCCCACGCAGCACTCTGTGAAAAATCTCCAGGAGCTGGGCATCCAGCCGGATATACTTGTCCTGCGCACGGAAAAGGATATTCCGACCGACATGCGCCGCAAGATCGCGCTGTTCTGCAATGTGGCGCCTGATTCCGTGATTCAGAGTATCGACGTAAACTCGATATATAAGGTGCCTCTGAAGATGCATGAGCAGCACCTGGATGAAATAGTTCTTCGCAAGACGAATGTTACGCCCGAGGGCGAGCCACACATGAAACCATGGCTTGACTTCATCTACAAGATGGATCATGCGACGGAGACTGTGAACATAGCACTTGTGGGCAAGTATGTAGAGCTTCAGGATGCATACAAAAGTATCAGCGAGAGCCTGCTTCACGCAGCCACATATGCCGACCGGAAACTGAATCTGACCTACGTGCACTCGGAAAAGCTCAGCGATGAGAACGTGGAGGAGAAACTGGGCAATCAGGACGGTGTGATAATCGCTCCGGGATTCGGGCAGCGCGGGATAGACGGCAAATTCGTGGCGCTGAAATGGTGTCGCGAGCACGATGTTCCGACCTTCGGAATCTGTCTGGGGATGCAGTGCATGGTGATAGAGTTCGCGCGCAATGTGCTGGGTCTGGGAGATGCGAATTCGACGGAAATGGATCCCAAGACGGCGCATAACGTGATAGACCTTATGGAGGAGCAGAAAAGCATCTCGAACATGGGAGGCACTATGCGTCTCGGCGCCTACGACTGCGAGCTCAGGGAAGGCTCGAAGGTGGCAGAGGCTTATGGGTCGAAACATATCCGCGAGCGTCACCGGCACCGCTTTGAGTTCAACAATGACTACCGCGAGCGTTTCGAGGCGGCCGGGATGTCCTGTGTGGGCGAGAATCCGGATGCGAAGCTTGTGGAAGTGGTTGAGATTCCGGGGAAGCGCTGGTATATTGGCACGCAATATCATCCGGAGTACTCCTCGACGGTGCTATCGCCCAATCCGATTTTCCGGTCGTTCATGGAGGCTGCTGTTTCCTACCATGATGAAAAAGCGGCTGAAAAGAAATGAAAGACAGAACCAATCGCTAACACATTCACCTTAAAAATAAATGGATAAATCCACACTTACCGGACTACTGCTGATGGCGGCCGTGATGTTCGGTTTCATGTATCTCAACAAGTCGGCCAAAGAGGATGCAGCTCCTCAAGGGTCTCAGGATGTAGAGGCTCTGGCCACGGAAACGCCAGCGGAGCTGCTGGCTTTCGCCCCCGGAGACAGCGCGGCACTTGTGAGCGCAATCCGCAATACGGGCACAGAAAGCGAAGGCCGCTACAGCTACTCGGACAAGGAACTGAATCTGCAGTACAGCGCCGAGGGAGGTCTGGAAGGTACGGTAAAGACAGACAGCACGTCCACGGATGTGTGTTCGCTGCTGAGCGGACGCACCGTGCTTGAGGGCCCGGCACAGCTGAAAGCCGTGCGGGCGGTGCGCAATTTCATTGACCGTACGGCCAAGTATCAGGGCTTCGCTCGCCAATTGGGAGGCGAAGGAAAGGAGCTGACACTGGAGAATGAACTTATCCAGGTGAAGATAAACACGAAGGGCGCGATGGTGAGCGAGGTGACTCTGAAGAAATACCGTTCGGAAGTACACGGCGACACGGCGCTCGTAAAGCTATTCACTCCCGAGACGGACAGCTATTCTTTCCGTCTGTATACGGCGGACCAGCGTATCGACACGCGTGATTTCAACTTCAACGTGACGGCGGAAAGCGACACAGCCGTGATGCTGACGCTGGAGCCGGCCGCAGGTGCAAGCTGGGGCGTGCGCTATACACTGCAGCCGGACAGCTATCTGGTGGGGATGGAAATCGTGCAGAAGGGGATGTCGCAAATACTGCCGGCAAGTACTGCAAGCATAGATTTCGACTGGCATCAGAAGATGGTGCGCAACGAGCAGGGCCGGACCTTCGAGGAGCGCAACTCATCGATCATGTACAAATACTTAGGGGACAGCCCAGACGAGCTGAGCAACGCGAAAGACGCCAAGAAGGACCTGAACGGGAAGGTGCGCTGGGTTGCGTTCAAGAACCAGTTCTTCTCGTCGGTGCTTGTGGCTCAGGATCCTTTCACGCAGGCCTTGCTGATTTCCTCGCCATTGAAGGACAACAAGGAATACCTGAAGGACATGAGCATGGCAGCATCGCTTCCATACACGACGGGCGACGGAACGGCAGCTCGCTTTGACTTCTATTTCGGGCCGAACGATTATCCTCTGCTGTCGAAGCTTGAGGACAAGATATGCCCGGACGAGGATCTGTCGCTGACGCGTCTCATCCCTCTTGGGTGGGGTATTTTCCGCTGGGTGAACGTGATACTGATCATCCCGGTGTTTGACTTCCTCGGCCGCTTCATTTCGAGCTACGGTCTGATAATCTTCCTCCTGACGGTATTTATCAAGCTGATACTCTTCCCGTTCACATTCAAGAGCTACAAGAGTCAGGCGCGCATGCGTGTACTGGCTCCGGAGATCAAGGAAATCAACGAGAAGTATCCGGGAAATGAGAATGCAATGCTGCGCCAGCAGAAAACCATGGAGCTTTACAGCAAGGCAGGGGCAAACCCGATGTCGGGCTGCCTGCCGATGCTTCTTCAGATGCCGGTGCTGATTGCAATGTTCTCGTTCTTCCCGTCGGCTATCGAGCTCCGCGGGCAGAGCTTCCTGTGGGCACACGATCTGTCGGCTCCGGATTCGATCCTTACGCTGCCGTTCACGATCCCGTTCTATGGCAATCACGTGAGTCTGTTCTGTCTCCTGATGACGACTGTGAACATCATCTACATGCACATATCGATGCAGAATCAGCCCGGGGGCCAATCAATGCCGGGTATGAAGGTGATGTCGTATGCGATGCCCGTGATGTTCCTGTTCATCTTCAACGACTATGCCTCGGGCCTGAGCTACTACTACTTCCTGAGCCTGCTGATAACGATCCTGCAGACATGGCTGACGCGTAAATTCGTGGATGAGAACAAGGTGCGTGCCGAGATGGCTGCCAACGCCAAGAAGCCTCGCAAGAAGACGGGCTTCATGGCCCGTCTGGAGGAGGCACAGCGCCAGCAGCAGGCAGCGCTGCGCGCACAACAGAAGAAAGGCGGCAAGCGCTGATTCGTGGCCGAAAAAGAGAAAATCAAAGAGAAACAGACAACAATGAGCGATATACAGACGACACCCAAACGCGAAATAGTACTGAGCGGTATCCGCTCGACGGGCAACCTGCACTTAGGCAACTACTACGGTGCGCTGAGCAAGTTCGTGAAGATTCAGGACGACCATGACTGCAACTTCTTTGTGGCAGACCTTCACAGCCTGACGACGCACCCGGATCCCAAACAGCTGCATGCGAACGTGAAGAGCATACTTGCGGAATATCTTGCAGCGGGCATAGACCCGGAAAAGGCAACGATATTCGTGCAGAGTGATATTCCGGAAATTTCGGAGATGTACCTTCTGATGAACATGCATGCTGGTGTGGGCGAGCTGATGCGTACGCCGTCGTTCAAGGACAAGGCCCGCAAGGCTCTGGGCATCACTGCAAGCGCAGATGGCCAGGACGATGACGAGGCATTCGAGAAGCAGATAATCGGAAACGAGACCAACAAGCGCGTAAATGCCGGGCTGCTGACTTACCCGACGCTCATGGCTGTTGATATCCTGATACAGAAGGCCACGAAGGTGCCTGTGGGCAAGGATCAGCTGCAGCACCTGGAACTCACACGACGGTTCGCACGCCGCTTCAACTCGTTCTACGGTGTTGATTTCTTCCCGGAGCCTACGGACTTTGACTTCGGCGGTGCGCCGGTGAAGGTGCCGGGACTGGACGGCTCGGGCAAGATGGGCAAAAGCGAGGGTAACTGCATCTATCTGATCGACGAGCCGAAGGCTCTGCGGAAGAAGGTGATGCGTGCTGTGACGGACGAGGGCCCGAAGGAACCGAATTCGCCGATGAGCGAACCGGTTGCCAACCTGTTCACGCTACTGGAGCTGACTTCGACGCCGGAAGTGGTGAAGCATTTCCGGGATGCGTATGCGGACTGCTCGATACGCTACGGCGACCTGAAAAAGCAGCTTGCGGAAGACATCTTAGCTGTGACGACTCCGATTCGCGAACGCATCACGGATATCGCCAACGACGATGCCTATATCGGGCGGGTGGTGAAAGCCGGGGCGGAGAAAGCGCGCGAGCGCGCTTCGAAGACTCTGGCCGAGATGAAGGAGATAATGGGATTCAAGAAGTTCTATTGAAGACTTCGCGGGAGCACACCGCGGGCTGAGCGATGGAAGAGACTTCACTAAGGCTCACACAAGAGCAAAAACTCCAGCAAAGACTGTCGCCGCAGCAGGTGATGTTCGGGCGTCTGCTGGAGATGTCTGCGCCTGAGGTGGAGGACGAAGTGCGACGTGAGGTCGACGACAATCCGGCTCTGGAGGTCGTGGACCACGGGGCCGATGTCGACAGCAGCGACTTTGCGGAGAGCGCGGAGGAACTGCAACGAGCGGACTACGGGAGCAGCGAGGAGGTGCCTTTCTACGAGCAGCAATACAGTGCGCGCAGGGGGCATGCGAATCCTGATTTCGACCCGGTGAGTATAGTCGAGGCTGACGCACCTGATGAGGGCTCGCTTAATGCGGTGATGACTTCCCGCCTAAGCGAACTTGATCTGGACAACGAGGAAAGGATGATTGCGGAATACATAGTCGGGAATCTGGACAATAACGGCTATCTGCCGCGCACACTTACGGCTATCGCCGCGGATATCGCAGCCGCCGAGGGCCATGATACGGACATGGGCAAGATGCGGGATGTATTCGCAAAGATACGGACACTGGAGCCCGCCGGCATTGGAGCCGTTGATCTTCGCGACTGTCTGCTCCTTCAGCTTGACCGAATGGATAAAAGCCTTCCGCAACGTGCTGCGCGAGAGATTATCGCCGATAACTTCGATCTGTTTTCCAAGAATCATTTCGACAAACTGCCGGGCCGTCTTGGCGTGGACGGCAAGACGGTTCAGGAAGCTCTTGAACTGATCAAGGGCCTAAATCCCAAACCGGGGGCGCTGCTGGGGGGAAGCGCGGCAGCGGACAGGGCAAGCCACATCATACCGGATTTCGCGGTTGAGCGACATGGCGTGGACGGGCCTTTCGTGATTACGCTGCTAAGCCGTACGCCAGAGCTGGCAATCGAGCGGAACTTCATACCGGCGCCGCCCGGCGCGGGGGCGGGCAGCCCCAAAGGGGCAGCCGGTCAGCGACTTCAGGAGGCACGGGAATTCATCCGCCGGAAGCACGATGACGCGGCCCTGTTCATAAAGATGCTTGGAGACAGGAGCCGTACGCTGGTGTCGGTAATGGAAGCAATCGTTGCACGCCAGTCAGCCTTCTTCACGAGCGGCCAGACAACGGACCTGCGACCGATGATACTGAAGGATATCGCGGGAGATACGGGACTGGACATATCGACAATCTCGCGTGCGACGTCTGGCAAATATGTCATGACCGCGCACGGCATCTATCCTCTAAAACTATTCTTCAACGAACGGCCGAAAGCGGAGGCTGACACTTCGACGCATGAAATCCTCGAAGCTCTCCGCAGCCTTATCGAGAACGAGGACAAGAGGCGTCCGCTGAGCGATGAGGCTCTGAAGGATGCACTGGTGGCGAAGGGCTATGACATTGCAAGAAGAACGGTAGCCAAATACCGTGAGCGGCTTGGGATTCCGGTAGGACGTCTCCGGAAGACATTTTAGAGGGCTGCAGATATAAACACAACACTTAGACAAAGAAAGAATAAAAATGACCGACGAAGAAATCAAGGCCATCTCCTCCCCCACTCCGGCAAGCGACAATAAAGGGCTGCTACGGGCGGCGCATATTCTGAGCGATGTATTCTCGCCAATGCTCGTACCGACCATAGGGATGATAACAGCCATGACTCTTACGGGCCTTGTGGTGCTTCCCGTATCGACGCGTCTGGGATCGACTTTAGGGATCTTCTTCATCACGTGCCTTCTGCCGATGCTTCTGATCTTCGTGCTGATGAAAATCGGACGAGTGTCGGATACGTCGATTTCGAATCCTGACGAACGCACCTTGCCTTTTGTTGGAACAACATTGTGCTATATAGGAGCGGCTCTGTATGTGTACACGCTGCATGCGCCGATGTGGCTTCTGCTTTTTTTCTTAGGCGCGGCGCTCGTGACGGCGCTGTGCATGCTCATCACACACTGGTGGAAGATCAGCGCACACACGTCGGGGCTGGGAGGTCTGACCGGAGCCATCCTCTGGATGGCATGGCGCGGGCTGTTTGTGGTTGACGCGATGACTGTCGTGACCATTGCAATCGTACTTTTGGGCTGTATGGCTTCAGCGCGACTGATTCTGGGCCATCATACGCTTGGACAGACGGCAGCGGGGGCGCTGCTTGGAAGCGGGATTGAGTTCGGGTTACTGGCGTTTTTAGGGACTCCGGCATTAAATTCATGAGCATCCCGTAGAATCACACACAACTGAAACATCTATAAAAAATGAGGCTATGAAACCTTTAGTCAGCATAATAATGGGAAGTACTTCGGATCTTCCCATCCTTCGCAAAAGCGCAGATATACTTGAGCAACTGGAAATACCTTTTGAGATGCACGCACTAAGCGCGCACCGGACACCACGCGAGGTTGAGAAATTCGCAAGCGAAGCTGCCGGGCGCGGAATCAAGGTGATAATCGCTGCAGCGGGAATGGCCGCTGCGCTTCCCGGTGTCATCGCCGCACTGACGCCGCTGCCGGTGATAGGTCTGCCTATTGCATCGACGCTGTCGGGCGTGGACGCACTATGCTCGATAGTGCAGATGCCACCACAGATTCCAGTTGCCACGGTAGGCATCAACGCCGGGGCCAATGCTGCAGTCTTAGCGGTGCGGATACTGGCATTAGGGGATGCGTCGGTGGCCACACGCTATGCTGATTTCTGCTCGAAGCTCTCCCGGAAGGTTGTAAAGGCGGACGAGGAATTAGGCGCCCTCTCGGACTGGAAATTCAAGGTTTGAGTCATGGGAAGATATAATTACGAGCGCCGAGCGAGCAGACGTTTACCTGTAGGGAACACGGCCATCGGAGGCACGGAGCCGGTGCGTCTTCAGTCGATGACCAATACCTCTACGCTGGACACGGAAGCGAGTGTAGCACAGGCACGCCGTATTTCCGAGGCAGGAGCGGATCTTGTGCGCCTTACTGCCCAGGGCGTGCAGCATGCGCGGAATCTCGGCAATATCCGTCGGGAGCTGCGAGCCCAGGGCATCATGACACCGCTTGTGGCTGACATCCATTTCAATGCGGCAGCTGCCTTTGCCGCTGCCGAAGAGGTGGAGAAGGTGCGCATCAATCCGGGCAATTTCGTGGACCCCGGACGTACGTTCAAAAAACTTAGCTACACCGATGAAGAGTACGCAGCCGAAATCGAGAAGATACGCGAAAAGTTAGTCCCCTTCCTCAAGCTATGCCGCGAGCACGGAACGGCAATCAGGCTTGGTGTGAACCACGGATCGTTGTCGGACCGAATCATGAGCCGCTATGGCGACACCCCTGCGGGGATGGTTGAATCGGTTATGGAATTCCTGCGTATCTGCCGAGAGGAAGACTTCAACGACATCGTAATCAGCATCAAGGCCTCGAACGTTGTTGTAATGACCGAAACGGTGCGCCTGCTTGCAAAGGCAATGACGGATGAAGGGATGAACTACCCGTTGCACTTGGGTGTGACCGAGGCGGGCGACGGCGAGGATGGGCGTATAAAATCGGCTGTGGGCATAGGCTCTCTGCTTGCTGACGGACTTGGCGACACGATCCGTGTAAGTTTAAGCGAAGCACCGGAGGCGGAGCTGCCTGTGGCCCGTGAGCTGGTAAGACACATAGATAAAATAGCCGGCGCGGCCCGTATCGAAGGGCCCGGCGCAAGGGAAGGCCGAAACTACGGCGAACGGCGCGAATCAGTTGCAGTAGGAATGATCGGTGGGGGCCAGGTACCTGCTGTGGAAGGTGTGGACTTCAAGGGCGAAGATCTTGGAGACGATGTAATCGTAATAAGTTCCTCGCACGATAACCGCATCGGGGATGTGAGAGCACAGATCGATGCACTCGGAGCACAAGACAAACGACCGGTGATAATACGTCTGGCCTATCCAGCAAGTATGAATCTCGAGGAAGTGAGTCTTGCGGCGGCCACAGACTTCGGGGCATTACTTCTTGAAGGCTATCGCGACGGCATATGGCTTGAGGCACCCGGACTAAGCGAAGAGGAGCGCCGGAGCATAGCCATGACAATTCTTCAGGCCACGCGTACGCGCATCACGAAGACAGAATTCATAGCATGTCCGGGCTGCGGGCGAACTCTGTTCGACTTGCAGAGCATACTTGGCCGCATCAAGGCTGCTTGCTCGCATCTCACGGGGCTGAAGATCGGCGTAATGGGCTGTATAGTGAACGGACCGGGGGAGATGGCAGATGCAGATTACGGGTATGTAGGAGCGGCAGCCGGACACGTGAGTCTCTATAAGGGTAAGGAATGCGTGGCCAAAAACATTCCTGAAGCGGAAGCACTTCCGAGGCTAATTGAACTCATCAAAGCGAACGGGGACTGGAAAGACGCATGAGGAAACCCGAGGAAATCGCAGTAGAAGAGCTGTCGGGGGGCTTACGGCTTGTGTACAGTCACCGAAGCGGAGCGCTTGCAGGTGTGCTGGGAGTTGCCGTGCGAGCCGGAAGTGCCGATGACGGCCCCGGCCGCGAGGGACTTGCGCACTTTGTGGAACACACGATTTTCAAGGGGACGGAGCGACGCTCGTCCTGGCATATCATCAACCGGATGGAGGCCGTGGGCGGTGAACTTAACGCCTATACAACAAAAGAAGAGACGGTTGTATATACCGTATTTCCTGCGGGCGAGGAAGCCCGCGGGGCCGAACTTGTGGGAGACCTTATCGTGAACTCGCGTTTCCCTGAGAAGGAACTGGCGAAGGAACGCGAAGTTGTGGGCGATGAAATCGACTCATATCTCGATACGCCTTCGGAAGCAGTCTTCGATGAGTTCGAAGACATGATGTTTTCCGGGACGCCGATAGGCCACAACATCCTGGGCTCACGCGGGAGTCTTGCGGGATTCACACCGGAAATATGCCGGGACTATCTCCGACGCCACTATGTGCGCCGCAATATGGTGGTATTCTATTGCGGGAGCCGTCCACTGGGAGCCATACGCCATATCGTAGAAAAATACTTCCGTGATGTACCGGATGGCGCCGTGCGGGAGCAGCAACCGGATATAGTACTGAACGCAGCACCGGGGTTCGACATATTACGCAAGATTGACAGCCATCAGGCTCACACGGTGCTTGGGACACGTGTTTCGGGCATCTACGGTGATGACCGACACGCTGTGGCTCTACTGGCAAATATACTCGGCGGTCCGGGAATGAATTCGCTGCTGAACGTGGAACTGCGAGAACGCCGAGGTCTGGTATATTCGGTTGATGCGTCTACAGCGATGTATGCCGGTGGTGGAGCGCTGTGTGTCTACTACGGATGCGATCCGGAGGATTCAACGCTATGCCGAAAACTTTGCGGGGAAGTCTTCGCATCCGTCCGGGATGGGAAAATCAGTGCACGTAAACTGGAAGCTGCAAAAAAGCAATATATGGGCCAGCTGCTTATAGCTGGCGAAAACAGCGAGACCCGTATTCTCGGGGCCGCCCGTGCCACGCTATTCCATGGACGACCATCTACATGGGAGGAAACTTCGGAGGCAATACGGGCAGTTACGGCGTATGAACTGGCAGCCCTGGCCGGAAAGCTTTCGGATGAATGTTCGGTGCTTACGCTCGGACCTCGATGACCGGGCGAGGGGCTTGATTTGAAGGATATATTTTCGTATCTTTGTAGGCTGAAACTTACAAGAAACGAATATGACTAAAACAAATACAAGCCTCAGGCCGGGATTGAGAATTTTCGCAATAATCCTGTGCTCCCTATTCTTTGCGGCAGCTTCGGCCCAGAGCGATGCACCGGTCCGATGGCGAACATTCGTGCGGATGAGTTCTCCGACCGAGGGAACGATAATCGTTCGTTGTCTGCTTGCCGAGGGAAATCACGTGTACGGGACAGAACTGCCCCAAGGGGGTCCTATCGCAACCGAGATTGATTTCGGAGGATGCGAAGGGCTGAAACTTACAGGGAAGGCTATTGCGACTCCCGAAGCGCAGGATATAAATGATCCACTCTTCGGGATGAAACTGGCGCAATGGACGAGCAATTTCGAGATAAAGCAGAAATTCAAGCTCACCGGTCCGACGGATAAGGCGAAGGTGAGTGTGAAGGTGCGCTTCATGAGCTGCGACAACCAGAACTGCCGTCCTCCCAAAACAGAGACATTCACGACGAAGGTTCCAGAATACAAGAAATAATCCATGAGAACCGCAACAATATACCCAAAGCGCCCTCTATGGGCTCTTATCTTCTTTCTGGCATTCACTACGCTCGCTCCCAACCTTTGGGGCAAGAAGGCGTTGAGCACTCATGTGGACTGGAGTGCTGAGATTCAGAAAATCTCCGAGCGGGAGGGAATCCTGCAGGTGACCGGTACGGTCGAAGAGGGCTGGCATGTCTATGGCACGGTAATGCCGGAGTATGACGAGAAAGCAGCGGTGCCCGACCCCACTACCCTCACCATCAATCCCACCAAGGGTGTGAAAGTGCTTGATGCCGACAAGCCGGCGGAATGCTCGCAGGTGGCTGAAACAAACTTCGATGCCATAATGCAGCTGAATCTTCCCTGGCTTACGGGCACATTCACGTTAAGCCGTCGCTTCGAGCTTGAGGAAGGCGTGAGCGGTGCGACGATAAGCGGCGAGGTAGGCTACATGAGCTGCAGCGCCACGGCCTGCATCTCGCCCTCTCGCTATGAATTCTCGCTGCCTTTCGGAACGGTGAAAACAACGATATCGGAGGATGATCCCGCAGCTGATGAAAAATCCATGGCAGGACATGCGAAACTCATAGGAGGCTCGGGAAGCGTGCCCCGTGAAGTTGTGGAGCAATGGTGGGCACCGGTGGAGACGGAGACACACAGCAGCTCGCAGTCGTATATCCTGATATTCATATTCGGATTTTTAGGCGGCCTGGTTGCACTGCTTACTCCTTGTGTGTGGCCAATGATTCCGATGACGATGAGTTTCTTCCTGAAGGGTAAGAAGAGCCGGAGACGGTCGATAGCGGATGCAGTGTGCTATGCGCTCAGCATAATCGTTATCTTCCTTCTTCTGGGAATCGTAATCACGCTTATATTCGGGCCTGGCAAGCTGAACGAGATTGCAACGAGTGCTGTCTTCAACGTGATATTCTTCATGATACTGGTAGTTTTCGCACTATCGTTCTTAGGCGCATTCGAGATCACCCTACCGGAAAAATGGAGCAATGCCATGGACGCCAAGGCAGAAAAAACCACGGGAGTGATGAGCATATTCTTCATGGCCTTCACGCTGGTGCTGGTGAGCTTTTCGTGCACCGGCCCTATCATAGGCACGTTGCTTGTGGAAGCCTTCGCCGAGGGTAAAATCATGGGGCCACTGATGGGTATGGGCGGTTTCGCTCTGGGACTGGCGCTTCCTTTCGGCCTGTTCGCTTTCTTCCCTTCGATGCTTAAGGAACTGCCGCGTTCGGGGTCGTGGCTGAACACGGTGAAGGTCGTGCTTGGCTTCATTGAGCTTATCCTGTCGCTGAAATTTCTCTCGGTTGCCGACCTTGCGTATGGTTGGGGCATTCTCGACCGTGAAATTTTCCTGGCCATATGGATAGTGCTGTTCGTGCTTCTGGGGATGTATCTTCTCGGGAAACTGCATTTCCCGCACGATGATGTGGAACCCGGGACACAACGGACCGGCATTTTCCGCTTCTTCCTTGCTGTGTGCTCGCTGAGCTTTGCCGTGTATCTATTGCCGGGCATGTGGGGCGCGCCACTCAAGGGTATCAGTGCGTTTGCACCGCCGCTCTATACGCAGGACTTCAACCTCTACGGGGGTGAATTCAAGGAATACGACAACTTTGAGGAAGGCATGGCCGTGGCGGCCGAGAAAAAGTTGCCGGTGCTTCTGGACTTCTCGGGCTATGCATGTGTGAACTGCCGCAAGATGGAGGGAGCGGTTTTCGACACGCCTGCCGTTCGCGAAATGATCGAAGGCAACTACGTGATGATAAAACTCATGGTTGACGACAAGACGGCGCTCCCGGAGCCGATGCGTGTGGAAGAAGGAGGGAAGACAGTGACGCTCCGCACGGTCGGCGACAAGTGGAGCTATCTTGAAAGATATAAATTTGACATCAACTCGCAGCCCTACTATGTGCTTCTGGACAATCAGGGACGTCCGCTGAACGCGCCACGCGCCTATGACGAGAGCATCGACGCTTTCCTGGAATGGCTTCAGAGCGGAATCGAAAACTACAAGACACAGAAATGAAACCTGAAATAACCTACGACTACACACCGCGCCACAGCCGCGCGGAACAACTGGAGGCCCTGGGCCGAATCCTTGACACACTGGATATACTCCGGGTGCACTGCCCGTGGGATGCCAAACAGACCAACGAGAGCCTTCGCCCGAACACCATCGAAGAAACGTACGAACTGGCGCAGGCCCTTCTCGAGGGAAAGGATGAAGAAATCCGCAAAGAGCTCGGTGATGTGCTCCTTCACGTGCTTTTCTACTCGCGTATAGGCGACGAGAAGGGAAGCTTCGACATTGCTGATGTGGCAGATGCGCTCAACAATAAACTCATTTTCCGCCATCCGCACGTTTTCGGAGAGGTGCATGTAGGAGATGCGCACGAGGTGGAGCAGAACTGGGAGCAGATAAAGCTGAAAGAAAAGGACGGTAACCGTTCGATTCTGGCCGGTGTGCCTGCCGCTCTTCCGGCTTTGGTTAAGGCCTTCCGTGTGCAGGAGAAGGCGGCCAATGCCGGCTTTGACTGGGAGGAGCCTGCTGACGTATGGGCGAAGGTGCGCGAGGAAATCGCGGAAGTCCAGGACGCCGTGGAATCCGGGAAGGCCGAAGACATAGAGGCTGAATTCGGAGATCTGCTTTTCAGCGTGATCAATGCGGCGCGTCTCTACAAGGTGAATCCGGAAAATGCTCTCGAGCGTACGAACCGGAAGTTCATCAAGCGCTTCAACCATATCGAAGAGGCAGCCAAGGCCCAAGGGCGCAAGCTAAAAGACATGACTCTCGAGGAAATGGAGGCCCTTTGGCAGGAGGCCAAGAAACTCTAAGGGAAACAAGGTAGAAAGCGGCGCAAGATGAAAGTATTCGTGTGCGAGAAGTTCTCTGTAGCGCAGACCATAGCCCAGATCGTAGGAGCCACCACACGCCGTGACGGCTACTTCGAGGGCAATGACATGGCCGTGACGTGGACTGTGGGCCATCTGTGCTGTCTTCTCGAACCGCACGACTACAGCAAGGGCTGGAAGGCCTGGAGCCTGAGCGCTCTGCCAATGATCCCGCACAAGTTCGACATCAAGCTGATTGAGAACGAGGGCTACAAACGGCAGTTTCAGGTCATCGAATCGCTTTTCCGGAGTGCAGACGAAATCATAAACTGCGGTGATGCCGGACAAGAGGGTGAGCTGATCCAACGTTGGGTGATGAAGAAAGCGGGGGCGCACTGCCCGGTGATGCGTCTGTGGACTTCCTCGCTTACAGACGAGGCCATCCGCGACGGGCTGGCAAACATGTTGCCGCAGAAGAATTATGACAGCCTTTACTATGCGGGGCTTTCGCGCGCAATAGGCGACTGGATACTGGGGATGAACGCCACGCGCCTCTATACGCTGAAATATGCGGGCCGAGGCGAGGTGCTGTCGATAGGACGCGTGCAGACTCCGACGCTGGCGCTGATCGTGAAACGACAGGAAGAGATAGACAAGTTCGTACCCAAAGACTCATGGGAACTCCGAACGCTCTACCGGGATGTGATCTTTACCTACACGGGCGATCGGTTCGAGACGGAAGGAGCGGGTGCGAAGGTTGTAGAAGAGCTTGCGTCGCTGCCGTTTACGGTTACGGACGTGAGCAAGAAGAAGGGGCGGGAAGCTCCTCCGAGACTTTTTGACCTGACTTCGCTGCAGGTTGAGAGCAACAAGCGCTGGGGCTGGAGCGCCGACCTGACGCTGAAACTAATACAGTCGCTCTATGAAAAGAAACTCACGACATACCCTCGTGTGGATACGACTTATCTGAGCGAGGATATCTATCCGAAGGTGCCTGAGATTCTGCGCAAGATGACGCCTTATGCATCCTTGACTGCACCGGTGCTTGCGGGTCCGATTCCGAAGAGCAAGAAGGTATTCGACAATTCGAAGGTGACGGATCACCATGCCATAATTCCTACGGGAGAGTATCCCGCGGGGCTTTCGAGCGAGGAGAAGAGACTCTATCAGCTGATAGCGATACGCTTCATCGCGGCATTCTATCCCGACTGCGAGTTTATGCAGACTGTAGTTCTGGGCCAAGTTGGAGAATTTGAGTTCAAGGCATCGGGCAAGGTAATAAGCAATCCGGGCTGGCGCACTCTATATGACAAGGATAAAAGCGAAGATGCCGGAGACGATAAAGGCGAGGACGGAGTGCTCCCGGTGTTTACCAAGGGCGAGAGCGGACCTCACACTCCCTCGCTGGCTAAGAAAACGAGTCAGCCGCCTAAGCCCTATACGGAGGGTACCCTTCTCCGGGCCATGGAAACGGCCGGGCGCAATATCGAAGACGAGACTCTGCGCGAGGCCCTGAAGGAAAACGGCATCGGCAGACCTTCGACGCGTGCAAGCATAATCGAAACGCTTTTCAAGCGTGGATATATCCGGAGCGAACGCAAGAACCTGATACCGACCAAAGCCGGCAAGGAGCTTATAGGCACCATACACTTCGAGCTTCTGAAAAGCGCGAAGCTGACGGGAATATGGGAGAACAAGCTCAGGCGAATCGAGCGCGGCGAGTATTCGCCCTCGGCCTTCGTAAAGGAACTTTCGGAGATGATCCACGAGATAGTACTGGCAGTGCTCCGCGACCAGTCCGACACCCACATCCAGACGGGGACGGCCAAAAGCAATGACAGCGACAAGAATTCACCGGAGCAGGAAGGCAAGAGCGCAGAGAAGCCGAAACGCGCTCCGGCTATCCGCAAATACGAGCAGATCGCCTGTCCGGAATGCGGCGAGGGCCATATCGTGAAGGGGCGCACGGCCTTCGGATGCAGCCGGTATTCGGCAGGCTGCCGATGTGTGCTGCCTTTCTCGGAGTATCCGGAAGAGCTTACACCTTCGAAACTGGCAAAAAAACTTAAGTCAAAAAAATGAACTGGCAACTCTCAACCGTATATGTAATCATAGCTGTGGCTGTGGGAGTTTTCATCCGTATCGTCTTCTTCAAGAAGAATCACGGATGCGACTGCTGCGAACATCGCACCAACGGCTGTCCGGGGTGCGCACGGCATGACGGACCCGGCGGCTGCGACAAATGCCACAAAAACAATACCGGACTATGAAAGATCTCGAACTGATCCTGATAAATATCTCGGGCATGGATCGCCCGGGCGTGACATCGGCACTAACGGAGATTCTGGCGCGCTACAACGCCCAGATTCTGGATATAGGCCAGGCCGACATTCACCATACGCTTTCGCTGGGCATACTCTTCAAGACGCAGGCTAACGTGAGCGGCAATATAATGAAGGATCTTCTCTTCAAGGCCTCGGAGCTCAACGTGCAGATCCGCTTCTCGCCGATTACGATCGAGGCATATGAGGAATGGGTGGAGCGCCAGGGAAAACAGCGTTGGGTGATAACCATACTCGGGCGGCGACTCACGGCGCGACACATAGCGCTGGTGTCGGATGAAATAGCGCGTCAGGGCATGAATATCGACTCTATCAAGCGTCTTACGGGCCGCATGCCTCTGAGGGAGAACGAGAATCCCAAGTCGAAGTCGTGTGTGGAATTCTCGGTGCGCGGCAATCCTTCGGACAAGCAGGCGATGCAGGATCGCTTCATGCGGGTGGCGGCCGAGGAGGAGTTTGATATCTCGCTTCAGGAGGACAACGTGTTCCGCCGCTGCCGCCGTCTGGTGTGCTTCGATATGGATTCGACGCTTATCGAGACAGAGGTGATAGACGAGCTGGCCATGCGCGCAGGCGTGGGAGATGAAGTGAAGGCTATTACGGAGCGTGCGATGCGCGGGGAAATCGACTTTACGGAGAGTTTCCGCGAGCGGGTGGCCCTGCTGAAGGGACTTGATGTGAGCGTGATGCAGGATATTGCCGAGCATCTCCCCATAACCGAGGGGCTGGAGCGGATGATGAAACAGCTACAGCGCACGGGCTACAAGACGGCAATCCTATCGGGTGGCTTCACATACTTCGGCAACTATCTGAAGGAGCGTTTCGGGTTCGACTATGTCTATGCCAATGAGCTTGAGGTGGGCCCGGACGGAAAGCTCACGGGCCGGTACATCGGCGATGTAGTGGACGGGCGACGCAAGGCCGAGCTTCTGCGCATTCTGGCACAGGTGGAGAAGATAGACATTGCACAGACGATTGCCGTGGGCGATGGCGCCAACGACCTGCCAATGCTTGCTACGGCCGGACTTGGGATTGCTTTCCACGCGAAGCCCAAAGTTAAGGCAACCGCGGAGCAGAGTATTTCGACAATCGGTCTGGACGGCGTGCTATATTTCCTTGGATTCAAGGATTCGTATATGTAACCGCGGGGGGGGGGAGCACTCCTCAAGAATCGGCCCGGGGATTGACGTCCTCAAGATTCACGAGGTGGTGCAGTATGGCGAATATCGTCAGGCCCGCTGCGGAGTGGATGCCCAACTTGGCGCAGATATTCCGACGGTGCGTGGTGACGGTATTAACGGAAAGGCAAAGCCGATCGGCAATCTCTTTATTGGCCCATCCCTTGGCGACGGATACGATAATGTCTTTTTCGCGGGGGCTTAGCGCATCGGCCGGAGATGTGGCATCGCCATCATCCTCGGATGGGGCCTCTCCCTCGGGAACGAGCTTCGAGCGCAATCCTGCCTCCTGCTTTTCAACCGCGGGCACGAATATGGAACGCTCGACCTCGAAGTGATTGAGGAAGTCTTTCTCAAGGACAATAACATCGAAAAGCACGCTACTCAGCCGGGTATTGTCCTTCTGCTTATAGTGGTAAATGAACACGTCCTTGAGCTCGCGCAGTTTCGTGGCCATATGGCCATGATTGACCGAGAAATCTGAAATCGAGAATTTCTCATCGATATGTCCTTCGAGCAGACGTGCGACGTAAGTGAAAATCACATCGTTCTCGTGCTGCATGTGTTTGCGCACCTCTTCGACATAGTCATCAAAAAACTTTATGAGCTGAAATGCCACCTCGTCGGTAGCGGAATAATTGATGGCATCGATGAGTTTGTGACGAAGCTGGGGCAAGGAGTAATCAAGGAAAGTGGAGTGTGCGCGCTCGAGATATCGTATCATTTCGGGAAGATCGATCTCGAAATCGCGGAAATCATTTCCGCTAAGGAGATTGCACACGGCGAGGAAGGTATCCGTGTGAACATTGTTGCTCGCGCAAACATCACAGACAGTGCTTTCGCCAAAGCCGAAAGCAATATTGAACCTGCTAATGGCCATAAGCAGGAGATTATTGTCGCGAATCAACTGCCTCATCGTGTGATGAGGCTTATAAAGATGTATCGAGCCCATAACGGGAGCAAAGTTAGCAATAAACCGCGACCCTGTCAATACTCATTTTTGGGTATTGCCAGGGCCGCAAGGATTACTTGACGGCAAATTTCTTTGCTATGCTTCCTTGCCGCACAATGTAGATTCCGCGGAGAAGTCCTTCGATGGAATCCCCTACCTTGATTCCGGAGAGAGTATATACTTCAACCGGCTTGGAGAAATCTATTTCAGAACTATCGCGTGCGACGGGAATGTCTATGCCGGCATCTGACTTATCTTCAACAATGTTTACAAACCTATCCCAGGGCATACGACTCATGAATTCATCCTTAGTGCCTTCAAGCACATGAAGGATTGCATTATCATATACCTGATCCTCGAACATATCATATGGGCCGAAGGCAGGACGGTCTACATAGTAGTAAATATCACTTAACTTCTCACACTTGGCCAATATATAATTTGCGAAATCCCATATCGAAGCAGGAATCTCAATTGTAGTAAGATTCTCACATTCGTAAAAAGCCCAAGGATAAATATTTATAACTGAATTGGGAATTGCCAACGCCGTCAGAGCGGTACAGCTTCTAAAGGCATATGTCTCTATATATTCAACTGATTCTGGAATTTCGATGTCCCTAAGACTGGAGCATCCGTAGAATGTTGATGCCTTTATTCTTGTAATTAGGTCAGGAAGCACTACTGAAACTAAACTCTTACAGTTGTAAAAAACTTTTTCCTCAATTCTCGCAACGGAATTTGGTATATCTATTGACTTCAAAGCAGAGCAATCGTAAAATGCCCCGGAGTTTATGACCTCAACAGAATTCGGAATTACTACAGATGCAAGAGACGTACATCCACGGAAAGTCTCGCCATCAATTGATGTAATTGCACTTGGAATCTTGATAGTTTTTAATTTCGCACAATCGTAGAATGCGGCTGCTCCAATCGATATGACGGACTCAGGCAGCTCAATGCTTTCTAAATTCTTACATCCTATGAAAGCATACCAACCTATCTCCTTTAATGCGCTTGGAAGCTGAACAGAAGTCAATTTAGAGCACCACCAAAATGCGTAAGGGGATATTACAGTCACAGATTCAGGCATATCAATAGATTCAAGCATTGCGGGAACACATAAAATTGTTGTCAATGACTTATCGTAAAGTACACCGCCAATGCTTTTATAATCCTGATTGGAATCGGAAACATTTATAGCAATCAGCGACTCGGAGCAATTGAATGCCTGATAACCAATAGAACGGACCGACGCAGGGATATCTACCATAGTAAGGCCGCAGCAAGAATAGAACGCGTACTTCCCAATTTCCTCTACAGAATTCGGGATCTTAACAGAGCCCAATTTCTCACATCCCCAGAAAGCACCCTCCTCGATCTGAATCACAGAATCCGGGATATCAACAGAGCCCAGTTCTTTACAATAATATAATGCTTGTTTACCTATCACTGTCACCGAGTTCGGAATTTCAACAGAGGAAATTCCTGCGGGTGCACAAATAAGAGTTTGCATAGCCTTATCGTATAAGACGCCTGCAACACTTGCATAGTATTCATTGCTCTCAGAAACATTTATCTCCTTTAAAGAGAGACAGTACATAAATACTTTATCACCAATAAAACTGACAGACTCCGGAATTTCAATGGACAAGAGATTCTTACATGACCCGAACGCACCCGATTCAATTCTTACAACCGATTTAGGAATCTCAACCTCTTTAAGGCCTTCGCATGACCCAAAAGCAGATGTTCCAATTCTCGTAATCGAAGCGGGTATCACAACAGAGGTCATTCCTACGGAATTATTAAACCCTTGATTGGCAATTGATACTACTGAATAATCCTCACCGGTCTCTTCCTCTTGGGCAAGGGCAGGGATCACAAGATCACCAAAGACGCCTGTCCACAGGGACTCTTTCCTCACTTCAACCGTCTTTGCATCCTCATCGAGCACGGTATAGATTAGCGTCTGGCCTTCATATGTATATTTAAACTCGCGGGCCAATGACTGAATAGCCAAAAGCATAATAAACAGGAAGGAAATCGTGTACTTCATGGGCAAGGTTTATTTGATTGAGAATAGAAACACACGTGAGTTTTTTAAACAGTTCACGCTGTGTTGGCAAAGATATATAATTCCCCCATAATTTGCAAATATTTGAAAAACAATGCGCCGCATATTGCATCGAAAACAATATACGGCGCATTGGAAAGTGTGTGTGAAAAGGGTCACTCCCATTCGATGGTTGCCGGTGGTTTGGAGGAGATGTCATAGCATACGCGGTTTACGCCGCGGACCTTGCGGATGATCTCATTGCTGACCTTTGCAAGGAATTCGTAGGGAAGGTGGGCCCAGTCGGCAGTCATGGCATCCGTGGATGTGACGGCGCGAAGTGCTACAGCGCGCTCGTATGTACGCTCATCACCCATCACGCCCACGCTCTGCACGGGCAGAAGAATCACTCCGGCCTGCCATACCTTATCATAGAGGCCGCTGTCGCGCAGGCCCTGAATGAAAATATGGTCGGCTTCCTGCAGGATTTGCACTTTCTCGGGTGTGATGTCGCCAAGTATTCGCACTGCAAGACCGGGACCGGGGAAGGGATGTCGGGTTATGAGATGCTCAGGCATGCCCAGAGCACGGCCGACGGCGCGCACCTCGTCCTTGAACAGCAGGCGCAGCGGTTCGCACAACCGGAGATTCATCTTCTCGGGGAGACCGCCTACATTGTGGTGGCTCTTGATGACGGTGCCGGTGATGGACAGCGACTCGATGCAGTCGG